>CAZKKW010000074.1:8171-11667 GCA_964553335.1 uncultured Hyphomicrobiales bacterium | reverse complement strand
GGGTGATGAGCGGGAAAAGGAAAAGCCTAAAGCGGGGGCGTCGCGGGTTTCTGATGCTTTCTTTCAACAAAACGAAAGCCTGCAAGACGGTATGGTGCCAGAAGTTGAAGTGGATGCACGCTTTACAATGTCGTCCAAAGATGTGTTGCGTGAAAAAGACTTTGCACAAATGAGCGCGCAAGAAATTCTGGATGCCAAACGGGCCATTCAACAAATGGTTTTGCCGGTTGATAAGCTTCGCACGCGGCGGTTTCATCAAGCGAATAAACCCATCCGTTTCGACCCGCATCATACGTTGCGGTCTTCCCTGCGCTCTGGTGGCGATTTGCTTTTGCCGAAGTTTAAGAAGCCGAGGGAGATCGCGCCGCCCGTTGTTGCCCTTTGCGATATTTCCGGTTCCATGAGCCAATATTCGCGCATCTTCCTGCATTTTCTTCATGCGTTGAGTGAGCACAATAAGCGGGTGCATACTTTTCTGTTCGGCACACGGCTTACCAATGTCACCCGTCAGCTTCGAGCAAAAGACCCTGATGAGGCGCTGGCTGCTTGTTCTGATACGGTGCTAGATTGGTCTGGCGGCACGCGCATTGCGACCACGGTGAAGCAATTTAATCGTGATTGGTCGCGCCGCGTTTTGGGGCAGGGGGCGATTGTCTTGTTGATCACGGATGGGTTGGAGCGCGATGGGGCGGACGACTTAGCCCATGAGATGGACCGGCTGCATCGTTCTTGTGGCCGTCTGATCTGGCTCAATCCGCTTTTGCGTTATGAAGGTTTTCAAGCCCGCGCCCAAGGCATTCGTGTGATGCTTGAACATGTCGATGAGTTTCGTGCCATTCATTCCATTGATAGTATGGATGCGCTTTGTTCGCTCTTGTCAGAACCGAAGCGGGCGGGGCATGATCCACGTCATTGGTTGGCAGCTTAAGAGAGCTTGCGGCTTAAGAGGAGTATTTTATGCAAAACCCCGATCATCTTGATGTTTTGACAATTGCCGAGCGATGGCGCGGTGAGGGGCGTGATGTAGCGCTTGCAACTGTTGTTAAAACATGGGGTTCTGCGCCGCGTCCCGTGGGTGCGCATTTGGTGATTGATAGTGACGGCAATTTTGAAGGCTCTGTTTCTGGCGGCTGTGTTGAGGGGGCCGTTATCTCCGATGCGATTGATGTGATTGAAGACGGCAAACCGCGCACGCTTAGTTTTGGTGTGGCAGATGAGACAGCTTGGGAAGTTGGACTTTCTTGCGGTGGTGAAATTGCGGTCTATGTGGAGCGGGTTAAGTAGATGGAACTCAGCCTCTTAAAACGCCTCAATGACTGCCGCGCTAACCGTGTTCCTGTGCTTGTTGCAACAAACACCACGACACAAGAACAGCGCCTGATTGAACGGGACGACGCCGTAAGCGATAGTGAGAAAGCGCGTTTCTTATCTGGCAAGTCTGGCATGGAAGATGATGTCTTTTATGCTGCCTATTTGCCATCACCCCGTTTGGTAATCATCGGTGCGGTGCATATTTCACAACATATGATTGGGCCTGCGAAAGCCTGCGGGTTTGATGTAACCGTGATTGATCCGCGTACCGCCTTTGCAAGCGAGGACCGGTTTGCAGGCGTTACGCTTCATGCTGAATGGCCCGATGAGATTTTAGCGGGTCAACCACTTGACCGTTATACGGCGTTGGCCGCGCTTACGCATGACCCGAAGATTGATGATCTTCCTTTGCAAAAGGCTTTAGAAGCTGAGTGTTTTTATGTCGGTGCATTGGGCAGTCGAAAAACCCATGCAAAGCGTGTGGAGCGGTTGAAAGCCAATGGGCTGAGCGATCAACAAATAGAGCGGATTGATGCGCCTATCGGTCTTGATATTGGTGCTTCAAGTCCCGCAGAAATTTCAGTTGCAGTGCTTGGAACCATCATCGCGTCTTTAAGGGGGCGGGCGTGAACTTTGGTGAAATCGATCTAAAACGGGCCGCAGGCTGCTATCTCGCCCATACGTTGAAGGTAGCAAAGGGCACCTTTAAAAAAGGGCATCTACTGAGCGAAGACGATGTGGACGTGCTCCTTTCATGCGGAGTTGGTCGCGTGCTTGTCGCAGAACTTGCCGACGGTGATGTCCATGAAGCAGAAGCCGCCTTACGGGTAGCAAATGCGGTACGTGGTGGGTCGGTTCGACGAGATGAACCTTTTACCGGACGGGTTAATCTTTATGCTGGGGATGATGGGTTATTCGTTGCCAATGAGCGATTAGTCACAAGCCTCAACAAGATGCATCCAGCCGTCACAATCGCAACCTTGCCAAATTATACGCCGGTGGAAGAAGGCCGGATGATTGGGACTGTCAAGATCATCCCGTTTGCCGCTCCTGAATCTGCCGTGTCTGCTGCCGAAGCCTTAGGCGCGATGGTTAGCGTTCACCCCTTTCAACGCAAGAACGTGGTTTTAGTCGCAAGCACGCTGGGTAGTTTGAAGCCTTCGACAATGGATAAAACGAGGAAGGTTTTGAACGAGCGACTTGGTAATGTTGGGGCTGCAATAAGCGATGAAATACGCGTTGCCCACGATACTAAATCCATAAGCAATGGACTGATTGAAGCCTCAAAACAAAAGCCTGACTTGATCATTTTGTTTGGTGCGTCCGCGACAGTTGATCATGATGATGTTGGACCTGCTGGCTTAACGAAAGCTGGTGGGCAGTTGCATCATTTTGGTATGCCAGTTGATCCGGGCAATCTTTTGTTTTTGGGTGAGCTTGGTAATGCCCCTGTCATTGGTGCCCCCGGTTGTGCGCGCTCTCCGGTTGAGAACGGGTTTGATTGGGTCTTAAACCGATTGATCGCCAATGTGCCTGTTACCCGCGATGATATTATGGGCATGGGGGTAGGAGGTTTATTGATGGAAATCACCTCAAGACCGCAGCCACGCGAAGGTGGTCTGGGTGCGAAAGATCAAATTGCAGCAGTCGTCCTTGCCGCTGGTCGTTCAACCCGTATGGGTGAGGCGAACAAATTGCTCGCGACAATCAACGGCAAAACATTGGTCCGCCAAGTGGTCGAGACTTTGGAAAGTACGAAGGTTGATCAAGTGGTCGTTGTCACAGGCCATGAGCAAGAGCGCATTCGCCAAGAGCTTGAAGGGCTGGACGTTACATTTGTCCATAATGAAAACTATGCCGATGGCCTTTCAACATCGCTTAGGGCGGGCATCGGTGCGCTCGAAGATGAGATCGATGCGGCAATGGTAGCGCTCGCTGATATGCCGTTTGTTGGTAGCGAGGGTGTTGACGAAATGATTGCGACCTACCGTGCGCGGGATGATATTCATGCTGTGGTGGCCACATCAAAAGGAAAGCGCGGCAACCCCGTTTTGTGGTCGAGGCGGTTCTTTGATGAGCTTTGCGATGTGCAAGGAGATACTGGTGCACGCCACCTGATCGGCAAACATGCTTCTGTCATCGCAGAAGTTGAAATGGGCGAGGCAGCAAGTCTTGATCTTGATAC
>CAZKKW010000074.1:0-8071 GCA_964553335.1 uncultured Hyphomicrobiales bacterium | reverse complement strand
ATAAAGCGCAAGGCTTTCAAACTGGTGTGCCCACTTTTCCCGATAATAATGTGATCGTGGACAGCAATGCCCATTGGGGTTGCAGCCTCAATAATTTTCTGTGTCATCAAGATATCTGCTTGCGATGGTGTCGGATCGCCTGACGGGTGGTTGTGCAGTAAAATGACGGCTGTTGCAGAAAGTTCGAGCGCGCGTTTGACGACTTCTCGAGGATAAGCTGGTGTATGGTCTATGGTGCCAACCTGTTGAACTTCGTCGGCGATCAATTGGTTTTTCTTATCAAGGAATAAGAGACGGAACTGCTCTTTCTTCTCATAGGCCATGGCGCTGTGGCAATAATCGATAAGCTCTATCCAAGACGATAAAACCGGCCGTTCCATGATTTGATCTTTGGCAAGACGTTGGCCTGCTGCTTGGATGATCTTTAAATCCACGGCGACCGATTGACCAATGCCATTTACTTCTTTCAGCCGCTCAATCGGCGCTGATAAAACTTCGGCCACAGTGCCAAACTGTGCGAGGAGTGCTTTTGCGATGGGTTTGGTGTCGCGTCTTGGAATGGCGCGAAATAAGATCAGTTCTAAGAGTTCATAATCGGCGAGAGCCGTCGCGCCACTTTTTTTGAAGCGGTCGCGCAGACGGTCGCGATGGCCAGAGTAATGCGGCTTAGGTTTCGCTTTAGATTTAGGCGCTGCTGCTTTTTCTGAAATGTCGGGGCTTGCTTCTTCAAAGCCGTATAGTTGCGGTTCGTCTTTTTTGCCCCCACCCGTCATGACCTCAGCTCACATAAGGCGGCTTGTCATAGCCTTTGGGGGATTTGGTGAAGATACGAACGCCATCTTCGGTAACGCCGATGGAATGTTCAAATTGGGCGGTTAGTGATCTGTCTCTTGTAACTGCGGTCCATCCATCTGGCAGCACCTTCACATGAGGACGGCCAAGATTGATCATCGGTTCAATGGTGAAAATCATACCGGGGCGAAGTTCAATGCCTTCGCCTGCACGCCCATAGTGGAGCACGTTTGGCATGTCATGAAAGAGCTTGCCAACGCCATGCCCGCAAAAATCCCGCACTACGCTGCAACGTTCGTTTTCGGCAAATTTTTGAATGGCCGCACCAATGTCGCCTGTTGTCGCACCCGGTTTGACGGCTTCAATGCCCAGCATCAGGCTTTCATAGGTAACATCAATCAAACGCTCAGCTGCTCGCTTGATCGCGCCGACCGCATACATGCGGCTTGAATCGCCGTGCCAACCGTCCAGCACATAGGTGATGTCGACATTGATGATGTCACCTTCGCGCAGTGGCTTATTGTTGGGGATACCGTGGCAGACCACATGGTTGATTGAGGTGCAGCATGATTTTGTGAAGCCGCGATAGTTCAATGTTGCAGGTGGGGCGTTATGATCAAGGCCGAACTGATGCACGAAATCGTCAATCTCTTCGGTCGTCACCCCCGGTTTCACCATTTCGGCAACATGATCGAGCGCGCGCGCGGTCAACTGACCAGCTTCGTTCATCGCATCAAAATCTGCATCATTATAAAGCCGCACTTGTCCTGTGTTTCGCAAAGGAGCTGTTGCCGCGTCGATGTAGGTGACCATTTAGTAGGTGCCTCTTAGGGGTGAAATCTATTTGGTTCTTATAGCGACCAATAATTAGTGAAGCTAGCAAAAGCCATGCTTTTTTCAAGCCGACTTTGGAGTAATTGGCAACGATTTTGTGACTGTGATTTCTTCTGTCGTTAAATGGCACTCATAGGCGATGGCTTCAACACCGCGCTTGGTTGCCTCTTCAAAGGCTTGCGCATAGTTGGGGTCGAGGTCTGCAGCAAATGACATGCTCTCCCCATCTTCGCGTTGGATGAGATAAACCATCACGGCGCGGTGGCCTTGATCGACCATGTTCGCCAATTCGCCCAAATGTTTTGCGCCGCGTGCGGTGACGCTATCAGGAAATTCAATCAAGCCTTTTTCGCGAGACAAGTGAACATTCTTCACTTCCACATAGCAATCCGCTTTGTTCTCATCGGTAAGCAGAATATCAATCCGGCTGTTCTCGCCGTATTTTACTTCGCGTTTGAGGGTCTCATAGCCGGAAAGCTCTGTGATGGTGCCAGCTAAGATGGCTTCTTCGACAAGTTTATTCGGGTGGCTTGTATTGATGCCAACCAATGTGCCGTCTGCCTCAATCAACTGAAAATCATATTTTAGCTTCCGGTTCGGGTTGTTAGCCTCTGATACCCAGACCACGGAATCAGGGTCTTTAAGACCCAGCATGGCACCGGGGTTGGCACAATGAGCGGTGATTTCTTCGCCTGTGTCTAAAACGATGTCCGCCAAAAAGCGTTTATATCGTTTTATCAATCGGCCTTTGATGAGGGGTGTTGGAAACTTCATGGTGCATTCATAGTGGATTTCATATGGTTTGACAGTCGATTACGAGAAAATTTCAGTTTTTTGACATTTTTTAAAAAACCACCCAAGGATTTGAAGGTGGCGTGCGTCTTATAAAGTGACATGCATATGCAAAGCAGTGACGAAATTGAGGTTGAGCAGGCAATCGCGGGTGACCGCGCGGCTTTCGCACGCCTGATTGCGCGTCATTATGATTTGATTTTCCGCGTGGCGTTTCGGTTGCTTGGAACACAAGCAGATGCAGAGGATTTGGCGCAGGATGTTTGTATTGAGCTGCCTGCAAAGCTTAAAAGTTTCAAAGGGCAATCGAAGTTTTCGACATGGCTTTATCAAGTGGTGATGAACAAGGCGCGCGATAGTCTGCGCAAACGAGCAACCCACGCAAAAGCCGCAAGCGGGTGGGGGGAGCGTGAAGTGTTATTAAAAGCAGAGCACGCAGAAACCAGCGAGGCGATAGATTGGCTTTATAATGCCATGAATGGCTTGAGCGAAGACTTGCGCGAGACCGTGGCGCTCGTACTTGGGGAAGAAATGAACCACACGGAAGCCGGCGAAGTGCTGGGTGTTTCTGAAGGCACGATAAGTTGGCGAATGAGTGAAGTGCGTAAAGCGCTTAAAGAGCAAGCGAAAGCAGAGGACATGTTGCAATGACAGATGAACTCGACAAGCTAAAATTATCCTTGAAAAAGGCGACGCCACAACCAAGCGAAGCTGCCAAGAAAGCTGCGCTTATGCTTGCTCAAGAAAGCTTTGAAAAAAATAGACAAGAAAATTTCCAAGGATCAGTAGATGAGGCGCGTCCTATGAACAATCGGCCAGATGAAAAGGTCGGATTGTTTAAAGGATTTTCAAAAATGTTCTCTCAACTCACTTCGAAACAAGCCTACCTTGGAACCGCTTCGTTTGCGGCGATTATTTTGGCCGTTGGTGTTACTCAAAACTTAGACCAAATTTATCCGCAAAGCCCTCTGAAGGGTAAAACCGTCAAAAACAACGAAAAGCCTGAGGTGAAGCCTGACGCAATATCTCAAGAGGTGCTTTCTGAAAACGCAGCCTCAAATGACGTTGCTGTGACAGCACCTGCACCGCAGTCGACCAAATCTGACCGGCTTATAGCGGGCAATCAGTTACGTGAGTTCAGAACGCAATTATCTGGCAATCAGTTACGGGAGCTAAGAACGCGAAAATCAGGGAATGTGCGTTCTTTCGCCAAGCGTTCTCGTGCTCAACCTTCGATTGTTCGGCCATTGCCAGAACCAATTGCTATACCGGAAGCAAACACGGAAGCCTTTCCTGAAGCAGAAGCTAACCCGTTAAAACTGACGGCTGACAATCCAGTGTCGACCTTTTCAGTCGATGTGGATACGGCGTCTTATTCCTTTGTGCGCTCGGCGATTAATTTTGGCAAATTGCCAGTTAAAGATGCGGTGCGGACGGAAGAGCTGATCAATTATTTCAGTTATGATTATAAGAAGCCAACAAGCGGCTCTATTCCGTTTTCAACCAATGTGTCTGTGATGCAAACACCTTGGAACACGGGCACTAAGCTGATGCAGGTGGGGATTAAAGGCTATACGCCACCTTTGAGCGAACAGCCGCCGCATAACCTCGTGTTCTTGATCGATACGTCTGGGTCTATGAACCAAGCAAACAAGCTGCCCTTGTTAAAGCAGTCGTTCCGTTTGCTACTTTCAACGCTTCGTCCTGAAGATAAGGTGGCCATTGTCACCTATGCAGGTAGTGCGGGCATGGCGTTGGAGCCGACCAGTGCGTCTGATGCTGACAAAATTATGGCAAGCCTTGATAACCTTCGCGCTGGTGGTTCAACCGCAGGGCAGGCCGGTCTTCAACAGGCCTATGCGATTGCCGAGAAAATGTCTGGTGGCGAAGGTAAGGCGCGGGTGCTGCTTGCAACCGATGGCGATTTCAACGTCGGTCTGTCTGATCCAAAAGCGTTGACGGACTTCATCAAGCAAAAGCGTGAGAGCGGCACCTATCTTTCTGTCCTAGGATTTGGCCGTGGCAACTATCAAGATGCCACCATGCAAGCGCTGGCGCAAAACGGTAATGGTTTTGCAGCCTACATCGACACGTTATCAGAAGCGCGCAAAGTGCTCGTCGATCAAGTGGCGGGTTCCCTTACCACCATTGCCAATGATGTGAAAATTCAGGTGGAGTTTAATCCCGCAACCGTCGCTGAATACCGCTTGATTGGCTATGAAACACGTCAGTTGAAACGCGAAGACTTTAACAATGACAAGGTGGACGCTGGCGACATTGGTGCAGGTCATACGGTGACGGCAATTTATGAAGTAACGCCTGTTGGCTCTGATGCGCGAAAGATTGACTCGCTTCGTTATGGTGATGCAAACAAGGCGGAGCCTGTGACCTTAGGTAAGAATGACGAGCTGGCTTTTGTCAAACTTCGCTACAAATTACCGGGTGAAGACAAGAGCAAGTTGATCACAACGCCAGTGCAAGCAGACCGCGCTGATATTGCTGAGACTGAGGCGAATTTTGCAGCCGCCGTGGCAGGTGTTGGACAAATACTCAAAGGCAGTGATTACACTGGTTCGTGGTCTTTGAAAGATGCCGAAGCATTGGCTGCAAGTGCGCGTAGCAATGATCCATTTGGCTACCGTGCCGAATTTTTGTCGCTGCTTCGTTTGGCGCAGATTATCAAAAAATAACGTTCTCACTCCCAAGACTTAAGAACCTTTGCGGGTTTTTAAGAACGGGGTGGTAATGTTCTGCCCCCCGTCTCGCCGCTTGAAAGGTGCCTATACTGGCATTTTTCGAGCGGCTTTTTGCGTTCATCCACAAAATGGCGGGTTTTGATCGTCCCCATATAGACAAGGCTGTTTCATCTCATTATGTCACCCAGTCAAGTATAACGCCAACTGGGATGATGCCATGTCTAAGAGTGAACAGATCACAGCTGCTGTCTTGGTTATTGGCGACGAAATTTTATCGGGCAGAACCAAAGATACTAATTCTGGTTATATCGCTGAGTACCTCACCAATATTGGCGTGGATTTGATGGAGATCCGCGTTGTATCTGATGACATGGAAACCATTGTTGAGACGGTGAGGGCGTTGTCGGGCAAATACACTTATGTGTTTTCAACCGGCGGTATTGGGCCGACCCATGATGACATTACAGCTGATGCGATGGCGGCGGCCTTCAATGTGGGGATTGACCACAATGACCAAGCGATCGCGATGATGAAGGCGCATTACCCTGCTGACATTGAATTGAATGAAGCACGCATGCGCATGGCTCGTATTCCTTTTGGGGCGTCATTGATCGTCAACAAAGCGTCTGCACCCCCAGGCTTTAAAATTGAGAATGTGCATGTGATGGCTGGTGTTCCTGCTGTTATGCGGGCAATGCTTGATGAGGTTGGACCGACGCTTGCGACGGGCAAGTTGGTCTTGTCCCGCACGCTCCCATTCACCCAAGGTGAGGGGAAGATCGCTAAGGGGCTGGGTGCCCTACAGGAAGATTTTGACGATGTGTCGATTGGTTCTTATCCAACCATGTTAAACGGCAAATTTATGACTAATATTGTAATGCGCGGACGCGATGAAGAACGCCTTGATGAGGCAGAAAAAGCCGTTGCGCACTTGATTGAAACACTAAGCTAGGAATTGAGATAATGAACGACCCGACCGCTGATAAATCTTATAATGTTTCGTGGGATCAATTCCATCGTGATGCTCGCGCTTTAACGTGGCGCCTGTCAGAGATTGATCAATGGGACGCGATTGTCGCAATCACACGCGGCGGTTTGGTGCCTGCTGCTATCGTCGCACGGGAATTGAACATTCGCCGGATAGAGACGGTGTGTGTTGCCTCGTATCAAAATTACGATAAGCAGGGTGATCTTGAGGTTATTAAACCTGTCAGCGATGAAGTGCTGGCGCTTGGTAAAGAGGGGTCTGGCATTTTGATCGTTGATGATTTGGTCGACACAGGTCAAACCGCAGCCGTTGTGCGTGCAATGATGCCAAAAGCTCATTTTGCGACCGTTTATGCCAAACCAAAAGGCCGTCCAATGGTGGACACGTTTATGACTGAGGTCAGCCAAGACACGTGGATTACATTCCCTTGGGATATGGGCCTTGCCTATGCACCGCCCCTACGTGAAGGCGGCTAGTTCTGGTTTAAACTGCTTTTGCCGCTTTTGCTGAGGCTGCTGATTTTGAACGGATGAAGAGTTTTTTGAAGCCAACGCCGTCGATAGAGTAGGGGCGCTCCACTAACAGATAGAGCACTGTTGACCCTGCAAAGGCTGCGAACAATGTTGCTGCCATCAAGAACCAATATAAAAGTTCTGATGTCCATGCCGCCGGACTCATAACATTTGTAAACACGATAAAGAATGCGTGGATGCAAAGCCCGTGCACGAGATAAAATGAATAGCTGAGGTTTCCAGCGTAGCTGATTGGGCGCCAAGCAAAGATTTTGGTCGCAGCATTGTTTGGCATCATCGTGCAATAAATAATCGGCGCGAAAGCGATGATGAGAAGGGCTTGATTGGCAAGGGCTGGTAATTGAACGCCCAAATCTCCAGAAACGCTGAAGAGATAGATCCAGGTAAAGCCAAACCAACAAAGCAACGCCAGTGTGCCACAGCCCTTTGGCAAGGTTTTGTTTTTGGTGATGTTCCAAAATTCCCAAATCAACATGCCAACCACAAACATGGCGGCGATGTGGTGGTGTCCTGCAAAAATGTGGACGGCTGCAAACAGGCTAACAAGTATCGCAACGCGTAGACCGAGTGATCTATTCCAAATCGATGTGGCGGTGAAGAAAATTGGCAAGAAGATGTAGAAGGCGAGTTCGTAAGATAGTGTCCATGCCACCGTCATTATAGGCTCTATTGGGAACACGCCCGGCAGCAGCGCCAAGTTTGCAGTAATATATTGTATTTGAGGCCATAGCCCATCAGGCAATTTGCTTTTTGATGGTAATGCATAAGAAAGCGCGAGATAGATTGCAAAAACCGCCAAGAAGGCTGGATAGATGCGGCGCATTCTGCGGTAAATGAAGGGCAAAATTGGCGTCTTGCCGCGCATGAGGGCGCCATAAAGCAGAAACGCTGAGATGATGAAGAACAAATTGACGGCGACGTGGGCGAGAGGCTCAAAATAAACCGCAAACTTCGCAGTCCATGTTTCAGGTGAAAGGTATTTTTCTGCTTGGTCATGAAAATGAGCAAAGAATACCGCTGTTGCAGCCCAACCGCGCATACCCATTGAGGCATCAAAGGAGCTTTGCTGCGATGTTGGCCGAAGCGCCTTTTCATATAAGCTTTGTTTTTCCACGTAACTCACCACCCAGAGAATTAGAGCGCCAGTTTAATGGGGAAATGATGACAATCCGTAAAATGGTATAGTTGATGAGGCGTAAATAAAAATGGGTGCAAATGCCTAACATATAAAATGAGTTAGAATTTTAGCTTGCGATTTAAATTGGCGCTGTTAAACCATGCCCTTAAATAGTCTGCCCCCTTGGTGAAATTGGTAAACACAGCGGACTTAAAATCCGTAGCCTTCGGGCTTGCCAGTTCAAGTCTGGCAGGGGGCACCATTTTAAAATCAATGACTTAGCGAGTAATTCCAAAAACCCGATATTGAGGTTAGACAA
>CAZKKW010000073.1:0-11947 GCA_964553335.1 uncultured Hyphomicrobiales bacterium | reverse complement strand
CCTTCTGGCTTGGCGTGTTGGCGGCATATATGTCCGCAAGTTAGTCGAGCGCAATGACGTCTAAAAACGTCTTGCCGAAATTTTTCAGCTTTGCGTTACCTACCCCTTTAACAGCAACCATATCATCCAGCGTAGACGGGCGAATAACGGCCATTTCTTCTAAGGTTTTATCTGGGAAAATCACATAAGCAGGCACGCCCTTGGCCTTTGCCAATTCAAGCCGCTTTTCTTTAAGCAAGATCAACAGCGATTGATCACGGTCTGAAATCTCGCGACTGGCTTTTGCCTTATCGCGCTCTTTTGGTTTTTTAGAACGAACCGCCACTTCTTCTAAACGACATTCAAACTTGCCCTCACCACGCGAAAGTGCATTGCCTTTGTCGGTCATCTTCAATCCGCCAAAGCCCGCAATATCGACCTCTAGGAACCCTGCGGAAATCATTTGGCGCACCAGCGATTGCCAAAGCCCTTTGGTCATGCCGGAACCAGCACCAAAGCAATCAATGCTGTTATGGCGGGCTTTGGTTATCTTCTCGGTTTTTGACCCGCGCAGCACGTCAATAATATGCGCTTGGCCGTATCGCTCGCCGGTTTCAAAAATCGCGTCAAACACCATCAGCGCGTGCTCAGTGCTATCGGTCAGCTCCACAGGATTTTCACAAATATCGCAATTACCACAGGGCTCGGCTTTCTCGCCAAAATACGCAAGCAACGCCTGCCTGCGACAACTCATGCTATCGGCAAATTGCACCAAGGCATCAAGTCGCTTGTTCTCACGCCATTTGCGATCATCGTCACTGTCTTCTTGGTCAATGAATTGCCGCCGCATACGAATATCACCGGCGCCAAACAGCATATGCGCCTCGGCTGGCGACCCATCACGGCCAGCACGGCCAATCTCTTGGTAATAAGCCTCAACGCTGCCCGGTAAATCGGTGTGAAAGACAAAGCGCACATCTGGCTTATCAATCCCCATACCAAAGGCAATGGTGGCAGCCATGATCACGCCACTCTCCGTCACGAAGCGGTTTTGATGGTCTGAACGATCGTCAGCGGTTAAACCGGCATGATAAGCCAGCGCATTAAAACCTTCTTGCCTGAGAAGCCCTGCCACCTCTTCCGTCTTCTTGCGCGAAAGGCAATAGATGATGCCACTTTCACCGCGCCGTTTATCAACGAAATTCAAAAGCTGGTCTTTCCAACTCGCTTTAGGCGTCACGTTGAGTTTGATGTTGGGGCGATCAAAACCTGAAATGAAACTCGAAAACTTGCCAGCAAATAATTGCGTCTCAACATCTTTGCGCGTCGCTTCATCCGCTGTGGCAGTAAGGGCTGCGATGGGCGTATTGGGGAAGGTTTCTGAGAGCTTACCAAGTTCTGCATATTCAGGGCGGAAGGCTGGACCCCATTGCGACATACAATGCGCTTCATCAATGGCAAACAGTGTGATTGGTAATTTTGAAAGGGCTGATAACATTCGCTCAGTCATCAACCTCTCTGGTGCGAGATAGAGAATAGAGACATCGCCAGCAGCCACCCGTCGCCATGTGGCAACATTGGTATCGCGATCACGGGCAGAATTGATTGCCTCAGCCGCAACACCTGCAAGCTTCAAAGCGGAGACCTGATCTTCCATCAAAGCGACCAACGGCGAGATGACAACACTCAACCCACCAAGCACCAAAGCAGGCACTTGGAAGCAAAGAGATTTGCCCGCACCCGTCGGCATAATCGCCAACACGCTTTCACCGTTTAACAAGCAATCGACAACGCGCTCTTGGCCATCACGAAACTTATCGTAGCCGAACACATCATTAAGCACCGCCATTTTGGCTGCTTGCAAATCAGACATTAATGCCAAACCCATTCCATCATAACGAGTTGCATAAATGAGTCGGCAAGCAGGCAACACTGCTGCATGCAACTTTGACCAACTGATTTTAAGGTCTTGTTGAGAGTTCGGCGTCATGCTTTGCACGAATCATGACCAAAACGCAGTAACACCCATGCAAAACCAAATGATTGCTCATTTCTCTCTACAAGGTCGCCTTTCAATGGCAGATTTCAGGCAGAATATTATCATCGCACTGGCGATCGGCTTGGGGTTAGCTTTTGGCGTATCTTTCATTCTGTTTGGGACAATTCACCTGCCCCTCCAGCCCTTCATGTGGAACCCAGACCCATTTCATCAAATGCTGTTTGTGTTGATACCCCTGTTTCTTTCCGCGCCTTTGATTATCAAGCGACTTCAAGACCGGGGCAAAAAACCCCATATATTCGCGCTTTTCGCAGGCCTTCTGGTTGGCATGCAACTGTTTGGCAGCTTTGATGCAACGCCCGCTTATCTCTTACGCGATTTAACGTTAGAAAGCTTCGTCGCCCATTATGTGGTCTACACGCCAGTGGTTCTGCTGGGTCTTTGGATCTTGGTAAGCTGTACTTTCTTGGATGGTACAGATGGCCAAAACCAATACGGGCAAGCCCCTTCAAAGCATGAAACAAGTGCTGCTTGATTGCGCTATCAAAGGTGATTTGACGAGATGATAAGCGAAAGCTAAATCTTAGTCATGACCGATAAAATTCCCCATAGTGTTGAAATCGCACAAACCCTCGTTCGCTGCCCTTCTGTAACACCGGAAGAAGGCGGTGCCCTTACCTATCTTGAAGGTGTCTTGAAAGACGCGGGCTTTGACACCCACCGCGTGGTTTTCTCAGGTGATGGTTCCTATGACGTAGACAACCTCTATGCTCGCTTTGGAACAGGGGCGCCTCATTTTTGTTATGGCGGTCATACAGATGTGGTGCCCGTAGGTGATCGTGAAAATTGGGACCACGATCCCTTTTGTGGCGATTTGATCGACGGTTATTTATATGGCCGAGGTGCTGAAGACATGAAGGGCGGCGTTGCAGCCTTTGCAGCTGCGGCCATTCAATTTATTCGCGAGAACCCCGATTTTGGCGGCTCCATTTCCATGCTGATCACAGGTGACGAAGAAGCTGATTCCATCAACGGCACGGTCAAGCTGATTGAATGGGCACATCAACGCGGTGAGGCAATTGATGCCTGCATCGTTGGTGAACCGACAAATTCCGAACGTGTCGGCACAACCATTAAAAATGGCAGACGCGGCAGCTATTCGGCCAGACTGACCGTGGAAGGTATTCAAGGTCATGTCGCCTATCCAGAAGGCACGGAGAACCCGATCACGGCAGCACTCCCCCTCTTAAGCGCGTTGACCTCTCCAGCCTTTGATGAAGGTAGCAAGTATTTCCCGCCGACAAACCTCGAAATCACCACGGTTGACGTCAACAATCAGGCAAGCAACGTGGTGCCTGCAAAGCTCACCGCGCGGTTTAATGTTCGTTTCAATGATCATTGGACTGCACAAACCCTTGAGGAAGAGCTGAAACGCCGTCTCAAAGAAGCCTCTCCCCAAGGAGCGGTTTATCATTTTGAACCGGTTAAACCCGTCAACGATGCTTTCTTAACCGAAGCACCAGACCTTTTGGCTCCACTGCAAGAAGCCATTCAAGAAATCACGGGCGAGACTCCTAAACTCTCAACGGCCGGCGGCACATCTGATGCGCGTTTTATCAAAAACTATTGCCCTGTTGTCGAATTCGGTTTGGTGTTTAATACACTGCACCAAGTGAATGAACGCACACCTGTCAAAGACATCGAGATTTTATGCGATGTTTATCAGGCGTTCTTAAAAAAATATTTCGCACAAACATGATTTACAAACTTCCCCCTGATGAAATTCGCGCGTCAATCCTTGGTGTCATCAAGATTTTCAAGGGCGAAGCAGATGCACTGTCACACTTCAATCTCAGTGCAGAAGGATTCTGGCGATCGTTCCAAGCGTTATGGCTGATACTCGTACCCTATTTCATTGCCATGCTAGCAGAGCGTCACACACTGGTCGGCAATATGGCAATTGAACTCTCCGCCTTTCCAAGCGCCCAGTTCTTTTTTACCAAGCTTTCAACGATTGGTCTTGAATGGATAATGATGCCAATCGTACTCGCCTTGCTTGCGGGCGTTCTAGCTATTAAACGCGAATATTCAAGCTACATTATCGCCCGAAATTGGGCCTCAGTCGTGATGACATGGGTGTTCTTCATCCCAACGCTCGCCTCCATCGCCAAGCTGGTTTCAATCGAGATGGCGCTGTTTATACAATTAGGGCTTTTAGGCTTAGTGGCCTTATTAAGCTTCCGTATCGCGCGCTTAACATTACAAAAACCAGCAAGCTTTTGTGTCGCACTTGTTGGCATTGATTTTATGGCAGGTCTTTTGCTGTCACAGCTTGTTTGGCACACCTTGGGGCCCGCGGAAGTCGTCGAGTTTTTAAGCAAACAGCCAATTCAATAATCGACCTGATAAAGGCAAAGCCCCTCCGCCGGCGCAACGGGACCACACCGGCTTCTGTCACACGCCTCTAACGCATTTTTAAAATCAGCAGCGGTCCAGCGGTCACCACCAACCTGCACGAGGGAGCCCGCAATTGAGCGCACTTGGTTGTGCAAGAATGAACGAGCAGAAACGAAAATCGAAATTTCATCACCATTCCGCTCTACATTGATGTGGTCGATGCTTTTTACTGGCGATTTCGCTTGGCAGTGGACATGGCGGAATGTCGTATAATCGTGTGTTCCAACCAAGCACTGCGCCGCCTCATGCATGAGCGCTGCATCAAGGTCATGTTTTACATGCATGGCCTGCCCGCGATCAAAAGTAAGCGGTGGACGGCGATTGATAATGCGGTAGTGATAATGACGGGCCGTGGCACTAAAGCGCGCATCAAATTCTTCGCTTACTTCTTCCACGCTCAATATAGCAATTGGGTTAGGCTTCAAATGAAAATTAAGCGCCTCACGAACGCGGTTTGCGTCCCATGGCCCATTAAGGTCCACATGGGCCACCTGCCCCGTTGCATGAACACCCGCATCCGTTCGCCCAGCACCGCCAATAAGGGCTGCCTCGCCTGAAAAGCTCAAAATTGCTTTTTCAATCTCTTCTTGAACAGAAGGATGATCGGCCTGTCTTTGCCAGCCGCAAAACGGTCGTCCGTCATATTCAATGATGAGTTTGAAACGGGCCATATTACTTAAGCCGCAGACCGGAAACCACTTTGTTCCCTTTCAAAAATTCTTCAGCACTCATCACACCCTTGCCGGAACGTTGCACAGATAAGAGTTGCAAAGCACCTGTACCGCAGCCAATGGTGAGCGTATCATCGAGAACCTCACCAACCGGACCGCTTTGATCCTTCAAAGAGGTGCGCAGTACTTTCAAGCGATGCACCTTGCCGCCAATCTCAATCTCAGACCATGCGCCGGGAAAGGGCGATAGCCCGCGAATATGATTGTGAACGGCTTTTGCGTCCATTGACCAATCAATCCGCGTTTCATCCTTGGAGAGTTTGTGGGCATAACTCACACCGTCTTGGGCTTGCGGCTGGGCATCAAGACCCGTACGGGAAAGTGCACCCAAGGCGCGCGCCATTAAATCTCCACCAAGCACCATCAAGCGGTCATGCAAATCACCGGCGGTTTCATCAACGCCAATGGCCATGCGTTCGGCCATTAAGACGGGGCCTGTGTCTAATCCCTTTTCCATTTGCATCACCATCACACCGCTCTCCTCATCGCCGCTCATAATAGCGCGGTTAATCGGCGCAGCCCCACGCCAACGCGGCAAGAGCGATGCATGCAGGTTCAAACAGCCATAGGTCGGCGCTTCCAAAATAGAGACAGGCAACAACAAGCCATAAGCCACAACTACTGCCACATCAGCTTCGTGAGCAATGAAGGCATCAACATCTGCTTGGTCTTTGAAATGGTCAGGCGTGAAAACCGGAATACCGAATAGCTCCGCTTTCTCATGCACCGGCGACTTGCGCAATTCCATGCCGCGTCCAGCCTTGCGCGGTGGCTGACTATAGACTGCCACCACCTCATGGCCTTGGCCAATAATTTCCATCAATGTCGGGACGGAGAAATCAGGCGTCCCCATAAAGACAATGCGCATGGTCTACCAATCTGCTTGAAAGCCTCTTAAAGGTTTCCAGCTTTTTTCAGTTTTGCAAATTTCTTGATCACACGATCACGCTTCAATTTGGAGAGGTAATCAATAAACAAAATGCCATCCAGATGATCAATCTCATGCTGAACACAGGTTGCCAAAAGACCGTCCGCTTTCAGCTCTTCTTCTTGCCCATCATAGCCAACATATTTGACGATAACCTCAGCAGGGCGTTCAATCTCTGCGTAATATTCTGGGATTGAAAGACAACCTTCTTCATAAGATGACATATCATCAGAAGACCACACAATCTCAGGGTTGACCATAAAGATTGGCTCTGGCTTTACCGGTTCTTCACTCTCGTCATCTTCCGCTCGCCTTGCACAATCCATGGTGAGAATGCGCCGCGTCACACCAATTTGCGGACCAGCAAGACCAATGCCTGGCGCGTCATACATTGTCTCCAACATATTATCGAGCAAGCGACGCAAATCATCATCAACACGCTCTACGGGGTCGCAAGCGGTTTTCAAAACAGGGTCAGGGATTTTTACAATATCGAGAATACTCATGCCCACGACATATGAAAAGCAAAAGGCCACGTCAATGGCGCGGCCCTTAGCGAAATTGCAAAAATGTGCTTTTACAGCCTGACGGGATCAATCCTGTTTATAAGCAAGGCGAATATTACCCCAGTGCCGTCCTTTTACGATGATTGGTGCATTGAGCTCTTTCATCAAAGCAAACACCCCGCCGCCCATGTCACGACGATAGCTTTGCAGCAATATCTCTTTTTGATTTTGCGCAGCTCTTAGACCAATTCTATCACGGAACAGATTGCGGTTTCGGCAATTGGCAGTATTCCAAACGGGATCATCACCCATCGGCTTTGAGAATTTCTTGACGTGAACCGGCACATAACCTTCGCGGTCAGCAATAATCAAAAAGACAATTTCAGACTTCGTGTCAGCGACCGCATCATTGAGATGAGCAATCCGCTCTTCGATCAATGGCAATGACGGGGTCTGGTAGTGCGTTGGATTGGTGCCAGGAATTTCCTGATGGTCGACGTTAAACAGATCATCCTGCGATATATCACCGCTCTCCACTGCATTTTCGAGAACTTGCGATACCGTCTTGGCATGGTCACGGGCAATATTCAAAAATGCCGTCTCGTCTGTTTCGGCACCCGTTTGAAGAACGTCTGCTGTCAAATGATCTAGCTTGTCTGCAATGGATTGAAGCTGTGAGCTAAAATTCACGAGTTCCTTTGAAGAATTAGATGACGTATTGGAAAGATTGCCAAATGTTTCGGAAAATACAGAACACGTATCATCCACCTTATCGGCATGACCGGAGACATCACCCGTTGATTGTTCAATTTGAGTGATTGCGGCCCCAACCATGTTCAATATTTGAGTGAAGGAACCAGCGCTCTCATTCACAGCTTCAGCTTTCGCAGCCGCGCCGCCCGACTGATCGTTCAACTGATCCAAGCCAGAACGCACCCTTGTGATGGTCGATTCAATTTCATTGGTGGCAGAGGTCGTGTTTTGCGCAAGTTGTTTAACTTCACTGGCAACAACGGCAAATCCCTTGCCCGCCTCGCCTGCACGGGCAGCTTCTATGGTTGCATTAAGGGCGAGAAGGTTTGTCTGGCGGGCAATGGTTTCAATCAGTCCTGTCACAGACCGCACGCTTTCCATCGCACCGTTTAGCTCTTCCATATTACTATCAAAGCCAGAAACGTCCGAAATCAGTTCTTGTATCGCAACAATCGCGTCATTTGCACTTTGTTGAGATTGCCCAAGCTCATCGCCGACTTGCTGCGTAACATCGCGGGCTGATTTCATACTGGCATTAATTTCACCAGTACACGCTTTAACAGCGTCTAGATCGCTCGTTAAAACATCAAATTGTTTCACTTCCTCAATTGAAGACGAAGAGATCTCCTCCATCGCGCCAGCAATTGCAGCCATATCCAATCCAAAGGCACTTAATTCCTTCGAAACAGTGCGCAACACGTCGCGCATTTGGGCATTCTCAGTTTCTAGTTGCTCAACCTTTTCCTCGACAGTAAAATCGGGTTTTAACGCCGCTAACGCCATATTCCAGTACTCCATAATGTTAAGAAAATTTGCATAATAATGGTTAATTTTTGCTTAATTTCAGTAAAAAGCAGGAATAATTTCTGAACAATAAAACATCGGTAGCTTTGCTTTGGACGCAAACAAAGAATCGGATTAACTCTGAAAAATGTCCTTTGATCAAACACTCATAACTCTAGGTAATCGCCCCTTCTCGCTGGGTGAATTATTAATCGCCGGCGCGGGGTTAGCTTTATTGCTCCTCTTCATGCTTTTGCTGATGGCTTGGAAAAATGCGTCACGCCGAGCGTTATTAGAAAGATCAGCTCAGGCGCGGGCTGCAGAGATGGATTTGCGCATGGCCGATGTGATGAAAGCGCAAGCTGAGATGGCGGGGCGCCTGCAAACATTTGCCAATGTTTTCGGCACAAGCCAGCAAGACCTCACTAAAACCTTAGGTGATCGCATGGACACGATGAGCCATCGCCTTGGTCAAAACTTGGCAGAAACAACAAAATCTACTCATCAAAACCTGCAAGCCTTGGGAGAGCGGTTAGCGGTTATCGATAAGGCTCAAACCAATATCACCCAGCTTTCCAGTCAGGTTGTAGAATTGCAAAATGTTCTGGCGAACAAACAAACACGCGGTGCTTTCGGTCAAGCGCGTATGGAGACCATTATCAAAGACGGTCTGCCGCAGGGTGCTTTCTCGTTTCAGGCAACTTTATCAAACAGCACACGGCCAGACTGCTTGATCTATATGCCCAATGACGCGCCTTCGTTGGTTATCGATTCAAAGTTTCCGCTAGAGGCGTGGAACACAGCCCGTCACAGCGATCAAACGGAAGAAATTCAAGCGGCAAAAACGCAGTTTCGCCGCGACGTTGATAAGCATGTTAAAGACATTGCCGCGAAATATTTCATCACTGGTGAGACCCAAGACACAGCCTTTATGTTCGTGCCTTCTGAATCAATTTTTGCCGACATTCACGAGCATTATGAAGACATCGTCCAAAAAGCCCATCGAGCGCGCGTGGTGATTGTTTCTCCTTCACTGCTCATGTTGTCTATACAAGTAGTCCAATCTGTCCTGCGCGATCAGCGCATGCGCGAGCAAGCGCATATCATCCAAAAGGAAGTGATTGCCTTAATGGCTGATGTTTCAAGGTTGGATGACCGGGTTGGAAAACTTCAAAATCATTTCTCACAAGCCAATCGCGACATTGATCAAATCCTGACATCAACGAAGAAAATCACAGGGCGCGGTAGCCGCATTGAGGCGTTAGATTTCACAAAAGAAAATGATGCTGCTAAAGCTAAAGTCTCTCCCGCACCAGATGAAACCAAAATTGATCGCCCAACCCAACCAGATTTACTGGCTGGCGAATAGCTTTATCACGCATCAATTCACTCAAAGAAAAAGCCCAGTTTGAACAAATCAAACTGGGCTTTTTTAATGTCTAAAAGGCTCTAAACTTAAGCCTGCGTCAACGGAGAAATTTGAATTTCTACGCGACGATTAAGCGCCCGACCTTGTTCACTATCATTGGAAGCAACTGGTTGAGTTTCACCAAAACCTTGTACCAAGAAGCGACGGGAGTCGACACCAGAGGTGGCAAGATATTGCGCAACATTGGTCGCGCGGTTTTGTGACAGCACTTGGTTATCAGCATCACTGCCAACACTATCTGTGTGGCCAACCACATCAACCAGCGTTTTGTCATATTTCTTGAGCACGGTACTCACCGAGTTTAAAACAGGCTGGAATTGCTGGGTAATCTGAAATTCGCCTGTCGCAAAGGTAATATTGCTTGGCAGGTTCAAGATGATGTTATCGCCGTTACGCGTAACACTAACGCCAGTTCCTTGTAACTGTTGACGAAGCTCTGCTTCTTGGCGGTCAAGATAAAGACCCACACCACCGCCAGTTAGAGCGCCAACACCAGCGCCGATCAACGCCCCTCTACGGGCGTCTTTGCCGCCACCAGTTAGAGCGCCAATACCAGCACCAGCCAAGGCGCCACCAACGGCCCCAATACCAGTACCTTTCACCAAATTAGAAGCTTTGGATTGTCCTGTGAAGGCATCTTGCGTCGTAAAGCAACCAGCAAGGCCCAATGAAAGCGCGGCCAAAGTGGCAGCTGTTGTCATAAATTTAGTCATCTGAGTTCTTCCTCATATACGGGAGTTCTGTATTAAACTCTCAAAAGAAGGCGAATTTTGGATTAAGCAGTGTGGTTAATAACAAGTTGACCAAATTGCCTAGGTTTGGAAGACTTCATGTCATTGCGATTACTTAAGGATTTTTTTGATGAAGTTTAATTTCGCCACCACCCTTTTCTTTACGCTCATTGCTCTCACGTCCCCCTCTCATGCCGAATCATTACTAGAAATGAATGAGCTTGGCGGGAAATGCATTGAAACGGACGGAAGTTTAATATGTGGCGAAGGTGATCCAGCACTACGCATCATCAATGGCACTCAATCACCTAACAAAGCCGAATTTGCCATTGGTTGGCGCGCACCAGAACGAGAAGATTGGCCCTTTGCAGAACTCTACCTCGTGCGTTTATCAAATGGCAAAGCCGTCCAACCCTTAAAGGCAAAAGTCGAATGGGGCGGCAAAACACAACTTGCCAATCATCAATCTGTCTTTGTAAGCTGGATGGGTAATAAAGCAGGGACAGATGGCGGCTTCATGGTCGGCATCAACGGCAAATGGAACGCCCAGAGCTTAGAGGTGTATCGATGGGCAGACGATGGTGCCCTTACTTTTGAAGGCGAAGTTCTACCAACAGTTGGCGAAGCACTTTACAACAAGCTTTTCGAAGACAATCCAGACGTTGATTTGAGCGGCTATGTCTTAGCCACCACCCAAGCCCCGCTGATTGGTCCCACTGAGCACAAGCAATCAACCAAGCCCTTCACCGTCATTTTCACAGCCATCTTTCAAGAGCCGGAAGCATCAACACCGATTTTTGAGTATGAAGTTGAAGTGAAGTTGGAGGGCTATAAATCATGGAGCCAAGCGATTATGACTTCTATCAAACCTCTTGAAACAAACTAATGGATAATCCCATGGCAAAACCTCGCGCACTCATCGTTGGTGTCGGTAGCGGCGTCTCCGCCTCCCTCGCCCGCGCCCTTAAAGCTCAAGGCTATAAAATCATCCTCGCTGCCCGAAACATCGAAAAAATTGCGAGCCTGATTGCAGAAACCAAAGCCGAAGCCCATGTTTGCGACATTGTAAAAGCCGAAGATGTGGCCGCTCTTTTTGATGCAATCGAAGGACGGCTTGAGGTCGTGATTGCAAATCCTGCACGGCGCGTACGAGGACCGCTTATTGAGGTTGATCCTGCCGAGGTAAAATCATCGCTTGAAATTACAGCCTTCGGCTCTTTCTTGGTAGGCCAAGCAGCGGCAAAACGCATGCTTGAACAAGAAGCCGAAGACGGCAAACGCGGTACGATTTTATTCACCGGCGCATCAGCAGGCGTTAAGGGCTTCCCACAATCTGCAACCTTCGCCATGGGTAAATTCGCCCAACGCGGTCTTGCCCAATCCATGGCGCGAGAACTCCACCCCCAAGGCGTGCATGTGGCATGGGTCAACATTGACGGCGCCATAAAAAGCGCGACACGCGAAGAACCAGCAGACAAACCAGCCTCGATGTTAGACCCTGATGAGATTGCGAAGAACTACGTTCACCTGATCAATCAACAACGCTCGGCATGGACTGACGAACTTGTGGTTCGCCCTTGGGTTGAGAAATTTTAGGGGGCTATAGATATTTAATCTTGCCCCTTAAACCGATATTGCCAACCAACTCTAT
>CAZKKW010000072.1:0-12199 GCA_964553335.1 uncultured Hyphomicrobiales bacterium | reverse complement strand
CAAATTCTTACTTTTACGATCCATTAACGAATTTAGAATTCGCTAACCAAAAGAATAGCTTAGTCATGGTGAATCGGTTTTTAACCACGTCTTTTAAGAAAACTGATTCCCCTATTCGGTTATGTTTCCGGCGTTGCCAAGAAAGGTGACGAAAAATTTTAACCTAGAAAAGGAAGACAAGAAATGTCTGATATTACACTCTCCTCCGCAGTCCGCTCATCGCTGACATCACTTCAGTCAACAGCTGACCTACTTGGTCAAACACAAGAGCGTCTTGCGACAGGTAACCGCGTTAACTCTGCTCTTGATGATCCAACAGCATTCTTCACAGCTTCTGCTTTGAACAACCGTGCTTCTGATTTGTCTACACTTCTTGACCAACAGCAGCAGGCCATTCGTACTGTTGAAGTTGCTGACCAAGGTTTGTCTGCAATTTCTGATTTGATTGATTCAGCACGTGCTCAGGCAACGGCTGCTCTTCAATCTGAAGATGCTGATACAAGAACTGCAGCTGGTAATGCATTCAACGCGATTTTGGACCAGATTGAAGGTATCGCGGAAGATTCATCTTTCAACGGCACAAACCTTCTTGAAGGTGACAGCTTAACAGTTGTTTTCAACGAAGCTGGTGACAACACACTAACAGTTGCCGGTGCTGACTTCGCTGATGCGGCTTTAGGCGCACTTGCACTTGCTGATGTTACGTTCACTGATGACGCTTCAATTAATGATGCGCTTGCTGCGATCGATACTGCACTTGGTACAGTTCGTTCAACTGCTGCAACACTTGGTGCTGACCTTTCAACCATTCAGGTTCGTCAGGACTTTACAGCAAACCTCATCAACTCTCTTGAAGCTGGTGCAGGTGACTTGACTTTGGCTGATTTGAACGAAGAGGGTGCAAACCTTTTGACACTTCAAACACGTCAGTCTCTCGCATCGACATCATTGTCGTTCGCAACACAGTCGGACCAGTCTGTTCTACAGCTTCTCTAAGCTTCGGCTTCGAGAAACAACAGCTCAAGCTAACAACAAAACCGAAACGGGGTCGTCAAAAGCGGCCCCGTTTTCTTTTGTCCTATAGCTACTAAAAATTATAGTAAACGCGTTAAGACATTGTTCAGCTTGTTATGAGAAATTCGGTGCAGGTCAAGAATGACCATGTAGCTTAATCCTAGAAAAGGAAGACAAGAAATGTCTGATATTAATCTCTCCTCCGCAGTCCGCACCTCGCTGACATCACTTCAATCAACCTCAGACCTACTTGGTCAAACACAAGAGCGTCTTGCGACAGGTAACCGCGTTAACTCTGCTCTTGATGATCCAACAGCATTCTTCACAGCTTCTGCTTTGAACAACCGTGCTTCTGATTTGTCTACACTTCTTGACCAACAGCAGCAGGCCATTCGTACTGTTGAAGTTGCTGACCAAGGTTTGTCTGCAATTTCTGATTTGATTGATTCAGCACGTGCTCAGGCAACGGCTGCTCTTCAATCTGAAGATGCTGATACAAGAACTGCAGCTGGTAATGCATTCAACGCGATTTTGGACCAGATTGAAGGTATCGCGGAAGATTCATCTTTCAACGGCACAAACCTTCTTGAAGGTGACAGCTTAACAGTTGTTTTCAACGAAGCTGGTGACAACACACTAACAGTTGCCGGTGCTGACTTCGCTGATGCGGCTTTAGGCGCACTTGCACTTGCTGATGTTACGTTCACTGATGACGCTTCAATTAATGATGCGCTTGCTGCGATCGATACTGCACTTGGTACAGTTCGTTCAACTGCTGCAACACTTGGTGCTGACCTTTCAACCATTCAGGTTCGTCAGGACTTTACAGCAAACCTCATCAACTCTCTTGAAGCTGGTGCAGGTGACTTGACTTTGGCTGATTTGAACGAAGAGGGTGCAAACCTTTTGACACTTCAAACACGTCAGTCTCTCGCATCGACATCATTGTCGTTCGCAACACAGTCGGATCAGTCGGTTTTGTCGCTATTCTAGGGCATCTCCTAGGCGTAAAACGAAAACGACGAAAACCAAATCGACGACAAAGGCGGGGGCAGTAATGCCTCCGCTTTTCTTTGGGTTGAACGCAGTTGTAAACGCATTATTAACCATAGTTAGACATCTTTAGGTAACTTTTGAGTCGCCCTTCTCGGCGCCCCTGTCCAACCGGAGCCTAAAATGTCTGAAATTAACCTATCTTCAGCAGTCCGCAACAGTCTTACTTCCCTTCAATCGACCGCAGATTTGTTGACAACAACACAAGAACGTCTCGCGACAGGTAACCGGATTAATTCAGCCCTTGATGATCCAACGGCATTTTTTACGGCATCGGCCCTCAACAATAGAGCATCGGATTTATCAACCCTCCTTGATGCTGAACAACAAGCGATTAGAACTGTTGAAGTTGCTGACAATGCGATTTCTGCGATTGAAGATTTGGTTTCCTCTGCCCGAGCCCAAGCAAATGCAGCGCTTCAAACGGAAGATTTGGGTGCAAGAGCAACAGCGGCGGCGGCCTTCGATGAAATTCTCGCTCAAATTGAATTACTCGCCGAAGACGCGTCATTTAATGGTACAAATCTCCTGCAGGGCGACAACCTACAAGTCATTTTCAACGAAGACGGCTCATCCAGCCTCACCGTTGATGGCTTCGACTTTACAGATGTTACAGCAGGCCTCGGTTTAACAGACCAAGGCGGTCCAGCTGCAGGTGCAGTAACGGCATCTTTGGATGTTACAGCAACTGATTTTGCCGTAGGCGAAGAGGTTGAGGTAAGGGTCGGATCAAGAACGTTCCGTTTTGACGTAACCGATACAGCCGTCACCTCTATTACTGATCAATTTAATGCCGCTGCAACCGCTGCAGGAGTTACAGCAACAGCTGCTGCTGGAGCAGATGCCGATTCACTTGGCCTTGTTACGTCAGATGCAGGCGATATTACCCTTTCAATTAATGATGTTGAAACAGGAACCACTGTTGGTGCTGCAAACGGAACTGCCTTTAATGCGGGCACAGGTGGAGACTTCTCAACAGATGACCGTATTAATGCCGCACTCTTTGCAATTGATGGCGCCTTCTCGACGCTTCGATCTTCTGCCGCTTCCTTAGGCGCTGATTTGTCAACAATTCAAGTTCGTCAAGATTTTACAGCCGCTCTCATCAACACACTTGAAGGTGGTGCTGGTGACCTTACTTTGGCAGACCTCAACGAAGAGGGTGCAAACCTCCTGACACTTCAAACACGTCAGCAGCTTGCCTCTACATCGCTCTCATTCGCAACACAGGCCGACCAGTCAGTCCTCTCGCTCTTCGGCTAATTCTTCAAAACACGCTCCTAGCTGTGTTAATCGGGGATGCTTTGCATCCCCGATTTTTTATGCACGCAAGTTCGCTTGTAAGGCATGTATACTTAGGCAAGGTCAACGATTCGCTGGAGGTGTGCCATGCCATTAAAAGTAGAACTAAAACCAGGTGAGAAGATCATATTGGGCCAAGCTGTTATCACCAATGGCGACCAGCGCGCGCGCTTCACATTGGATGGCAATGCTCCTCTCCTTCGCGAGAAAGATATTCTAACGCCTGACAGTGCCGACAGCCCCGCCAAGCTCGTCTATCTTGCTGTTCAAATGATGTATTTAGAGCAAGATATCGACAAACATCACGAGCATTATTTCAAGCTTGTAACAGACATTCTTACCGCTGCACCTAGTCTTTCGGCTGAAATCTCTGCTGTTAATAATCATATCTTAACAGGTAACCTCTATAAAGGATTAAAGGGCGCTAAGTCCTTGATTGAAAAAGAGGAAGAGCTACTCAACCATGTACGGACAAACAGCAGCGACGGCCTATCAGACGATGGCCAAAAAGGCGACAACACCGCGTGAATTGGAAGCCGAAATCCTAACCAAGGCGGCTAACAAATTCTACCAAATCGCCAATAACTGGGACACTGAAAAGAAGACCCTAGGTGACGCTCTTCAGTACAATCAAAAGCTCTGGACAATCTTCGTATCCAACGCAACGGACCCTGAATGTGATTTGCCACTTGCACTACGCAACAATATCGCCAATCTTGGCGTGTTTGTCTTCAAACGTACCGGACAATTGATGGCGTCACCAGACAAAGACATGCTGCAAATTTTGATCACCATCAACCGCGAGCTTGCAGCCGGTTTAAGAAGCTAGATCGAAATAAAATCGCAAAACGTATGAAGCCGCCTCACTAGGGCGGCTTTTTTATTGGGAAAACGAGCGAAAAAACAACACAGATTAAGCGTCTATTTCACCGTTACCTATTAGATAAAGTTGATGAGAGAGAGTTCGCCGATACGCGATGAAGCTGTAAAACTTGCTTCAATTTGCGTCTGTAGTGAAAGCAATTGAACGGCAACTTCGGTTGGGTCTGCTGCCTCAATATCCTCACGAATACCATTCAACGTATCAATCGATGCGGCGTGGCGCAGATCCGCATTGCCTGAGATCACCTGCACACCAACCACTTCTTGAATGACCGATTGAATAGACGGAGCTTCTGTTTGAACAGAGAGGTCTTGCGACGTACGGTTTGCAAATGCTGAATGGATTGCCTGATTTTGCTCATCGGGGCCGCTTGTAAAATCTGCAATCGCGAAAGCTGCAAGAGATGTAATACCAGCCCGCAAAGCATCTTCATTAGCGCGCAGCCCGTATTGCACCGTGATGTTGTCATCCACCCGTGTCGTAATACCAGCGCGTGGATTGTCTGCATCATTTTGCCCACGATAGTATTCAACCGTATCTGCTGGCGTGCCTGCCACAAGGCCGATTGCCGTTTCTGGGCTTCCTGGCGTATCGACACGCAAGGGCGCTTGACCGCCGGCTGTGTTAAAGAAGCTTTCCGCAGCCTCAATACGTGATACCGCGTTTAGTTCTGTTCTAGCTTCAAACTGCAATTGGTTTGCAATGGCCGTCTGGAAGTTTTGCGCCGTGTCTTCAGGCGTCGCACCGAGAGTGAAACCACCATCATCCGTTGTAAAATTAGAAACGAACACTTCAACGCTCGTGCGCGAACCATCTGGCAAATCTAAGAACAATTGCAAGCTTTCGCCCACTTGTGGCTGAGCCGTAAACTGTACATCTAAATTGGCCGGTTCCGTGCCACTGATCGCAGCCGTGACATTAGAAAGGCCACTATTGACTGTTGACAGGTCAAACCCGAAATTTGTCGCCGCATCTTCTGTAATTGAAACAATGTCTGCCGCCCGCGTTACGTCAAGTCGCCCGAGACCAGAAACACCAAGGTCTGCGGCCAAACGTTCATCTGTTACCTGACGCAAGCCAGCCCGCACACCATCGCCATTTAACACGATGTCGAGATCTTCCAATGGACGCGTATCAACTTGATTACCACTAAACACATACCGGCCATCTGACTGGGTGTTTAACAAAGCAAAAGACTCTGTCAGCAGCGCATCAGCGGTCGCCTGCGTAAAGGTCTCACCATTGCCAAGGTCAATAAAATTATTTGGATCAATGGCATCGCGCGCTTCAATGCGCAGCGATTCCAAACGCTCCAATGATAAACCCGTAATATCAACACGAATGTCCAAACGCTGAATGTTGGATTGGAACGCCTCTAGTTGAGAAATATCGTTACGCAAAGAGATCGATTGCGTGCGCTCAACGCCAAGCCCGCCATAAGTCTGCGACCGTTCGCCCGTTGCAAGCTGGCGGTTGAATTCTGACAAACGATCCTGATTTTGGATCAGCAAATCAGAGCGGATGAAGCTGGAGCCGGAAAGGAGTGAGTTGGAAATTGCCATTATACTCTCCTATTAAACCGAATTGAATAGCACGTCGGCTAATTCTTGAACTGTCGACAAAACGCGAGCATTCGCCTGGAATGCTTGTTCAAGTTCAATCAAACGCGCAAGTTCAACATCAATGTTTACTTCCGATTCTGACTGGAAAATTGACTGAACATTATTGAACGAAATCTGCGACGCATCGGAAGCATTTTGTGCTGCTTCTGAACGCTGACCCTGTGTTGAAATGATCGTTTGAAGAAAGTCCGCAGCCGTTGTCGTAATCGGTCTGAACGCTGAACCAATGCCTGTATCTGGTGGAACAGTTGAAAGATCTTCGTTGATTTGTTCCAAAACAAAATCAACCCGCGATGAATCGCCCGTATTGCCAACGTTAGATGTAAAACGCGACAGAAGCGATGGATCAGCCAGTACCTCGTTGGATAGTTGAATACGGCCGGCATACCCCACCTGCGAACCACTAGCGCCAACCTCGTTGGTAAATGCGCTTCCGCTTCTGCCATCTTGGAAGAGTGCAAAGGCGACACCGTTATCGGTAAATCCGCTGTTGGTAATATTGGCAGATAGCGTATCGACAGTCGCAGCGCCAACAGTTGTAACAGACAATGTTGTGCCAGCAGTCGCAAAAGAAATACCATTGGTCGGCAACTCCGCATCAAGGGCTGCTTGAATGTCTGCTGCTGCCGTAGGCGAATTAAAGTCGACACCAATCACAATGTCATTTGGGTCTGCAGTAAAGTCGTTATCCACCGGCAGCAAAGTTGGGTCACTCACCTGAATAAGGGTAACGCTTTGCGCTTGGCCAGTTGCATCTGTAAAACCTAGCGAAACTTGATTTCCATCAACCGTACCTGCTGTATCAACCGCCAACCCGCCAGCGACAGAGGTTGATTCAACATCAACATTAGATATGGCAAGAGAGATTTGGGCAGCGAAAGCATCGAGTTGACTTTGCACTTCAACCAAAACATCGTCACGGATCTCACCATAGGCTGCAATAGCGCCTTCTCGAACGCCAATTGGCCCCAACAAATTAGTAAAGACATTGCTTCCCAATGAAACCGTCGGGTTGAACAAAGTACCATTTTCTGTTGATGAATTTGCAACAACCGTCCCTGCTTGAGTGAAGTTCAATTGCGAGGGACCTGAGCTAAAAAGCGTAAGCCCTGAAGTCGTCGTAATATTCACGCCATTGTTGGCCGTAGGGGTAACTTCAATATCGATAAGTTGTGACAGCTGATCAATGTATTGATCGCGCTCATCTTGTAAGAAAGCTGAATTTTGCGCTGTTGACCCATTGGTCAAAATTCGACGGTTCACATCTTCAAGATTGGCTAAAGCTTCATTTGCTTGCGTAATACTTTGTTGAAGCGCTAAGTCGGCCTCTTGCCGCAAACCTTGAATTGTATCTGTTAAGCTATTCAATTGACTCGTGAAAACTTGAAGATCATTCACCGCTTGGAGCTGCGTGTTAAAATCTTCAGGTGAAGTCGAAAGCGCTTCAAGTGATGCAATGGCGTTATTGAAAGTCGTATCAATCGCGGTGGGTTCTCCAGGAGCACCAAAAGCAACATCAAGACGGTTCAAAAAATCGGCGGTGATGCCGTTACCGACATTTACACCCGCCAGTGTACGCGCTTGAGATTGCACTTCTTCATTTAGGACCCGCTCAACTTCTCCAACCCGCACACCATTAACACGGTCATCAGAGACGAGAGCCGTTTGGGAAATCGTCTTTCTTGTATACCCCTCAGTTTCCACATTCGCGATGTTACCTGCAACCACATCCAGACTACGCTGGTTGGCATTTAGGCCCGCTAGTGAGATGTTGAGTGATTGAGAAAGGCTCATGGTTTTTCCCTACGACACAAGAACCTCACCTCATTCAAGATGAGGTTCCTGCCGCATTATCTATCGAATGATATTGATGACCTCAGAGAGGAGTTCGTCGCCAGTCGTGATCACCCGAGAGTTGGCGGTATAAGCCTGCTGGGTGATGATTAGCTTTGTGAACTCATCAGCAATGTCAGTGTTTGACGATTCCAATTGCGATCCGAGAATACTGCCGGTTGCTCGCAAGATTGGATCACCTGAAGCGACAGTTGCTGAAAACGTACCGCCGCCATCAACACGCGCCAAACCAGCATCCGCGTTAAAAGAAGCAAGAGCAATTTGCGAAATATCGATTGTTTGGTTATTCGTGAAGGTTACTGTAACCCGCCCACCATCATTAATCGCCACGCTTTGAAATGAACCAGCACTTGACCCATTAGGCGTCGCCGAAACAGTGGCCGTTCCATCGTTCTCAAATTGAGTAAATCCCGATCCTGTGGAGCGCAATTCGATATCACCAATTGCCGAACCATCAATCGTAACACCAGGAATAGTGACTGTCCCAAAAGCGGGCGTAAGCACACCCTCACTATCAAACACGAAATCCTGTGGAACACGTACATAGGCTGCATCAGTCGGTCCTGCATTACCATCTGCGCGATAATAAAGATTGTACGTATCAACAGTACCTGCGGTAGCATCTGCATTTTCCGTTTTAGCAAAACGCAGTGGAACATCAAAAGAAGCACCCAGTGCGTTAAACACCTCGAGTGAAGGACCCGCGATCGTCGACTCGATGAAACTAGATTCATCCGCACCAGTAATTGTGGCAGCCCCATTCAATGATGGTGGCTGGATCAACTGATCGGCAGGAGCAACTCCAGTCAAAGGATCAGCATTTGCACGTGAGAATTCTGTCGATGGGTTGGATGGCAAGTTGCCCGAAATAGATACTTCCGTTGTAGCGATGGCAGGAAAAGTAACAGATTCATCAATTTGGATTGGCTCCAACAGACTACCTGTATTCCCTTGTGCATCAACGTTGAAGCCTTGCAAAACATAACCTGCCCCATTTTGCAGAAAGCCTTCATTGGTACGAGTGAAATCGCCCGCACGCGTATAAAAGTCTCCGCCAGAAAAAATAGTTACTCCGTCTACAGTCCCTGAGGGCTCTTGAACAACAAAGTAACCATCACCTTGAACTGCGATATGCGTATCAATGTCAGATTGCTGCAAATCACCTTGAATGTCATTTGTTGCTCGAGATGAAAAAGTGACAGACCCAGCAATCTGATTGGATTGAGTTGCAGCAACACCTGCTACCTGCTCAAAAAAGCTAGAATCTTGACGTTTGAAACCCGTTGTTTGCGAGTTCGCGATATTGCCCGAAATATTCTCCAGCGCTGAGCCTTGAGCTCTTAAACCAGAAACTGCTGCATTCAATGCACCAAATACACCCATACTAATTACCTCGTTTACATTCTGCGGTGATTAGATCCGCAGTTCAAAAATAATCTTGCAACGCTAATTGCAAGCAATGGGCCAACTAGGGAAATAAAATTTTATCTATTTAAATCAATTAGTTATTTAATTTTATCGCTTTTAGGAGACGCGCAAAACCCGGCATATAAGACCTAGTTTGTGGGGAAAGGGGAAAAAATTGCCGAGCAAACCATGCATTGACAGCCCCCCCTTTGCACTTCTAACTGATGACCATGCGCACCTTAATTTTCCTCCGCCACGCCAAATCATCATGGGCTTTGCCCGGTGTCGATGACTTTGACCGCCCCCTCAATGATCGCGGGAATAAAGCTGCCCCTAAAATGGCAAACTGGCTTGTCAGTGAAGGCATAAAGCCCGATGTCATTGTTTGTTCCTCAGCAAAACGCACCAGCGAAACCCTTGCTCATATCCAACCGGTGTTTGATCAATCAACAGCGGCCATTATGGAACCAAGTTTATATCTTGCGTCCAGCGAGCGGCTTTTTGAAAGTGCTGCAACACTGGATGATACGGTCAAAACAGCGATGCTGTTGGGCCATAATCCAGGTATGCATGACGCCGCCTTGTCAGCACTTACAGCAGCAAACAGACGCGAAAGTGGTGAGATGAGGTCACGTTTTCCAACCTGTGCCTGCGCAATTATTTCGCTTCCAATTAACCGCTGGAGTGAAATAACAACGGACATTGGCGAATTGAATGCCTATATGACACCAAGAGGCCTTAAAACACTGTAGGCAACAAACACAATCAATTGCAGGGTAGTCGATTGAAACTGACAAATTTTGGAGATGACGCGCGCATTGCGCTGGAAAATTTCGGTGACTTTGCCGCAGGTTTTGTAAACCCAAATGTTAGGCTCGGTGTTACGGGGCTATCAAGGGCAGGTAAAACCGTGTTCATCACGGCGCTCATCCACAACCTTCTTCATGGCGGACGTCTGCCATTTTTCGCGGCGGTATCTGAAGGGCGGCTTTCCAATGCTCACTTGCAACCGCAACCAGACCATGCTGTCCCGCGTTTTGCCTATGAAAACCATGTCGAACAATTGGTCGACGATCTTGAATGGCCACAATCCACAAATCGCATTAGTCAGATGCGGCTGACGATTGATTATGAATCAGCAAGCTTTCTGTCTCGTGCCGTTGGTGGTGGACGATTGCATATCGACATCATCGATTATCCAGGCGAATGGCTGCTTGATCTGCCTTTGCTTGCAAAAGATTATGAAACATGGTCAGCGGAAGCGCTGGCTCTTGCAAAACTACCCAACAGACAGAAAACGGCGAAGGCTTGGATAGAGGCTGTTAATGGCTGTGATGCCAACGAAGAATTAGACGAGCCAAAGGCACAAGAATTGGCGGAAATTTTCACGAACTATCTGCGTGACTGTCGAACAGATGAGAATGCCCTCTCCCTTCTACCACCGGGCCGCTTCTTAATGCCGGGAGATTTAGAGGGATCGCCATCCGTCACCTTTGCCCCTCTTCATAAACCAGAAGGCACACCTTTCCGCACCTCGCTTTGGTCTTTGATGGAACAAAGATATGAGGCTTACAAACAGATCGTCATCAAACCATTTTTCCGCGATCATTTCGCGCGGCTAGATCGTCAAATTGTGCTGGTCGATGCGCTTCAAGCCCTAAACGCTGGCCCTGCTGCCGTACGAGACCTTGAAGCTGCTATCTCAGAAATCTTGACCTGCTTCAGACCAGGCAAAGCCTCTTGGCTGTCGTCCATTCTTTCGCGGCGGATCGACAAAATTTTATTTGCGGCAACAAAAGCCGATCATTTACACCAAAGCGAACACGACAAGCTGGAAGTCCTCCTCGAACAGCTCGTCTCCCGCGCCATCAAACAGGCAGAATTTGCAGGCGCAAAGGTTGACGTGCTTGCTCTTGCATCAGTCAGAGCAACACGCGAGGCGGTCTTTAAAGAAGACGGCGAAACACTCAACTGTATTACGGGCATTCCCATGGCAGGCGAGAAAATTGAGGGTATTACCTTTGATGGAGAGAGCGAAAAAGCAATCTTCCCTGGCTCACTGGATGTAGACCTTGGCAAGATTTTGAAGCAAGAAGACGGTGCCAGTTACAATGAACTACAATTTGTCCGCTTCCGTCCTCCAAACCTTGAAAAGACCGCCGAAGGGCTGACCCTATCGCTACCCCATATTCGTCTGGATAGAGCCTTAGAATTTTTGCTCGGAGATAGACTGGCATGAGCAACGAACCAGCAAAACGCAAAAAGCCTCGCGTGTTTGATTTACCCGCAGGCGGTGATGCTTCATCGAAAGCAGCGCCTAAGCAAGCTGCATCTAAACGGACAGCGCCGAAACCAAAACGCAGCGCTGGGCCAAAAGCAGGTAGAAAATCTTCCAAAACCAATACGGCAAAAGAAGAACTGCAATCTCGCCCACGTGCATTAAATCTAGCAGACGTCGAACTAACCAATGAAGTTATTGATCAGATGGACGATGCCGCAATCCCGATCGATAACCCAAAACGTGGCTTCAGTTGGGGCAGCGTGCTTTTGTCAGCGCTTGGTGCGCTCGCCATGCTAGCGATTGGCCTTGCCGTAGACGAACTGGTGAGAGACTTATTCGCCCGCCATGATTGGCTTGGATGGTTTGCGCTAGCGCTCACCGCTTTGGTTGTCCTTGCCATTCTTGTTTTAATTATCCGCGAATTAGCAGCCCTCATCAGGTTGCGCAAAATCGCAACCCTTCGCGATAATGCAGAGCAAGCAGTTTTGGAAAACTACAAGGGAGCAGCTGATAAAGTCGACGCAGAAATAACCGCGCTTTATGCAAACCGCATCGACCTTGCTGGCGCCCGCACCGCTTATTCAGCTTATCAAGAGGATGTCATCGGCCCCGCCGACCGCATTCGTTTGATTGAAACAGAATTGCTGTCGCCGCTTGATAAGCGTGCAGAAGAACTGGTGATGAATGCTGCTAAGCGGGTCGCGATTGTTACGGCGGTTTCACCGCGTGCGTTGATTGATGTCTTATATGTGCTTGCTGAAAACCTACGTCTCATCCGCGCGA
>CAZKKW010000071.1:0-12258 GCA_964553335.1 uncultured Hyphomicrobiales bacterium | reverse complement strand
GCTCAAACAGTTTTTGACCTAAATGCTCTTCAAGCTGTCGCACTTGATAAGAAAGCGCTGACGGCGTGACAAACAACTCCTCTGCCGCATTAGAAAAACTCATATGACGCGCAGTAGCCTCAAAGGCCCGTAACGCGTTGAGTGGTGGCAATCTATCAGGCATTTACGGCTTCCTGTTTCACTATTGAAATCACTTCACATAAAATAATTTTAAGTGATAGCTGAAAATAACCCGTTTGTCAGCATGATTTTTCAAGCCTATATCTGGTTCAACAACAACGGAAACAGATCAACCGGATAATGGAGAAACATGATGAGAAATTCAAATTACAAAACAAATACAAAAGCTTACATCCAACGCGGCCATGTTGAGCGATCAAAAGCGTTTTGGTCAATGATGGATCGTTTATCGCAAATGCGCAAAAGACCAACAAAACAACAAAGATAAATTCAATTTAATTATAGGGGCAATACAAAAACGTCCGGCAATCGACCGGGCGTTTTGCTTTTTAAAAGCAAATTCATTGCGCCCGATCGAAACCACGCTTATGCTAAAAACATGAGTGAATACAGCATCCAACCAGACCCTGAAGCCGAAGGGCTTTCCACCACCGTGGAAGGCATCAATGAAACGGGTGAAAGCGTTTCAACCAATGTGGTGACAGAACGCGCGTTGACGCTTTATTTGAATGCCCAAGAAGTCGTCACCATGATGACAATTGGCGACCATCCTGATCTTCTTGCAATCGGCTTTTTACTCAATCAAAACATGCTTCACGCTGACGATGTGATCACGGACGTGGATTTTGATGATGACCTTGGCGTTGTCGTTGTGCGCACGGAGCGCGAAACCAACTACGAAGACAAGATGAAAAAGAAAGTGCGCACTTCTGGCTGCGCACAAGGCACCACATTTGGCGATTTGATGGAAAGCTTGGAAGGCTTCTCTTTTCCTGAAGGCTCGGCGCTTAAAACCAGCTGGCTCGGCACCTTGACCAAAACCATCAACACCACCCCATCGCTCTATCTAACAGCGGGCGCGATACATGGTTGCGTGTTGTGTGAAGAAGACCGCGTGATTGCCTATATGGAAGATGTGGGTCGTCACAACGCCGTTGATAAAATCGCGGGCTTCATGCATCAAAACGACATCGATCCATCAAACAAGATTTTCTACACCACAGGCCGCCTCACCTCAGAAATGGTGATCAAAACTGTGCGCATGGGCATCCCGATCTTAATCTCCCGCTCAGGCTTTACCGCTTGGGGCGTTGATTTAGCGCGACAAGCAGGCCTCACCCTCATTGGTCGCGCACGCGGCAAACGTTTTGTGGCCTTAGCAGGTCAAGAGCGCTTGGTTTTCGACGACGATCTATCCAATGCGGATGAAGACAAGAAGCACCGTCGCAAAGGCGCGGAGGCCGCAGAATGAAACCGCTTGGCGTATTACTAGCTGGCGGCCTTTCAAGACGTATGGGCGGCGGTGACAAGGGTTTAATGCCCCTTGGTGGCAAACCCGTCATGCAACACGCTTTTGAACGCTTGAAAGCTCAAACAGACGGCATCATCATCAACGCGAATGGCGACCCATCGCGGTTTGCAGGTTTTGAGACAACCGTTGTACCTGACACAATTTCAGGTTTCGCGGGCCCTTTAGCGGGAGTTCTTGCCGGAATGCGCTATGCAGAAGCGCAAGATAATCCGCCAACCTTCATCGTCACCGCCGCAGCTGATACACCGTTTTTCCCAAAGGCACTGGTTGAACGTTTTTTGGCAGAAGCAAAGACGAGCAAGACCATCGTCTTGGCTGGATCAAATGGGCGTCGCCACCCTGTTTTCGGCCTTTGGCCCGTTAGCCTCGCCAATCATCTGGAAACGTGGCTATCAGATGAAGAAAACCGCAAGGTTTTGGCATGGGTTGATCAGCATTCTTGGGCGATGGCGGAATTTGAAGAGCCTGCTTTCAAAGACCAAAACACCGATCCATTTTTCAATATCAACACGCCAGAAGATTTCGCAATTGCAGAACAATTATTGGCAGAGAATAAAACGACGGAGCCAACTGGATGAGCGAACAACGTGTCTTTGGTGTAACGGGCTGGAAAAACTCAGGCAAAACAACGCTTGTGTGCAAATTGGTGCGCGAAATTACAAGCCGTGGCTTCACTGTATCAACCATCAAACACGCCCATGAAACATTCGACATGGACCACCCCGGACGCGATAGCCACGAACACCGTTTAAGCGGCGCTCAAGAAGTAGCGATCAGCTCCAAGATGCGTTGGGCCGTCCTGCATGAATTGCGCGGTGATGATGAACCAAGTCTCAACGATATGTTGGCGCGGCTCACCCCAGTCGATTTGGTGATTATTGAAGGTTACAAACGTGAGCCGCACGCAAAAATCGAATGCCGCCGTGTTGAAGCCCGCTCACAAGAAGAAATAGCTGCGACAGACTCAAGCGTGGTAGCCATTGCGCGAGACCATGAAATTTCGAGCGACCTGCCCAATTTCGACATTGATGACATCAACACACTGACTGACTTCGTGTTGGCTCATGTGGGCCTTATCTCCAACGATAATAGGGATGCTCACGATGGCTGAGCAGAGTGTGAATAAAACACCAGACCTCAACGATTGCTTTTTGCATGACAAAGATCGGCTAAAGCACGATGAAGCGCTGGAAATTTTAAAAGCGCAAATCCAAGCTCTTGGACGAACTGAGACCATCCCCCTTAAAGAGGCAACGGGACGCATTATCGCGGAAGAAATTACGGCACCGCGCAATGTGCCACTCAGCGACAATGCCGCCGTTGATGGCTATGCATTCTCCCATCAATCTTATGAGGCGAACGGTGGAGTGTTCCCTATTGTCTCGCGGGTTGCCGCTGGCGATTTATCACCGAGCGCGGTTCCTGATAATAGCGCTGCGCGCATCTTCACAGGCGCTTCCATGCCAGCTGGCACAGACAGTGTTGCCATGCAGGAAGATTGCGAAACCCATGAGCAAGACGGCGTTTCCTTTGTCGCTATTCCTGCTGGATTAAAACAAGGGGCCAACTGCAGGCGTGCCGGAGAAGATGTGCGCGAAGGATCCGTTTTATTTTCCAGTGGCAAGCGGTTAAACCCAGCCGACATCGCGGCCCTCGCCTCCCTTGGTCGTGATGAAATCATTGTGTTTAAAAAGGTGCAAGTCGCCATCATCTCAACCGGAGATGAGCTGGTCCCAGCTGGTAGCGCGATCAAAGCTGGACAAGTCTATAATTCCAACGGCCCGCTGTTAGAAAGCTTGCTCGAAAGCCTGCCTGTCACCGTTACCAACGCAGGCATTTTGCCTGATGACCTCGGCACGATTTCCAGCAAACTGCAAGAGCTATCAGCAACCCACGATGTGATCTTAACAACGGGCGGAGCAAGCCGTGGTGAGGAAGATCATGTTTTGACCGCCCTTGATGCGATTGGCCGTCGGCATATGTGGCAACTTGCCATTAAACCCGGTCGCCCGATGACATTCGGCCATATCGGAGATGCGGCCTTCATCGGCCTTCCGGGCAATCCGGTCGCGGCCTTCGTATGCTTCTTGCTTTATGCTCGGCAAATCATTCTTGCGCTCGGCGGTGCCTCATGGCAAATACCGCATCGCTTCCCCTTGCCTGCCGCGTTTTCCATCGCGAAGAAAAAGACAGATAGGCGAGAATTTCAGCGCGGGATTTTGCGTGAAGTAGATGGACGCTTGATGGTCGATAAATTCAAACGCGACGGGTCCGGCCTTATCTCAGGTCTGCGTGAAGCAGACGGATTGATTGAGATTGCAGAAGAAACAAGCAGCCTGAATGAGGGTGACGCCGTTAGCTTTATTCCCTTCCATAGCTTCGGGCTTTAAGCACCCCATAAACACCTCCCAAAATTATTCGATAAATCACAATGATTTGGTGTCAAATTATCACAGTCCGCGCTATAACTGCTTGCGTGATGGTGCGGCAGGGTTTTCGAAAATTAAACGATACACATCCTGCGCCCGCTTCGAGATTTTTATAAGGTAGAGGAAACATAAGTCATGGCAAAAGTAGCATTCATCGGTCTTGGCGTAATGGGATATCCAATGGCGGGACACATCGCGACCAAAGGTGACCATGACGTTACTGTTTATAACCGCACCGCGGCAAAGGCTGAAAAATGGGCAGCAGAATTTGGTGGCAAAGCAGCCGCAACGCCGCAGCTAGCTGCAGAAGGGGCTGATTTCGTGTTTTGCTGCGTTGGCAATGATGACGATCTTCGCTCTGTCACAACGGGCGAAAACGGTGCGTTTCACGGCTTAAAAGAAGGAGCCGTCTTCATTGATAACACAACCGCGTCCGCAGGTGTTGCTCGTGAATTGGCTGAAGCTGCCAGTGCACAAGGCGTCGGCTTCATTGATGCACCCGTCTCTGGCGGACAAGCAGGAGCAGAAAATGGTGTTTTGACCGTTATGTGCGGTGGCGACCAAGCAACTTACGACAAAGCAGAGCCTGTCATCATGCACTACGCCCGCGCATCACGCCTCATGGGTCCAGCCGGCTCTGGCCAGCTCACAAAAATGGTCAATCAAATTTGCATCGCAGGTCTCGTTCAAGCCCTTTCAGAAGGCGTTGCCTTCGCCCAAAAAGCAGGCCTTGATACAGAAGTCGTCTTTGATGTGATTTCAAAGGGTGCCGCCGGCTCATGGCAAATGGAAAACCGTCATTCAACAATGGCAAAAGACGAGTTCGAATTCGGCTTTGCTGTTGATTGGATGCGCAAAGATTTGGGTATTTGTCTTGAAGAAGCAAAAGCCAATGGCTCCCACCTGCCAGTTACAGCAATGGTCGATCAATTTTACAGCCAAATTCAACAACGCGGCGGAAACCGTTACGACACATCAAGTTTGCTAACATTGTTGCGCGACAACTAAGCATCAAAACACCGATTAAGGGGCGGACGATCGTTCGCCCTTAATCGTTCGATTTATCAGACTTTGACAACGCGATGTAAGAGAGCGGTAATTCAGTTGTGTATTTGATTTGCTCCATTGCAAATGTGGTCGAGACATCCGAAATTTTGATTTTATCAATCAGCTTTTTGTAAAAGGCATCATAAGAAGCAATATCCGGCACGACGACACGCAGCAAATAGTCAATCTGCCCTGCCATCCGGTAAAACTCGACGACCTCAGGAAATTCGCTAATCAATTCGGCGAAACGCTTAAGCCATTCGTCTGAATGTTCGCTGGTCGTGATGGCGACGAAAGCTGTAACCGCAACGTTAACCCCTTCAGGATCAAGCAAAGCAACCCGCGCTTTAATCACACCATCTTCTTCCATTTTCTGGATACGACGCCAGCACGGCGTGGTTGAAAGCCCCACCCGTTTACCAATTTCCGCAACAGACACGGTGGCATCTTCTTGTAGAATAGAAAGTATTTTCTTATCGAGCCGATCAAGCATTACATACTCCTGAATGAGAGGTGCAACATAAGTAATGTTATTCTAAATACAACTCCAAAATCTTACTATATTAGAATATTTTCCTATAATCCTAAAAAACGTCACAACAAACGCGCGACCTCCTCTTTTAGGACAGGAAGAAGCTCCTCGCTAAACCATGGGTTTTTCTTAACCCAACCGCTGTTACGCCAAGATGGATGAGGCAATGGGATTACTTTTCGAGGTGCGTCACTTTCATAATATTGTCGCCAGTTCTTTACTGTTGCAGTCAGTGTTTTCTCTCGCGCTTTGCCTAAATGATAGGCTTGAGCATATTGCCCAATCACCAAAACCAGTTCAATCTGCGGCATTTGAGCAAAGATAAGATCATGCCACTTCGCCGCACATTCACGGCGCGGCGGCAAGTCTCCGCCTTTTGCGTCAAGTCCCGGGAAGCAGAATCCCATAGGCACAATGGCAAGCTGATTGGGATTGTAGAAAACATCTTCGCCAATGCCCAACCAATCACGCAACCGATCCCCTGACGGGTCTGTGAAAGGCCGGCCAGATTGGTGGACGCGCGTTCCAGGCGCTTGACCTGCAATACAAATACGCGCTGTTTTAGATAAAACACAAACAGGCCGTGGCTCATGAGGAAGTGGAGATTTTAGCGGTGTCTCCACACAGATCCGGCATGCCGCTATGTCACTGATCAACCTATCAAGGGCCACGTAGAAACGCCTTCCGTTCGCCTATACGTTCAAACCACTTAAGCAGGTTCGGTGTCGTGTCATCAACACGACGTTTCGTCACGCGCATGAAGTTTGCAGCCACAAACAGCGTAATGTCAGCAACGGAAAACACAGTCCCCGCAATAAAATCGCGATCAGCGAGCGCCTGATCATACATTTCCAATTCCTCAGAAATTTTCTCACGGTTCGCGTCCGACCATTCAAGAATTTGAGGCACTTCCAACGTTGCCATGCTGGGGTGAGAATGACGAAACACAGAAGCGACCATCGTCATCAAACCAAGTTCTGCGCGACGGCTCCACATCTCAATCAATGCTTTTTCTTTTGCGTTTTCACCAAACAAAGGTGGGCTTGGGTGCAGCTCCTCAAAGTAGCGGCAAATAGCCATGCTCTCAGAAATGAACGTGCCGTCATCTAGCTCCAAAACAGAAACCCGCATCTTGGGGTTTTTTTCTGCAAATTCAGCAGACTTATGATCATGGGAATTGATGTCGAGAATGACACGCTCTACATCCACCCCTTTCTCAGATAAATAATACTGCACTCTCAATGAGTTAGGCGTTCTCGGATCTTCATATAATCGCATTATCATCCCCCCTGTCAAAGCGCAGCCAACAAAAACAGAACACTTTATTAACCATACATTTCAGCCGATTTTTAAACCTTATCAACCATGATGTCTCTTGGAAATTGAACCAGAATGGTTCGTTGGGGACCAAAATGAACGACCTAGCATCAAATTCACAGCCAAAAAACGAACGTCAGCACCCCAATCGTGAGCGTGCTGTTCGTCGTGATGCGGTAAACAATGCTGTCCGCAATGCGCGTGAAAACTTAACATCTGAAACGGGTTATTCAGTCGACTTTGACCGCGATGTCCTCCTCGCCCATGCTCACAACTTTAATAACGCAGGTATAGTCGTTCCTTGGTTTATCATCTGTATGGGAATGCTCAGCCTCACTTGGTATAATTATTTCCATATTCTGGCTTGGATATTCGTGAGTTTGGTCACTCAAATGATAATCGTGCGTCAGAACATGAAATTCTTGAAGAAGATGCCCGATGACCCCAAAGAGCTTGATAAGTGGCGCCGCTCCTTCATCTGCGGTGACTTGTTAAGCGGCATCGTTTGGTCAACATTCTTGCTCATCCCTGTCAGCACCAGTTCGCTCAGCCAACCCGTTTTCTTATTCGCAACTCTGCTGGTGGTGATCGCGCTTTACTCGTTCATTGCAGCCCCTCTCTTTGTTGGTATGTTGTCGGCAACAAGCCCAATTACGATGGTCCTTGTCCTTGTCTTCTTCCAAACTGGCTATACCAGCATGACAATGATGGCTGGCCTCTTTGTTGCAGCACAGCTTTTGTTCATCTTGCTTGGCAAACAAGTACGCGGCACTTTGCTACAATTGTTCAAGATCAGAGTTGAAAAAGATAGCCTCATTGTTGAACTGGAAGAAGCAACAGCGATTTCAAATGATTCACGACGCCGCGCAGAAGAAGCAAACCTCGCAAAATCACGCTTTTTGGCGACAATGAGCCACGAACTACGCACACCGCTTAATGCGATCATCGGTTTTTCTGAAATTATGAAAGAAGAACTGCTCGGCCCCCTCGATAACGATTCTTACAAGGAATATGTCTCTGATATTCATTCCAGTGGCGATCACCTGTTAAACCTCATCAATGAAATTCTAGATTTGTCGCGCGTAGAAGCAGGCAAATATGAATTGCACGAGGAGGCAATCTCTATTGTTGAGGTTTTGAATGACTGCAACACGTTGATGATGCTTCGGGCGAAAAACAAAGACATCAAAATAAAAATTACGGCAGAGCCAAATATGAACCGTGTTTGGGCAGATGAACGGGCAATCCGTCAAATCACCCTAAATCTCATGTCGAATGCTGTGAAGTTCACACCGCAAGGTGGCGAAATTAACGTGCTTGTCGGCTGGACCAAAGGCGGCGGGCAATACATCTCAGTTCGCGATAATGGCCCCGGCATTCCAGAAGAAGAAATTCCAATTGTCTTATCACCATTTGGTCAGGGTTCGTTGGCCATTAAAAGTGCTGAGCAAGGCACAGGCCTTGGTCTGCCAATCTGTCAGGCACTCATCAATATGCATTCAGGCACGCTGGACCTAAAATCCAAATTGCGCGTTGGTACAACAGTCACTGTATCGCTACCAAAAGACCGTGTCATTGAAGCTTTAGCGCGTCAAAATACAAACTCAAGAAACCTCGTTCAACAAACACCTCAACGGGTCATCCAACGCCGAAGCGCTTAAGAGGTTGCAACGCCTGCCTGTTCGAAGGTCGCCATATCGGCATGGGTTTTCGCGGCAGCTTTAACAATGCCTGCTGCAATCGCCGCCCCACTGCCCTCGCCCAACCGCATACCAAGATCAAGCAATGGTTCTTTGCCAAGCTTCTTCAAAGCCGCATCATGCGCTGGTTCAGCTGAACGATGCCCAAACAAGCAATGATCAATTGCATCCGCGCGCTCCGCATGAAGGATGGCAGCAGAAGCCGTCGCAACAAAGCCATCAATGATGACTGGTATACGCTGATGACGTGCGGCCAAAATAGCACCGCACATGGCCGCAATCTCCCGACCACCAGCACGACGCAACACTTCCAACCCACTCAAACCTGAGGTTGAAACAGGGCCACCAATCCGCTCGACAGCCGCTTTCACAACCTGTGTTTTGATCTTCATCGTTTCATCATCAATGCCAGTGCCCGGACCAACCCAATCGCTCGCCTCACCGCCGAAAAGCGCATTGAACAAAATCGATGCGACCGTTGTGTTGGCAATACCCATTTCACCAATGCACAAAAGATCAGTGCCACCCGCGATGGCTTCCATACCAAACGCCAAAGTTGCCGCACATCCTGCCGCATCAAAGGCGTCTTCTTCACTGACATCAGGGGTCGGCACTTCAAGGGCAAGGTCGAATATCTTAAGACCGAGATCATGAGCAAGGCAAAGCTGGTTGATGGCAGCGCCACCGGCGGCAAAATTTTCAACCATTGACTGTGTAACGCTTTGCGGAAAAGCCGAAACGCCCTTATCTGCAACACCGTGGTTTGCTGCAAATATCGTCACCAAAGGCCGTGTAATGATCGGTTTTGGATCGCCTTGCCAAGCAGCGAGCCATTCGACCAGTTCTTCCAGCTTTCCAAGCGAGCCTGCAGGTTTGGTCAATTGTTTGTCGCGAACACGAACTGCAGCGACGGCTTCTTTGTCTTCTTGAGGGATCATACGCAACAAATTTCGGATATCGTCGAGAGGGTCCTTAGCGGCCTGTTCACTCATTCTTCTTGCCTTGTGTTCCATTATCAATTGGCACCGCTCACCAAAGCACCGCGCATCCACTCGTCTAACGCGTCTTTATTGCTTTCCACAAGACATGACTTGATTGTATAATCAGCAAAGCATCGTTATCCACCACATCAGTCACTATTTTGATCGTTATATCGAGTAAAATGAATGTCTAGCGAACCGTCAGACGAAAATTCAAGTGAACAACCAGATCCCGTGGCCAGTCCTGTGGCCAGCCCTATGGATTGCGTACTTTCCTCTGTCCAATTTTTGTCCCGCTTGCCTATTCCATCAAGCCTCGCCAACCACAATAAACCAGATTTTGAAAATGGTAGCTGGTCATTTCCCCTTGCTGGCATGGTTATTTGTCTTCCTGCTCTCGCCATAATGATCGCGGCTTATTTATTAGGCTTAAACGCTGAGATTATCGCGGTGCTCACGATCATAACACAGGCGCTCACCACAGGCGCTTTGCATGAAGATGGCCTTGCCGATATTGCCGATGGCTTTGGTGGTGGCGCAAACCGTGAGCACAAGCTAGAGATTATGAAAGACAGCAGCGTGGGTGCCTTTGGCGCTGTGGCGTTGGTTTTATCGTTCTTGATGCGGTTTGTGCTTTTATCAAGTCTACTCGACTTGTCATTTTTCACGGCGATTGCTGGCTTTATCACCGCTCAGGTCATCTCTCGCTCTGTACAAGTTTGGTTTTGGCAAAGCCTTCCAGCAGCGCGAGAAGATGGATTATCAAGCGCCTTTGGCACACCATCCAAACAATCGGCACAAACAGCCTTGTTAATTGGCGGCAGCAGTCTCCTCCTGCCGCTCATTGCAGGCGTTTCGGTTTTCTCCCTTGCCATTTCAATCGCACTTATCGTTTTGCTTTTGGTTGGTTTTCGCAAACTGTGCATTGACCAAATTGGCGGGCAGACGGGCGATGCAATTGGGGCAATACAAGTGCTTGCAGAGATTGCATTTTTAATCGGACTGCTTACATTCATGCCATGAACGAAAAAGCCCCCCTTTCTTTAGAACAACGTCTAGCAAATCCTTGTGTTCAAATTTGCGTTCAAGATCGCGAAGACGGTGTTTGCCTTGGTTGCGGACGCACGTCTGAAGAGATCAACAATTGGCTGAATATACCGCGGGCAGATCGTGAAAAAATCATCCCGCAGCTAGACGAGCGCATTGAGCAGATAACCGTAAAGCGCCGCAAGAACCGCACCGGACGGGCAAATCGTGAGCGCCTGCGCGCAGAACGTGGTTTAGAAAGCTAATCGAGGAGCAATATCATGAAAGGCAACCTTATTTTGCCATTGGTTCTGGCCGCAATCGGGACTTTGCTGATTATCTTGATATTCTTTCCAGGTGCTGCCCAATCAGTTGGCTTAGCAGATGACCAGCTTGGTCACTTGGGGTATTTGGCGGCTGTATTAATCCTTATTGCTTCCGGTATGAGCCTGCGCGATTTCAAGGCCCGTCAGTTTTTGCGCGACGTCGGTATTTGGCTCGCGATCGGCTTAGCATTGATTGTTGGCTATTCAGCTAAAGACAGCCTCGCGCCAATTTACTCTCAAACTATCGCAAGCCTCACCCCTGGTACACCCGCTGAAATTGGTGATGGGCGCGTTGCGATAAAGCGCAATCAAAACAATGATTTCGTCGTCAAATCTAGTGTCAATGACGCCGCGATCAATTTCATATTTGATACAGGTGCAAGTGCCGTTGTGCTAACCTATAATGACGCGATCAAGGCGGGTTTCAGCCCTCAAAAACTGAGTTTCGGCATAACAGTCAGCACAGCCAACGGTACGACACAAACAGCGCCCATTCGCATTGGTGTTTTGGAAGTGGGCTCCATCCGCCGTGAAAATGTGCGCGGTCTCATCGCGCAACAAGGCGATCTACGAACCAGCCTGCTCGGCATGACCTTTATGGACACGTTGTCATCGTTTCAGGTAACCGGCGATACGTTGGAATTTAAAAACTAGCGGTTGAGCATTCAAGCAGCGTCTTTGTCGCCAAGTTCCGGTATCACCACCGCAAACGCACGGCGTAGAATATCTGGCGTTGCTGTCTCTAACCTTGCTTCTTCCGACAAGATTTGACGATAGCGCTTAGCACCTGCACGACCGTGGAAAAGGCCGATCATATGGCGCGTTATGGCTGAAAGACGGAAACCATTGGCCTGCTGCTCAGCGCAATAAGCCATCATAGTCTCTAACACATCATTCCAATCAAAATCATTGCTTTCAACGCCATAAATGCGCTGATCAACGTCGGCCAGAAGACTGGCATCATGATAAGCAGCACGACCAAGCATAACGCCGTCCATCATTTTGAGATGGTCTTCACTCTCATCAAGCGTTGTTATGCCGCCATTGATCCCGATGAAGCGGTCGGGCAAGCGTTCTTTCAACGCATAAACAAGCCCATAATCAAGCGGCGGCACATCGCGGTTTTCCTTTGGGCTGAGACCTTGCAACCACGCTTTGCGGGCATGAACCCATAGGGCGTCGCAACCCGCTGCAAAAACATCATCTGCAATCTTGTTGAGCGCTTCTTCAGGCTCCTGATCATCAACCCCAATACGACACTTCACGGTAACAGGGATAGAGACGGCCTGCTTCATAGCGTCAACACAACGAGCCACCAATTGAGGTTCGCGCATCAAGCAGGCGCCGAAGGTTCCGTTTTGAACACGATCAGACGGACAACCGACATTGAGGTTAACTTCATCATAGCC
>CAZKKW010000070.1:4689-12280 GCA_964553335.1 uncultured Hyphomicrobiales bacterium | reverse complement strand
TGACGCTTCTTTTGCGCTTCTTCGATTTCCAAAACAATGGCGTTATATTTCTCTTCAACCGTGCGATAAACTTCATCGCTTTCATCCAAGCGTTGAACCGGCAGATTGGTTGGAATGTCGACAACTTCAAGGCCGTAAATATCACCAAACTCTGACGCCTCAGTAAGAGCCGTACCGGTCATGCCGCCAAGTTTGTCGTACATGCGGAAATAGTTTTGGAAGGTTACAGAAGCAAGCGTCTGGTTTTCAGGCTGAATTTCAACGCCTTCTTTTGCTTCAAGTGATTGGTGCAGACCTTCTGAGAAGCGACGGCCCGGCATCATGCGGCCTGTAAATTCGTCGATAATCACAACTTCATCATTGCGCACAATGTAATCTTTGTCTTTCAAGAATAGCTTGTGGGCGCGCAATGCGTTGGTGACGTGGTGCACTGTTGTCACGTTCTCAACATCATAAAGATTGTCGCCTTTTAAAAGACCTTCTTTTCTCAGCAGATCTTCCAAAAATTCATTGCCCTCTTCGGTGAAGTTGGCTGATTTTTGCTTTTCATCGACCTCGTAATGCTCTTCTGTGAGCTGAGGGATGAATTTATCGACTAGAATGTACTCGTCAGAGCGATCTTCCAGCGGACCTGAAATAATAAGCGGTGTGCGTGCTTCATCGATAAGAATTGAATCGACTTCATCAACAATCGCAAAATAGTGACCGCGCTGAGACATGGTCTCGACCGTGTATTTCATATTGTCGCGCAAATAATCAAAGCCAAGCTCATTATTAGTTGCATAGGTAATGTCACAACCATAAGCCTCTTGGCGCTCGTCATCATCAAGACCATGCACAATGATGCCAACACTTAGGCCGAGGAAATTATAGAGTTTGCCCATCCATTCCGCATCACGGGTTGCGAGGTAATCGTTCACTGTGACGACATGGACGCCTTTACCGGTAATGGCGTTAAGATAAACGGGCAGGGTTGCAACAAGTGTTTTACCTTCACCAGTGCGCATTTCAGCAATAGCATTTTCATGCAGAACCATGCCGCCCATCAGCTGCACATCAAAAGGTCTCATGCCAAGTGCGCGCTTTGATCCTTCGCGCGCAACCGCAAATGCTTCGATCAAAAGATCGTCAACCGATGTTCCATTCTTGTAACGATCACGGAACTCATCAGTTTTGGCGCGCAATTCTTCATCGCTTAACGCTTCTAATTCCGGTTCTAACGCATTAATTGCATCGACTTTAGGCTTATAGCCTTTGACACGTTTGTCAGTCGGAGTGCCAAAAACTTTGCGGGCGATCGCGCCAAATACCATTGGATTTTCCTATTGAGTCACATATTGACGAATATATTTGATCTTCTTACACCACAAAAGGATGCGTTAAAGTTAACAAACCGTCCTAGACGATCTATTGAGAGACAGATAAGAGTGGGCAGTGTTTATGTCAACGTCGATTGATAGGTTGAAAAAATATGCTAGCCTCGAGAGTTAATCTCGATTATGGATTGCTGTTTATGAAGTCGATTTTTTGACATATTGTCGTGCGAGCGACACGCCGAGGAAAATACCTAACGCTCAAGAAGCCAAAAATCGGTTTTCTTGATTTACTATTTGGAGATTTAGATGATCTGTTCATCCGCTGTAAAGCCCCGCGCTCTTGCTTTTATGAGAAAGGTGCTTCTGTCATCTATTATTGTTGGAAGTGCAACGGTTTTTAATCTGTCAGGCGCAGCTTATGCTCAGCAGCCGACATTAGATTTGCAAGCCGTCGCTTTCACGGTCAATGGCGTTGAATACACGAACCAAGACCTTTCCATCGCTGCTGTTGATTTCGCTGAAGAGTTGCAGCGTGTTGAGCCAGAAAATCGCAGAGAAGCTTTGATCAACATTCTGATTGATATGATATTGCTTGCTGACGAAGCGGAAAAAGTAGACATTCAAAATAATGACTTGTTTAAACGTCGTATGGCGCATTTGAGACGTTTGAATTTGAGAAACATATATGTCACCGAAAAAATTCAGCCACAAGTAACCGACGAACTGACTCAGGAACAATATGTTGAACGTCTGGCTCGATTTGAATCGGAAGATCAAATTAGAGCGAGCCATATTTTGGTTGAGACTGAAGAGGTTGCTAAGCAGTTGATCGTTGATTTGGACGGCGGCAAGGATTTTGCCGAACTTGCAAAAGAAAAATCCACCGGCCCAAGTGGAAAAAATGGTGGTGATCTGGGCTTTTTCAGAAAAGGCCAAATGGTTGAACCTTTTTACAATGCGGCAGCTGCGCTGAAGGCTGGTGAACATTCAAAGGAACCTGTGAAAACCCAATTTGGCTGGCATGTGATCAAAGTGGCGGAAGTTTCAAAAACAGAAGCTCCTACTTACAATGCTATTGCTGATCAATTAAGTGGGCAGGTATTTGGTAATTTGTTCCGCGCAAAAGTGCTGGGACTTCGCAAAGACGCTAAAGTGAAAATTGAAGCAGGCCAAGTTTCAGAACAACCTGCTAGTGAAGAATAAAACAAAGCAGAATAGTCGTCATCGCTTGCAAGTTTTGCGCAGCAAGTCATAGGTAGTCTGATGGACAATGTTTCGCCACTTGCCCCTTCCTGTTTCGTTGATTTGCCAGCACTCAAGGGTGTTGGATTGGCTGTTGCGGAAGCTGGTATTAAATATGCGGGGCGCAAAGACGTTTTGCTCATGCATTTTGATGAGGGCGCTGCAGTTGCCGGTGTGTTTACAACATCAAAATGCGCTTCAGCCCCAGTGGATTGGTGCAAGCAAATCTTGCAAGCAGGCACGGCACGCGCCGTTTTAATCAATGCTGGCAACGCCAACGCTTTTACTGGTGTAAAAGGGTGGGAAGCTGTTCGTTTGTCGGCAGAACTTGTCTCAGAGCAAGTCAAATGTCCGGTCAATCAGGTTTATTTGGCATCAACTGGTGTGATTGGTGAGCCACTCGATGCGTCTGCTTTTGATGGCGTTTTGGGTGATCTTCATCGTGATTTGGATGAGAGGTCATGGCTTGAAGCTGCAAAAGCCATTATGACCACTGATACGTTTCCCAAAGTGGCCACAGCGAGCGTTGAAATTGATGGTGAGACCATCACAGTCAACGGGATTGCAAAGGGATCAGGAATGATTGCGCCAGATATGGCGACTATGCTTTCCTTCATCGTGACAGACGCGCCGATTTCCAGCAGCGTTCTTCAAAAACTTCTTAAAAAATCTGCGGACAATTCGTTTAATTCGGTCACGGTGGATAGTGATACGTCCACCAGCGATACGGTGTTACTGTTTGCAACAAGCAAAGCGTCAATTGAGCCAATCAATGACAGCAAAGACAAGAGATTGCGGCTGCTTGCAAAGGCGATTGATGCGGTTGCGTTAGATCTTTCTCATCAAATTGTTCGCGATGGTGAAGGGGCAAGCAAGTTTGTCGAAATCAATGTTCTTGGGGCGAAGTCGGCAAGGGCTGCAAAAAATGTTGCAAAAGCAATAGCCAACTCACCGCTGGTTAAAACCGCGATAGCGGGTGAGGATGCCAATTGGGGGCGTGTTGTAATGGCTGTTGGCAAAGCTGGAGAGGAAGCAGACCGAGATCGGCTTGCTATCTGGTTCGGCGATGTTCGCGTGGCCGTCAATGGTGAACGGGATCCCGATTATAGCGAAGAGGCAGCTTCTGCCATCATGAAAAATGATGATATCCAGCTTATCGTCGATTTAGGCATTGGCAAGGGCAAAGCCACCATGTGGACATGCGATCTAACCAAACAATATGTGGCAATCAATGGTGACTACCGAAGCTGAACAAAAGGTTTCGACCGCTGACATTCTTCATGCTGAATCCATGGTCGCCTCTGCATGGCCCGCGTTGAAACTTTGTCTTTCAGGACGCTGGTTGCTTGGTATGGCGGAAGGGGTTTCAGGTCGTGCTAACTCCTTGTTTTTTCTAGATCCATCGGATGATAAAAACGTTGAGGGCCGTCTTGATTGGATGGAGGAAACCTATCGCCGTGTTGGTTTGCCACCTCGGGTTCGTCTTAGTCCACTTGCCCCATTACCCGTGGTGAATTCTCTTCAAAAGCGCGGTTATGCCTTTCAAAACCCGACCTTGACCTTGAAACGGGATTTGCCGTTGGCTTTAGACATGCACCTGAATGATTTGGACATAGAAATATCGCCAAAACCTTTTGACCTTTGGATTGATACTTTCATCAATTGTACGCCGCGTTTTCAGGGCCAACGCCCGCTTTTAACAGCGATGCTGGACGGGATATTGGATGAAACGCGCTATGTTGTGGTGATGAAAGATGGCAAGGCCGTTGCTACTGCGATGGGTGTGATCCATGTGGGTGTTATGACCATCCAAAATGTGGTGACTGATGAGAAGTATCGGCGTCAGGGTTTCGCTCGTGCTGCAATGGGTGGCTTGTTCAATGATCCGTTAGCCCAAGGGCTTGATTGGGCTTGGCTGGCGGTTGAAGTCAATAACTTGGCTGCAATTTCTCTTTACAAAAACCTCGGTTTTCAAGATTTTTATCGCTATATTTACGCATCCCTCGATCACTAGTTGGATTTCAGATGAAGTTGACCCTTGTTGTTGCTTGCGCCCTTGTTGATGTGGACAATCGCGTGTTGATTGCCAAACGTCCTGAAGGCAAAGCAATGGCTGGCCTTTGGGAGTTTCCAGGTGGCAAACTTGAGGTTGGAGAGCGACCCGAAGAAGCGCTGGTGCGTGAATTAAAAGAGGAGCTCGACATTGAAACCAAGGTCGATTGTTTAGCCCCATTATCCTTTGCAAGCTATGGATATGAAGATTTTCACCTTTTGATGCCGCTTTATATTTGCCGTCGTTTTTGGGGGCAGCCACGCGGTAAAGAAGGCCAAGAAATTAAATGGGTCCGCGCCAATCAACTTCGAAATTTTGACATGCCACCAGCTGATGAACCGTTGATTCCACCACTAATTGACCTTTTACTTTGATTTGTAAGAACCTTTCAAAAGTTTTTCTCCTCATGTGAACTAATTGTTAAGCGAAATTGAGCAAAATGCTTAAATTGTTCGCTGAAAAAAGGTAGCGTTATGTGGAAGAAGTTTGGAAATTCTGTTCGTGGCGGTTCTAGCATTGAGTACGCGCTATTCCTGAGCGCAATGGCTATTATGGTCGTAACTGGCGTTGCTGTAATGGGCGTTCAATTCAAACCTCAGATAATAGCTTGGCGTGAAGGCGTTAAGCCCGTCGAAATCGACTACGTGACGACCGCATCTACACCGAAAAAGAATGGTGAACTGACAACAGATGTTCAAATTGACGACGGTACTAAAACGTATCGTGTGTATAAACTCCCAAAGTCGCTACAACAGTCTGAAAACTGAGTTGGATAAGTTATTGAAAATAGTAGATAGACATATGAAAAACTTTCCTCGTGACCAACGAGGCGCAACAGCAGTCGAATACGGATTGATTGCTGCTTTGATTTCTGTCGTGATTCTTGCTTCATTAGGTGCTACAGGGGTGAATTTGGGTGGCTTGTACACCGACTCCCTTGGTGAAGTTGAAGCAAATATCAGCGACGCGAACGATGGATTATAATAATCAACGCAGAAATTCAGCTATTTCGTTTAGCTGATTTTTGTCCAAGAACATCTTTGAGACTAATTTGCGCGGACCCAGGTTTTAAGGGTTTTTGTTGGCTTTCGTGCGGAACCCAGCCAGACAAGGATATAATTTCAAAAGTGGCTCTAATCCGACCATCCGCGTCGGAGTAATTTTTCACGTAGTAGTCAACGGCACGGTCAAAAACCTCCCTTCTTAAGAAAGCTTTAGATCGACCATGAATGCAATTCGCAGCCCCCATGACTCTTAGATCGTGCATCAAATCAATCGGGTGATTATACCGCACAGTTAAATGCTCAGTATCGGTAACCGGTAGGGCAAAGCCTGCGCGTTGCAGGAGGTGTCCTGCATCCTTTACATCGATAAACGGCAGAACCCGAGCGTTGGCACTGCCGGTCAATTCTGCTTCAGCAACGAGAAATGATTGTCGGAGTTCTTGAAGTGTCGAGCCGCCCATGACCATGCCGAGGAATAACCCATCAGGGCGAAGGGTGCGTCTGATTTGAATGAGCGTTCCAGGGAGATCATCAACAAATTGAAGATTGAGTGCTGAAACGATGAGATCGAAGGATGCATTGGCAAATGGCACAATGTCATCTTCGCATACGATGGAGTTTGACGTGGCGAAAGCAGGTGACTTTGTTTGAATAACTTCGGCGTCAGACCCTGTCTTTTGAAGGGTGTCGAAAACTGCCGAACCAGCATTATTAAGATCAGCGATCTTTTTCAAAGGTTTGGTAATGGTCGAAAGCCTGAGCGCTAGATCATCTGCGGCATAACGCACTAAAAAATCAGCATCAGTTTTCGCAATCCGTTGCGCACGTTCTCGGTTATGGAGCAGCGCGCTTTTGTCGATGATTACTGGTGGTTTTTGCTGTTTCGCCAACGGTTATACCTTTTGTGGCAGGCAATGATTGCGGGCGGCCAAAATATCTTCATTGGACGTGGCGCGGTTTTGATGCTGAGATAAAGAAAGACGGGGTGAGATACAAGCAAAACATAGGCGGCGATTTTGAGATGAGCCGGATTTTTGATTTTCAAAGCGTATCAATGCATACGAAAACATTGGCGAAAACCATGGCGAAAGCGATGTTTCATCTCGTTTTGCCACCGCGTTGCTTATCGTGTGATGATATGGTTGCGAACCAAGGCGGGCTTTGTTCGTCTTGCTGGGCTGAGTTGCCATTGATTGATGGTCCCGTTTGTCAGCGTACAGGTAGCCCTCTTGCGTTTGATTTAGGTGAAGCAATAACCAGTGCTGAAGCAATTGCTGATCCACCACTTTATCGTAAAATGCGGGTGGCAAGTCGTTATGATGGAACAGCGCAAAGATTGATTTTGTCGTTGAAGTTTCATGACCGTCTCGATTTAGCAAAGCCTTTGGCAGGCTTCATGGCGCGGGCGGGCGCATCCTTGTTGGAAGAGGCTGATGTTATCATTCCAGTGCCCTTGCACCGTCGCCGTTTTATTAGTCGCCGGTTTAATCAAGCAGCCCTTTTAAGCCGCCACATCAGCAATCTTTCAGGGGTGCCTTGCGCCTTGCAAGCGATTGAGCGGATCAGACCGACAAGGCAGCAAACAAGCCTTCATCGCGATGAACGGCATAAAAATGTCGAAGGCGCGTTTAAGGTCTTTGCCGAGCAAGCGATCAATGTGCATGGCAAACGGGTGGTTTTGATTGATGATGTCGTTACCACCGGTGCAACGGTATCTGCCTGTGTTCGAGCACTTCTTCGTGAAAAGGCGGCCCATGTGGACGTTCTTGCCTTTGCGAAGGTTGTAGATGCGGATAAAAATCTCTTATAAGCAGTTGACTAAATGATCCCTTCGTTGGGAAAGGAAAACCAATGCAAAACGTCATCATCTATACCCGCAAATTCTGTCCCTACTGTACGGCTGCAAAAAAGCTTTTAAAGCACAAAGGTGCAAGTTTTAAAGAGCATGACGCGACAATGAACCAAGCGCTGCGCAA
>CAZKKW010000070.1:0-4589 GCA_964553335.1 uncultured Hyphomicrobiales bacterium | reverse complement strand
ATCCTTCGTGGTGATGGCAAAGTTGCCAATCGTGCGTTTATCTTTGGGCCTGATGGTGGCTTGATTGTGACCTACGATAAAATCCATATGTTTGATGTGGATTTGGACAATGGCGAGCGCTGGCGGGAATCAAACACCTATGAACCCGGCATAACATCGCCTGTGGTGGAAACAGTTGATGCTAAAATTGGTGTTGCGATTTGTTATGATGTTCGTTTTCCAGAAGTGTTTCGTCGCCAAGCTTTAGCGGGTGCCAATATTTTGACAGCGCCTGCCTGCTTCACACAGCAAACCGGAAAAGCCCATTGGCATGTTTTAATGCGTTCGCGGGCGATCGAAAATGCAAGCTTCATGATTTCGGCCGCACAAGGTGGTGTCCATGAAGATGGTCGCAAAACTTTTGGCCACAGCATTATCGTTGACCCTTGGGGGCACGTGCTTGCTGATAGTGAGAATGATGAACCGGGTTTTATTAGTGCGAAAATCGATTTGCAAGATGTTGTGAAAGCGCGTAAACGCATTTCGGTTTTGACCCACGGGCGAGAATTTGATACGTCAGCGGTCTCTTATAGTTCAGAAAAGTAACCTCAGTGATAAAATACGCCCTTAAATGCAGTGAAAACCATCTGTTTGATGGCTGGTTTGGCAGTTCTGCTGCATTTGATAAACAGAAGGAAATGGGCCTTGTAACCTGTCCTTATTGTGGCACTGATGAGGTTGAAAAAACCTTGATGGCGCCGTCGGTCACTGGCACCAAAATGCAAGGTGAAACTGTGGAAACGGTGGCATTAGATGCTGAAGCTTCTGCGGCGGCGGCAGTTCCTACTGTAACCCCTCCATCAGAGGTTAATGAAGCTGACATTATCCCTGCGACCATTCCAGAACCCTTGGTTCATGGTGATGACACTATGCGGGCGGTGGTTGATAAAATGCGCGAGTTGCGCACTTGGGTTGAAGATAATGCGGTGAATGTTGGCGATAAATTTGCTGAGAAGGCGCGTGAAATTCACTATGGCGAAGAAGAGGCTCACGGCATCTTTGGCAAAGCGACCTTTGAAGAGGCGCAAGAGCTGATTGATGAAGGCGTTGACTTTATGCCTTTGCCCGCTTTGCCAGAAGACAACAATTAGGTTTTCGACTTAAGCGCTGCGGTCACGCGGGCTTTGTGGCCAACATCATATAATTCACATCCATGTCTTTTGATTTTGACCAACGGTCGAGGACGGGATTATAGGTAACGCCGCTTTCATCAAGCAGCGACATGCCGCCCTTGGCGAAAGCTTCTTCCAGTTCTTCAGGCTTCACAAGCTTTTCAAATTCATGGGTGCCAACAGGTAACCAACGCAGCACTTTTTCTGCCATGAAGATGGCAAGCATCCGTGCTTTCGCTGTTCTGTTGATGGTGGCTATGAACATCAATCCGCCGGGCTTCACCATCTCACAGCAACTTGCCATGAAGAGGTCGACGTCTGCGACGTGCTCAACCACTTCCATATTCAAGATAATGTCGAATTGTTCGCCTTCTGCTGCTAAGGCTTCTGACGTGGTGGCGCGATAATCGACGGTGACGCCTGTTTGCTCGGCGTGAATTTTCGCAACTTCAATGTTGGTTTCAGAAGCGTCCGCGCCAACAATCTCAGCGCCAAGGCGAGCCATTGGTTCACAAAGCAGCCCGCCGCCGCAGCCAATATCCAAAATCCGCAAACCCTCAAATGGTTTCGGTTTAGAGGCATCAATTTTGAAATGCTGACAGACTTGCTCTTTGATATAGGCAAGGCGAACTGGGTTGAATTTATGCAGGGGACGAAATTTGCCGGTTGGACTCCACCACTCAGCCGCTATTGCTGAAAATCGGGCGACTTCTGCATCGTCAATGGTGGTCGCTTGTTCGCTCATGCCATTTATCCGTTCGGTTTCCTGCAATGGTTATGTGCATCAATCTGGCGAGACTTCAAGGTTTTTCGAATTGCTTCGTTTTAAAATCCGTAATGTGCGGGAACCTAGCCGCGACCACGGTAACCTGGAACGGCTTGATCAGGTATCCAAACGCCTGTTGGTGCTTCGCCCGTCTGCCAGAACACATCAATCGGCATACCACCGCGTGGAAACCAATAACCGCCAATGCGCAGCCATGTTGGGTTGATGGTATCCACAATGCGCTTGGCCACTGACAAAGTGCAATCTTCATGGAAAGAGCCATGGTTGCGGAATGAGGTGAGGAAGAGTTTGAGTGATTTTGATTCAACCAAATAGTCACCGGGAATATAATCGAGCACCAAATGCGCGAAATCGGGTTGACCTGTCATCGGGCAAAGCGACGTAAATTCTGGTTGAACAAAACGAACCACGTAATTGGTGCCAGCATTGTTGTTTGGTACACGTTCTAACACCGCCTCATCAGGGCTTTGTGGTTGCACAGTTTGACCACCCAGCATGGTTAGGTTTGACGTGTCTGTCTTTTTAATATCGCTCATGAAACTCTCACTCAATCTTCGAAAAGCCTAATGCCTGAAATGGCGCATGCCAGTGAAGACCATGGCCAGACCTGCTTCATCTGCTGCTGCAATCACTTCGTCATCACGCATGGAGCCGCCTGGTTGAATGATGGCAGTTGCTCCTGCTTCTGCTGCTGACAATAGGCCATCTGCAAACGGGAAGAAAGCGTCAGAGGCAACGACTGAACCAATGGCAAGGTTTTCAGACAAGCCCGCTGCTTCTGCCGCGTCTTGTGCTTTGCGGGCGGCAATACGGGAGGAATCAACACGGCTCATTTGTCCGGCACCCACGCCGACGGTCGCGCCGTCTTTTACATAGACAATCGCGTTTGATTTAACGTGTTTTGCGATCTTGAAAGCAAAACGTAAATCTTGCATTTCTTGTTCAGTTGGTTGGCGCTTGGTGACGACTTTCAAGTCCAGATCGTCAATTATGCCATTGTCTTTATCTTGCACAAGCAACCCGCCGGCAACGGTGCGAACATCCAACGCGTTGGCACGGCGATCAGGGAGGCCGCCTGTGGTGAGCAGACGTAAGTTCTTTTTCGCTGCAACAATTGCTTTTGCTTCATCGGTTGCATCAGGGGCGATAATTACCTCGGTGAAAACCTTGACGATCTCTTCTGCAGATTTTGCATCAAGTGTTTGGTTCATGGCAACGATGCCACCGAAGGCTGAAACGGGATCACAACGAAGGGCAAGTTTATAGGCATCAATCAGGGATGCGCCTTCAGCCACACCACATGGGTTTGCATGTTTGATAATCGCGATGGCTGCTGATTGATCGGGATCAAATTCTGCGACCAACTCGAAAGCAGCATTGGTGTCGTTGATGTTGTTGAAGGAGAGCGCTTTGCCTTGATGCTGTGTGGCTGTTGCCACGCCAAAACGGTGTTCGCCTGTTTTGTAAAAGCCTGCTTGTTGGTGCGGGTTTTCGCCGTAACGCATCACGGCATCGAGCGTGCCGCCGATTGCGCGTTTTGTTGGCATGTCGATGGTGAGTTCATTGGCAAACCAATTGGAGACGCTTGCGTCATAGCTTGCGGTCATGGCGAAGGCTTTGGCGGCAAGTTTTTGGCGCTGTTCGTAAGTGGTGCCACCTTGTTCTGCGATATTGGCAAGCACGGCGTCATAGTCAGAAGGGTCGGTGATGATGCTGACATAGGCGTGGTTCTTGGCAGAAGCACGAACCATGGCTGGGCCGCCAATATCAATGTTTTCAATTGCTGACGAATATTCAGCACCTTTGGCAACGGTTTCCTCAAATGGGTAAAGGTTTACGACCACAAGATCGATACCGATGATGCCGTGGGTGTCCATTGCTTTGGCGTGTTCTGCATGATCGCGAACACCAAGCAGCGCACCATGCACAGATGGGTGCAAAGTTTTGACGCGGCCATCCATAATCTCTGGAAAGCCCGTGATTTCTGAAACATCGGAGACGGGAAGGCCAGCTTCTTCGATGACCTTGCGCGTGCCGCCTGTTGAGATGAGATCAATGCCCGCATCAGCAAGGGCTTTGGCAAAATCCACAATGCCGGTTTTGTCGGAAACAGAAAGCAATGCGCGTTTTGCGGGAACGATGTCGGGAATATCAAAAGTGATGGCAGATACAGCCATGGATGGGAGGTCCTCTTTTTGGGTTTAAGGTCGCAGCCACAAGGAAACGAGTATTTTTAGGTTTGGGGAGCGGATAACACTTTTCTTCTCATCAAGAAAGGCGTTGAAAAGACCAATTTAAAACTGAAGTGTCAGAAAGCGATCCTTGTAGAAAAATTTGGAACGCAGGCTTAGTGCCGTAGACATCAGAAATATTGATGGTGTCAGTTAGTTCCACGAGGTGACTTTCGCAGGTGAACAGCCAACGCTGACCAGATGGTAATTTGATGTCTATCGTATGGTCTGAACTTGCTTGCGCCGCGACATTGGAATCAAGGTGGAACCTTAATTGGAATGTGTGGCGGCTGGTTTTAGAGATTGCCTCGCCATTGCGATCCAACAAGGCGTCGCGCCCTGTTAATGTTGTCCCTGTCGCATTCAGCCAAATTTCACGGCGATGGCGCACATCGAAATGGGCGACATAACCATCGTGCT
>CAZKKW010000069.1:0-12305 GCA_964553335.1 uncultured Hyphomicrobiales bacterium | reverse complement strand
GTTGGAGAAAGAGCTGGCATTAAAATATCAATCGGCATGGTTTACTCCCAGTCGCGCCCGTTTAGGGTGGCTTTCGTCAGGCGAATTTTGCCATCATCAGCGGGTATGCGGTTTGCGGCCTGCTGAATAAAGGTTTGAATTTCAACCGCTTTTAAAACGGCCATTTCTTGGTCAAGGGGGCGATGAAAATGTTCTTCCAACGCATCCTTGGAAATCTCGATTACCAATCCGGGGCGACGACCGACCCGGCTGGCGGTGTCAAACTGGACGCCATCATTCATCCGGTCATAGCGGACTGATCTGATATCCAGTTTGATCATTGGCCTAGCTCATATACGTCACAGCTTTAACGGCTTCGATAACCTCTGCCGTTGTGACGAGTGCCAATTTCTCTAGGTTTGCCGCATATGGCATTGGAACATCTTTACCAGCCAGCGTAATCACGGGCGCATCAAGATAATCAAATGCTTGCTGCATGATTTGGCTTGAAAGATAAGATCCGACAGATGATTGCGGGAACCCTTCTTCAACGGTTACACAGCGACCTGTTTTTCGAACAGATGTTAAAATCGTATCCATATCAAGCGGGCGAATTGTGCGAAGGTCGATCACCTCAGCGTTCACACCAATGCCTGCAAGCGTATCAGCGGCTTCAATGGCATATTGCATGCCGATACCAAATGAGATGATCGTAACGTCATCGCCTGCCCGCTCAATACGCGCCTTACCAATTGGCAAGACGAAATCATCAAGCTTTGGTACGTCGAAGGTACGACCGTACATCATTTCATTTTCTAAGAAGATCACAGGATTTGGATCACGAATGGCGGCTTTTAACAGGCCTTTCGCATCCGCTGCCCCGTAAGGCATGACCACTTTTAGGCCCGGAATTTGACTGTACCATGCTGCATAACATTGGCTGTGCTGGGCGGCCACACGAGAAGCGGCACCGTTTGGACCACGGAACACGATTGGGCAACCCATTTGACCGCCAGACATGTAAAGCGTTTTTGCAGCCGAATTGATGATGTGGTCGATCGCTTGCATGGCAAAGTTAAATGTCATGAATTCAACAATTGGCTTTAGGCCTGCAAATGCGGCACCAACACCAATACCGGCAAAGCCGTGCTCTGTGATCGGTGTATCGATTACGCGGCGATCTGAGAATTCAGCAAGTAGGCCTTGGGTGATTTTATAAGCGCCTTGATATTCAGCAACTTCCTCACCCATGACGAAGACATCATCATCTGAGCGCATTTCTTCAGCCATCGCATCACGCAATGCTTCGCGCACTGTTGTTGGCACCATTTCAGTGCCTGCTGGAATGTCAGGGTCAGATAATGTTTCAGCCGGCGCAATTGGCTGTGCTGGCACGCTTGGTGCAGGTTCGGCACTTGCTTCTGCAGCGGCGGCGGCGGCTGGCGCTGGGCTTGGTGATGAACCAATCGCGCTTGCGTCTTCGCCTTCTTCCAAGAGAACAGCAATGACAGCGTTTACTTTTACTTCTTCTGTGCCCTCTTCCACCATGATCTTACCGATCACGCCTTCATCAACGGCTTCGACTTCCATCGTGGCTTTATCGGTTTCGATTTCAGCAAGCACATCGCCAGATGACACAGTGTCACCTTCCGCTTTGAGCCATTTTGAAAGTTTGCCCTCTTCCATGGTTGGGGAGAGCGCAGGCATTAAAATATCTATTGGCATGGTATCGTCCCCTTAAACCATAATGTCCGTGTAAAGCTCGGAAATCGGCGGTTCCGGATCGTTTGTTGCAAAATCAGCAGACGCGTTGACGACACTGCGAATTTTCTTATCGATGTCTTTGAGTGACGCTTCATCCGCATGGCCACGTTCAATAATGCGCTGTTTGACCTGCTCGATCGGGTCATGCTCTGCACGCATTTTTTGCACTTCGTCTTTACTGCGGTATTTCGCCGGATCAGACATTGAATGGCCGCGATAGCGGTATGTGCTCATTTCAAGGATGTATGGGCCTTTGCCAGAACGACAATGCTCAACAGCCTTCATGCCTGCATGGTAAACTTCGCGAACATCCATGCCGTCAACTTTTACGCCTGGAATATCAAACGCTTGGCCACGTTGAGCGAACTCTGATTGCGCCGATGAACGGCTAACAGATGTACCCATTGCATAATGGTTGTTTTCAATAATGAAGATCACAGGAAGCTTCCATAGCGACGCCATGTTGAAGCTTTCATAGACTTGGCCTTGGTTGGACGCGCCATCACCAAAGTAGGTCAGTGATACTTTGTCATTGCCACGGTATTTGTTGGCAAATGCGAGGCCAGCGCCGATTGGCACCTGTGCGCCAACAATGCCGTGACCGCCGAAGAACTGCTTCTCTTTTGAGAACATGTGCATAGAGCCGCCCTTACCTTTCGATAAGCCGCCCATGCGTCCGGTCAATTCAGCCATAACGCCATTTGGGTCCATGCCACACGCAATCATATGGCCGTGGTCGCGGTAACTGGTGAGAACTTGGTCTTCACCCTCGCGGATACACATTTGCATGCCGGTAACAACGGCTTCTTGGCCGATGTAAAGGTGACAGAAACCACCGATGAGGCCCATGCCATATAATTGGCCGGCTTTTTCTTCAAAGCGCCGGATCAACAACATGTCTTCGTAAGCTTGAAGGTCTTGTTCTTTGGTAAAATCGTTTGGCTTATTAGAGCCTGTAGACGTTTTTCCGCCTTTGGTTTTTGCTGCCATGCCACCCTCATGAGATTGTATTCTTGGACATTATCATCATTTATTGAAAAATAGAAGATAAGGATTGAGATGAGAAAAACTCATATAACCGTATGAATTTATTGCATTTTAATTAAAATAACTCGTTTTTGATTAATTGTCAAAAATAATCAAAAATCGATTAATTATCAAGCAAATAGACAACTTCATTCGGATGCACCACGTTGAGCTTGGCGCGAGCGAGTTCGTCGACGGTTTCTTTGTCTGGACTACCTGGGGTCAGCAGAACGGTCTGTAATTCCAAGGCTTTGCGATCTTTTTGGACTGCCGCAAGCCTTGCTTCCAAGACATTAATTCTACCTTTGATTGACTGATAGCCAATCAAACCATAGGAGCCATGAAATGAATGAAAGCCGAAATACCCTAAAAATGCAACCGAAAAGACGGGCAGGATAAATCGGTTTAATAGCGATTTTTTACGCTGGCGGGTCGCCATGGGCAGTCACCGGAACTCTTTACTCAATACAAGTCCATAGAATCGGTCATTGAGTTTAAGAAAGCGTTTCGATTGGACCCTTTCGGAAAATATTTTTGATGGAACAAGAAAAACCCCGACTTTGAAAGCCGGGGTTTTAAGATTTAAAACGTCAAGTGATTGGAAAGTTTATACTTTCAAACCGCCGCGACCGGGGTATACGGCTTGTGGCCCCAACTCTTCTTCAATGCGGATAAGCTGATTGTATTTAGCCATTCTGTCGGAACGAGCAAGGGAGCCAGTTTTGATCTGTCCGCAATTGGTTGCAACGGCAAGGTCGGCAATAGTGTTGTCTTCTGTTTCACCTGAGCGGTGAGACATAACGGCTGTAAAGCCTGCGCGCTGTGCCATGTTTACGGCATCTAAGGTTTCTGACAGCGTGCCGATCTGGTTTACTTTCACGAGGATTGAGTTGCCACAGCCTTTTTCAATGCCGTCTGCAAGGCGGATTGAGTTTGTGACAAACAGGTCGTCGCCGACAAGCTGGCAACGATCGCCAACTTTCTCTGTCAGGATTTTCCAACCGTCCCAGTCATCTTCGTCCATGCCGTCTTCGATAGAGATGATTGGGTATTTGTTGACGAGATTTTCAAGGTAATCAGCCATTTCAGCAGAATTGAGCGTTTTGCCTTCGCCGCTGAGGACGTAGTTGCCATCTTTATAATATTCAGACGAAGCGCAATCGAGAGCCAAACATACGTCATCGCCTGGTTTGTATCCTGCCGCTTCAATTGAGGTCATGATGAAATCAAGCGCCTCAACGGTTGATCCGATGTTTGGTGCGAAACCGCCCTCGTCACCCACATTGGTGTTGTGCCCTGCTTTGCTCAAACCTTTTTTGAGGGTGTGGAAGATTTCAGAACCGATACGCACAGCATCCGCAATGGATGTGGCGCTGACTGGCATAATCATGAATTCTTGAATGTCGATTGGGTTATCAGCGTGTTCGCCGCCATTGATGATGTTCATCATTGGAACGGGCATAACGTGCGCTTGTGTGCCGCCAATATAGCGATAGAGCGGCAGTGCTGCTGCTTCTGCTGCAGCTTTTGCAATGGCGAGCGATACGCCCAAGATTGCATTGGCACCGAGGCGGCTTTTGTTTGGTGTGCCATCAAGGTCGATCATGATGCGGTCGAGCTTGATTTGATCTTCTGCCTCAAGGCCGCTTAAGGCTTCGAAGATTTCTGTGTTGACGGCTTCAACGGCTTTGGTGACGCCTTTACCCATATAGCGGTCACCGCCATCTCGAAGTTCTACAGCTTCGTGCGCGCCTGTCGATGCACCTGAGGGAACAGCGGCACGGCCCATAGAGCCATCTTCCAAAACGACATCGACTTCTACTGTTGGGTTGCCCCGGCTGTCAAAAATTTGGCGGGCGGAAATATCTAAGATTGCGGTCATTGAGAGGTTCCAGCTGTTCTAAAGTTGAAAGAGATATATTCTCCTATCGCATGGTCAAGAATAATAAAAGTGCTAAGGAGGTATTTGGTTCGATCACGATCATTGATAACGCGAAAAAGTATTAGTTGGAATAAACGTGATGACATCGTGTTTGTAATTTCATGCAAACACCTCCATTTTAAGTTTAAGCGGCGCAACGGCATTTTCGAATCGTAAAATTCGGCGCCCTAAAAATTTGATTGGAGAATATCATGCGGAAAACCACACTTGTTATAGCAACAACGCTTATTGCTGGTCTTGCATCTCAAATGCCTGCTTTTGCAGGTGGTTTTGGTGGGGCGAGCCCATTTGGTCAAAACCCAGACCTATACATCTCAATTACCGAGCGACAGCAAATCATAAAACGTTATCGCGAGAAAAACATTAAACCATTCGCAGGTAATCCAAATCAGAGGCTTGGTGTTGAAGCGATTGAACACCAAATCAGGTACCAAGATCGTAAGGCTGGCCGTAAGAAGCAACCTAGATTTGGTTATAAATCAAGAAAATAGCAATTATGTCGCGAAGGAGAATGTGTTTTTCTTCGCGACATCATCCAGCGCTTTTAAACTGGTCAAGAGCGCTTCCATCTGGTCAAGCGGCACCATAACAGGTCCATCTGATGGCGCATTGTCTGGATCTTCGTGACATTCCATAAATAATCCAGCAACGCCGACAGCCACGGCCGCACGAGCAAGAACGGGTACGAATTGCCGTTGCCCACCTGAAGAGCCGCCCAGACCGCCCGGTTGCTGCACAGAATGCGTCGCGTCATAAACCACAGGCGCACCTGTCTCTGCCATTGTTGGCAATCCTCTGAAATCAGAAACAAGCGTGTTGTAGCCAAAGCTGGTGCCGCGATCGGTGAGCAAGACGTTGCTGTTACCGCTTTCGATCACTTTTTGAATAACGTTTGCCATATCCCAAGGCGCAAGAAATTGCCCCTTTTTGATATTCACTATGCAATTGGTTTTTGCCGCCGCAATGAGTAGGTCTGTTTGGCGACATAAAAAAGCTGGGATTTGTAAAATATCGACAGAACCGTTGAGTGCTGCGCATTGTTCTTCTGTGTGCACGTCCGTCAAGACGGGAATGTTGAACGTTTTGCGGACTTCTTCAAAAATTGGCAGTGCAGCCTCAAGGCCGATGCCGCGCTTGCCACTTAAGCTGGTGCGGTTTGCTTTATCAAAAGATGCTTTGAAGACGTAACCAATACCAAGCTTGTCAGCCATGGTTTTGATCTTCTCAGCAAGCATCATCGTGTGATCGCGGGTTTCCATTTGGCATGGGCCGGAAATGAGAACGAAGGGTGCCGTGTTGTCAAAAGCAACGTTCGCTACTTCGACACGAGAGTTTGGTGCTTGGGTCATGACAGTTTTGTCTTTTCTGTAAACTTCATGGTGACGCCCTGCCCTTGTGCCGGTGCAACTTCGATCATTTCCCCATCACTGTCAAAACTGATTGCAGCCTTTTCAAGGCAATGGGCGACTGCATCCAAGGAGTTGGCGGAAAAGGTAACGCTTGATGCGTGTAATGGCTTATCACCTTGTTGGAGGGTGATGCGACTGTTTGGCGTTGTTAAAGCGTAACGGTTGGTGCCCACACTTTCAAATTCGCCACCAAAGGCGTGATTTAGGTAGGCAAGCGCGTTTTCTATCTCGTTTGAAACAAGGTCAACACCAATGGTTCCCACAACCGTATTCGCATGAGCAGGTGCGGTTTTGATTTTGGCGACAACCGTTGGATCACCTCGCCATTCACAGGTGAAGAGGCCGAAAGCTGGAAAACTAGGGTTCATGCAAAAGGTAAGCGCAACGTTTAGTGTGTCTTCACTGCCATCTGGATGGATTGCCTTGCGGGAAAATTCAAAATCCCCTGCTCCCGTTTGATAAGGCGGGGTAAAGTTCTTCTTATCTGCGCTTGAATCATTTGTCTGTAGGGAGAGTGCAGCGAGGCCATCATTGCCAATAATGGAGCGGAAGTTAGCATCAAGCTTCACAAAGCTGTTTTGTGTCGCATATTGCGCAGCTAAAGCCTCATCGTGGATCGCTAACGGTTCGAGGTAAACACCGTTTTCAATGAAGACGCAGCAGTTGGATGTGCCAAACGGATGAATGCCGTCTTTGTTGACCGTGAAGCCAAGCGCCTCAAGGCGCTGGCGCGCAATGTCGAGCGAGGTCACCGGTAAAACAAGATGATCTAAACCGCGTACCATTAGCTGTTACACCAATCGGCTTTGAACGAGGGCCGCCTCAATAAAGGATGAGAACAACGGATGCGGCTCTAACGGACGGCTTTTTAGCTCTGGGTGGTATTGCACGCCGACAAACCACGGGTGGTCGGTGCGTTCAACCGTTTCAGGCAAAATACCGTCAGGAGATAGGCCTGCAAATACGAGGCCTGCATCTTCTAGCGTTTCTTTGTAGCCGACGTTCACTTCATAGCGGTGGCGGTGGCGCTCAGAAATTTCGTTTGAACCGTAAATCTCAGCAATCTTGCTATCCGGTGCCAACCTTGCAGGATAAGCACCAAGGCGCAAAGTGCCGCCCATATCGCCGTCATCTTGGCGTTTTTCAAGCGCGTTGCCACGGGTCCATTCGGTCATAAGACCAACGATGGTTTGACCGCCATTTTCAAACTCTGAGGAAGACGCATCTTCAATGCCAGCAAGGTTGCGGGCACTTTCAAGGACGGCCATTTGCATGCCGTAGCAAATGCCAAAATACGGAACATTGTGTTCGCGCGCATATTGAACGGCTTTGATTTTACCTTCAGCACCGCGCAGACCAAATCCGCCGGGTACCAAAATGCCATGGACATTTTGAAGGTGATGGATTGGGTCTTCTTCTTCAATGGTTTCTGAAGAAATCCATTCGAGATTGACTTTGGCCTTGTTGGCAATGCCGCCATGGGTCAGCGCTTCAATCAGCGATTTATAAGCATCGTGCAGATCAACATATTTGCCAACGATTGCAATCGTGACTTCGCCCTCTGGGTTCTTCAAAATATTGCAGATATCTTGCCAAGGCTTCAAGTCAGGTTCTGGCGCCTCGTCAATACCAAACGCGTTGAGCACTTCTTGGTCGAGGCCGACATCATGATAAGTCAAAGGCACTTCATAGATGCTGCTGGCATTAAGAGCTGGGATAACGGCAGATTCGCGCACGTTACAGAACTGGGCCAGTTTTGCGAGTTGCCCCTGTGGTATCTCGCGATCACAGCGCACAAGCAGGATGTCCGGCTGAATGCCGATAGAACGAAGCTCTTTCACAGAGTGCTGTGTTGGCTTTGTTTTCAACTCACCAGCACTGGCAATATAAGGCATCAATGTCAGGTGAATATAGATCGCCTGCCCTCTAGGTAAATCATTGCCGAGCTGTCTAATTGCTTCAAAGAACGGCAAAGCCTCAATGTCACCAACTGTGCCGCCAATTTCACAAAGCACAAAATCATAGTCTTCGTTGCCATCAAGCACGAAGTTTTTGATCATGTCAGTTACGTGCGGGATCACTTGGACTGTCGCGCCCAAATATTCGCCGCGCCGTTCTTTCGAAATGATCGACTGATAGATTTTGCCTGTTGTAATGTTGTCTTTCTTGTTCGCGGAGCGCCCCGTAAAGCGCTCATAGTGACCAAGATCGAGGTCAGTTTCTGCCCCATCATCAGTTACAAAGACTTCGCCGTGCTGAGTCGGGCTCATTGTGCCCGGGTCAACGTTAAGATAGGGATCGAGTTTCCGCAGTCGGACTTTATAGCCGCGTGCTTGTAGCGCTGCACCAATGGCAGCTGAAGCAAGACCTTTTCCAAGCGAAGAAACCACGCCACCAGTTATGAAGATATACCGTGTCATGGGCTTGCAGATTACCGTTATGGAGATGAATGCCAAACATAATTATCGCTGGGGGAAAGTTTTCCCCCGCGAAATTGATGTTGCTTGTTCATGTCGTCGTTAAAAAGAGTGGCGATTAATTGCCAGTTGGCACTTGTGGACCTTCAGTATTTCCAGCTGGCACCTGCGGTGCTGGTGCTGTTGAACTGCTGTCGCTTGGCGCAACGGGAGCAAGTGGCTGAATTGTGCCATCGCCACTACCACCAGGAACACGATCTAGAATAGAAGAACCGCCGTAGTTGCCGATAATAGTCAACGTAATCGATGTTAGGAAAAACAACGTCGCAAGAATTGCCGTTATGCGCGTCATAACGTTGCCGCTACCACGGCTCGTAAAGCCGCCACTGCCGCCGCCGCCGCCAATACCAAGTGCTCCGCCTTCAGAGCGCTGTAGCAAGATGACACCAGCCATAATGACCACGATGACCAAATGAATAACGATGAGTACCGTTTCCATGCGCTTTAGTTCCTAATCTTTGTAATGCGTTATATATAATCTTCGCTACACATAGCGTTTGATGGGTTGCCATACAAGACTTGTGGCTGTTTGACCAGCTAAAACTCATCAAAATGCTATTGTATTAATTTGTTAGGTGCCAGTTGGCCTTTAGCTAAGATAGCTCTTTGCTATCCCAAGGAAATCATCTGCTTTAAGGCTTGCACCACCAACCAAGGCGCCATCGACATTTTCAACGCTCATGAGTTCGCTAGCATTGGCTGGTTTTACCGAGCCGCCATAAAGGATGTTAAAGCCATTGCCTTCACTGCCAAATCGCTCAATTAACGCTTTTCGAATGGCTGCGTGAATTTCTGCGACATCGCCCGCTGTCGGCGTTAGGCCTGTGCCAATAGCCCAAACCGGCTCATAGGCGATGATTGTGGTTTGTGCGCTGGCATTGTCTGGAACGGAGGCGGTTAGTTGACCGATGACGACTTCTTCTGCTTTGCCGGCTTCTCGCTCGTCTTTGGTTTCACCAACACAGATGATCGCGGTCGCCCCTGCTTTGTTGGCAGCTTCTGCTTTTTCTCTCACAAGCTCACTTGATTCTCCGTGGTCGGCACGGCGTTCTGAGTGGCCAACAATTATGGCGCTTGCGCCGCCCTCAACGAGCATTTCTGCTGACAAATCACCGGTATGTGCGCCACTTACATTAATATGGCAATCTTGCGCCCCTAATGATACCGCACCGCTTGTTGACGCTAACGTGCCCAGTAAAGTTGCTGGCGGACAAATCATAAGATCAACCACGTCTTGCAAGCTGCTATCATATTGGCTTTGCATCGCTTCAAATTCAGTTTGCGCAGATTTCAGGCCATTCATTTTCCAATTGCCTGCAACGAGTGGTTTTATAGACATATAATTGCTCCCCAGTGGTTATTCATATTATGGTTTATCAGAGCGGTCTATACAGTCAAATATAATTGAATAACGCCTATATTCTCCAACAGTTAGATGATTTTTTGGATTGATTTTGGGGTAAATGCGAAGAAAAATGTAAAAGTTACACATCACAGCTCTCAATAATCCAAAATTTACGCCATAATCGCTTGCGACAAAAGGCGTTGATGAATAATGTCGGCCAAACACGTTTAAAGACAAAGGTAATACGTCAAATGCTCACATTTTTGCGAAGTGCTGCTGGAACTTGGATTGCAAAGATTCTTCTAGGTCTCCTTATTGCGAGTTTTGCCGTATGGGGTATTACGGGAGCATCGTTCAATTTCGCCACGGGAAATCTGGCATCTGTAGGCTCAGTGAAAATCAGTAGTATAGATTTTCAACGCCAATACGTTGGTGAAATCGGTCGTTTAAGCCAGCAATTTGGTCGCCGTCTTACGTCGCAGCAGGCACGGCAATTTGGTATTGACCAACAAGTGTTGGGTCGCTTGATCAATCAAGCAGCCCTTGATGACCGTGCCAATGAATTCGGTATTGGCATTTCAGATGACCGTCTTGCCGAAGAGATTTTAAAAGATCCAGCCTTTGTGGATGCTGAAGGTAATTTTAGCGCGGGCCGCTATCAACAAATTCTCTATAGTAACCAGTTTACCGAGAGCCAGTTTTTAGAAGAGCAGCGCCGCACTTATTCACGCCGCCAAATTGTTGATGCGTTGACGCAGGATGTTGCCGTTCCCAATGTTTTGAAAGAAGCTGTAAGCCTTCATACCAATGAAGAACGCACGATTGAGTTTATTGAACTTGATTCGCGTGACATTCAGGCTGTTTCCAATCCAGATGACACAACACTCTCAACCTATTTCACTGAGAACAAATTGCGTTACCGCGCACCAGAATATCGCTCGATGAAATATTTGGTTATGTTGACTTCTGATTTCGGTTGGGAAAGCAAAATCACAGATGCAACAGCGCGTGCTTACTATGACGCGAACAAAAGCCGATTTGAAACGCCTGAAAAACGCACGATCAGACGCATCACCTTTGATACTGCCGCGAAAGCTCAAGAAGCTTCTGATAAGATCAAAGCGGGCAAATCTTTCGATGACGTTGCTGCTGAGTTGGGTCTCACCAAGGGCGATGTTGAATTTGGGACGTCAACCAAGGCAGGTTTGATCGATCAAAAACTTGCTGAGGCCGCTTTTGGTTTGGAAGTAGGCAAACCAAGTGATGCGGTTACGACAGACTTTGGCCAAGTGATCCTTATTGTGGATGCGGTCGAAGGCGGCGCTTCCCAAGGGGCCGACCAGGCTTTGAACGACATCAAAAAACAGCTCGCGGCTGATCAAAACAATCGCGAATTATCGACAAAGCTTGATCAAGTTGAAGAAGCGCGTCTGGCTGGTGAGACATTTGAGGAAATTTCTGAAAAACTCAAAGTGAAACTGGTAACCGTGACTGATGTAGCAAAATCTGGTGCATTGGCTGTTGGCGGGGAAATTGATGCAAACACCCCTGCTCTCAACAATCTTCTTGATGAAGCGTATCAAACTGATGTCGGCGTTGAAAACGATGTGATTGAAGTTGGACGCGATGGTTATCTTTGGTTTGAAGTAACCGATGTTAAAGAAGCGCGTGATCAAACGCTTGAGGAAGTTAAAAGCCGCGTTCTCGATGATTGGCTGGCTGCTGAGACGGATAAAGCTGTTGCTGCTGAAGCAGAACGTATTGTTGCAAAAATGAAAGAAGGCCGCGCCATTCAAGCTCTTGCGCTGGAAGTTGCCAAGGAAGTTCAAACGGTAAGCGGTGTTAAACGGGGTGAACCTGCTGACGGTCTAAGTGGCCCAGCCGTTGGCCTTGCCTTTAATGGGGCTGAGGGCTTTATTACGACTGCCACAGGTGACCAAGCAAACCAAGTATTTGTGCTTCATGTGAAAGAAGTCAACGTACCAAAGGCTGAAGCAACTGAGACGGGTACTGAGCAGGTTCTTCAAGCGATCCAAAATGATGTTATTGAGACTTACTTGGTGCGCGTTAGAAACCGTGAAGGCACAAGCATTAACGCTGAAGCCGTCGCACTTGCATCCGATCTAGAGCGTCAACACGGCGGTGGTCACGGCCATAATTACTAGTCCAATGTTTGAGCCTGCAAAACCTGAATTTACTGAGCGCTTCTTAAAGGGCGAAAGCCAACTCGTTTACACGCGACTGGTGGCTGATCTTGAAACGCCTGTTTCCGCAATGTTGAAGCTTTCAACTAACCGCGAGAATTGTTTCTTGTTGGAATCTGTTGAAGGCGGCGCGAACCGTGCGCGATACTCCATCATTGG
>CAZKKW010000068.1:0-12338 GCA_964553335.1 uncultured Hyphomicrobiales bacterium | reverse complement strand
TCTGCGTGCTGACCATGTATTTCAACAAGCAATTGACCAACCGACCGCATTAGCCCAGCACTAACAGGCTGATCATTGATCATCCCTTTGGTGCGCCCATCGGCCTGCTGCACACGCTTTAAGATAATGTCGTCATCCGCACTCACGTCGTTCTCACGCAAAATATCACGCACCGGATGACTAAGCGGTACATCAAAGACGGCTGTGACATTACCTTTGTCTTGCCCCGAACGAACAAGGCCACCATCCCCGCGCCCACCAAGCGCCAGCGACAAGCTATCAAGAATGATTGATTTACCCGCACCCGTTTCACCAGTCAGCACAGAAAGACCCGCATGCCAGTCGACATGCAAGCGATCAATCAGGACGATGTTGTTTACTAGAAGTGAGCTCAGCATAGATGTAGCGTTGAATCAGGAGTTTCTCTCCCAATTATATATCGCTTCGGGCCTTACAAGCCAGTGCTGTTATAGCTGTGCTAGTTCTTTTTACCCACAAATGGGATGAAGCGCTTAAATCCACGCTTTTTAGCCGAGGCAACTTCAGTTGCAGCTTGCAAACTGTCCGCTTCAACAATTCCCGCTGGCTGCGGTGCTTGAACGGCTGAAGCAGCCAAAGCTGGAATGTCTGCTTCAGCAGTTGCAACAACAGGCTTGCCAGCATTGAACGTCGTTTGTTCCAGTGCTACCACATTGCCCGTATTGGAAGTCGCCTGTTCTATCGTTACTGGCACATTCCCGTTCACCAAAGAGGAAGCTGGTTGAGTGTTCGGTATCACAGGTGCTTTGGCAACAGGCTGAGATTTCTCTTTTTTCTTACCACCGAAAGGCAAAATTTTGCGAAGGCCCGAGCGCGAATTGAAGGTTGGCTCCAATTTGCGGCCACTTAACAAGGAGTAAGCATCTTTATACCACTCAGATTCTGGATAATTGTAACCCAGCAAAGCCCCAGCAGTTTGAGCTTCATTGACGATGCCAAGAGCCAAGTAGCTCTCCGTTAAACGATACAATGCTTCTTCAATATGGCGCGTTTTTTGAAAGTTTTCTGCGACACCACGAAAACGATTGACCGCTGCTAAGTGCTGGTTTTTTTCTTGATAAAAACGACCGACCTGCATTTCCTTACCTGCAAGTTGGTCTTTCATGAAAATAATCTTGGTCTTCGAATCTTCAACATATTTTGATTCTGGGTACAAACGAACAAGGTTTGAATAAGCACGCAAACCTTTTCTTGTATCTTCCTGATCTAGAAGGATCGACGACACTTGTTTGAAGTGCGATTCGCCAATCAAATACTGCATATAAGGCGCATCATTACTGCCTGGATAAAGCTTGATAAAGCGTTCGGCTGTGGACACAGTCTTGTCAAACTCACCTTCGGAATAATGCGAAAACGCGGACAAAACGAGCGAGCGTTCAGCTTCTTTTGAGAACGGGTGTTGTTTTGCAAGCTCTGCGAACGCTTTTTGCGCTCTCTCATGATCACCAGTATTGATGTTACGAACGCCAGCATTAAGCAGACTTTGGGCGGGAATTTCCGGCTTTGCAATCAACGCAGCTCTATCAGCCTGCGTTTCTTTTGCTTGCTTGCCTTTACCAAACCGATCACTGAAAGGAATTGAAGAACATCCAGCAAGCACCATCGGTGTAATCGCTAAAGTGATGATCAAAGATTTACGCAGCATGTCTTCCCCAAAATACTTTCTAGATACTTTCTAGCCTAGGAACCTATATCACGGATAAAAAGGCGAAAAAACGGCAATTTTACCTAATTCTGATCAAAAACAAGTGTTTTAACAAAAATGGTAAATGTCTAAAAAATTAGTTTTTGGATGGCGCTAAAGCAACGGCAGGTTCAACCACGATATTTGCACGCGGAGCGGATGTGAAGCCAGAGCGAGCAAGTTCATGGTAAGACCAGCAATCTTGCTGTTCAAACAAAGCTTTAACCATCAAGTAATTGAGCTTATGCCCGCCACGACAAGAACGATAACGACCCAAGATCGGCGCACCAGCAAGAGCGATATCACCAACAGCATCAAGTAGTTTATGCCGGACAAATTCATCCTCAAAGCGAAGACCTTCAGGATTCATGATACCCTCGTCGCCAATCACCACTGAATTATCAAAAGATGAGCCGAGCGCATAGCCTGCTTTCCAGAGGTTTTCGACGTCCTTCATAAAACCAAACGTGCGCGCCCGCGCGATTTCCCGGCTAAAGCGGTCGCCTGTAAGCTCAGTAACAAAACGCTGATTACCAATGGCGGGGTCATCAAAATCAATCTCAACGTCAAACTCGCAACCATCATGAGGTTGAAACTCAGCCCATGAACCGTTCATTTCAACGCGGATTGGATTTTCAATTTTAATATATTTACGGCGAGCCGTTTGCGCGATCAAACCGACTTCACAAATCTCTTCGATGAAGACAGACGAGCTACCATCCATAACCGGAACTTCAGGACCGCTTATGTCAATGATAACATTATCGACACTCAATGCAGCCAGTGCTGCCATCAAATGTTCGATGGTCGCAACATAAAGTTTATTCGGATCACCGATGATTGTGCAAAGCTCGGTAGCGCCAACAAAGTCATGCCGCGCTTTGATTTCGACACTGCGGTCATCATCTGATGTGCGAACGAAAACAATACCCGTGTTAGCTGGCGCAGGCTCCAGAGTCATACTGACATCTTTATTGCCGTGGACACCTTTTCCATCGAAAGTGACAGATTGTGAAATAGTGTGCTGAACCGATGGGTTGGTCGCGTATTTTGTGAGAACACTCATGTCTAAATTTTAGCCTTTCAAAGTGCTAATTAGTTTGTCTCTAAACTAAAACCCTTCAAACTTTTTGAAGAGCCAACACCACCACGTGCTACCGTGTTATTCCCAAAAGCGCATATTGTAGGAGATTACCCTTATGCGCATCGCACCCAAATCACGTCCGTTGTTTCTTAGAATACCTGTACTGATACTGTTTCACAAATCACGGTTTCTAACTGATTATTAATCGATATTTCAACGCGATTTCAAATAGTTAGCCCGCCACAAGGGCGGACTATTAACAAGTGTTACAATGAACCGTTTGGTCTATTGAGCTTGGCGGCGCAAAAACGCGGGAATCTCTAACTGATCCTCTGCGATTGCAGGCTGTGCAGCAGGGGCAGCACGACCATGCGGATCAAGATGTCCTGCTTGTGGCGCGTATTGTGTCGCCTGCGGCTCTGGTGTTTGTGCACGCGGTTGAGCAGGTTTTGCAAAGGCACTCGCGTGGTTATGCTGAGCCTGCTCTTGTTGGGTAGCAGGTGCAGGTTGCGGCGCAGGCGCCTGTGTTTGCACTGGAGCTAATGGGGCCAGAGGAGCAACTTCCGGCATTTGCGGTGCGCCGGAAAGATTTGGAGCCTGTGCTACGTCAACCTCTTCCTTTTTCTGCGTACCCAGTGTTGCTGTCGTAATCCGTTTTAATAAACCAAGAGCACCACGTTCATCTTGTGTCTCAAGCGCTAGTGACGATTCAGATTTAGCCCGAATTTCTTCTTGAACAATCATCGGAAAATCATCAACGCTTGGAATTTTTTGTGCGACAAATGGTTCTTCTGCAGTTGCCGGAATGAAAGGCTCGCTTGGTACCTCAGGCGCTTCTGACACGGCAGGCATTTCTGGTGTTTCAAAACTCTCAAAAGCAGGCAAATCGTTACTTTTTGCCAGTTCCATCGCTTCAGCACTTGGCGCAAACGGCGTAATAGTTACTGCCGGATCAGATTTTGCAGGCTCTGCTTCCATTGCAGGTGCTGTAACTTCAGGCGTTGCCATAATCGGCTCAACCGGTTCTGGCGTTGCAGCTGTTGGCTCCTCAATTACAAGCTCTGCTTCGATCGCAGCTTCAGCAGTCACGGGTGCCGCAACTGCAGTTGCTGGCATTTGGGCCTGCTTTTCCACGATTGGACGAAGGAATGTAGAGGCTGCTTTAATTTCAGGAACAACGCCTGTTTGAGCACCTTTTTCAATCCCTGTTGCAACAACAGAAACACGAACGATACCTTCAAGTGCTTCATCAAATGTTGCACCCAAAATGATGTTTGCATCTGGATCGACTTCTTCGCGAATGCGCGTTGCTGCTTCATCCACCTCAAACAAAGTCAAATCATTGCCACCAGTAATGGAAATCAACAAGCCTTGTGCACCGGCCATAGATGTTTCATCAAGCAGTGGATTGGCGATCGCCGCTTCGGCTGCTTCAACAGCACGATTTTCGCCTGATGCTTCGCCCGTACCCATCATTGCTTTGCCCATCTCATTCATAACTGAACGAACATCAGCAAAATCAAGATTGATCAGACCTTCTTTAACCATCAAATCTGTGATGCAGCTAACACCAGAGTTCAAAACCTGGTCTGCCATTGAAAAGGCATCAGCAAATGTCGTTTTCTCATTCGCAATACGGAACAAGTTCTGGTTCGGGATCACGATAAGCGTATCAACATTGGCCTGAAGCTCTTCAATACCAGCATCCGCCAAACGCATACGGCGGGCACCTTCAAACTGGAAAGGCTTGGTCACGACACCAACGGTCAGAATACCTTTTTCGCGAGCAGCGCGCGCAACGATTGGCGCTGCACCTGTACCCGTACCGCCACCCATACCGGCAGTGATGAAGGCCATGTGTGAACCATTGAGGTAATCATTGATTTCATCAATCACTTCTTCTGCGGCTTGGCGACCAACTTCTGGCTGCGAACCAGCGCCCAGACCTTCAGTCACTTGCAGACCCATTTGAACGACCTTGTCAGACCGCGAACTGGTCAATGCTTGCGCATCCGTATTTGCGACCACAAATTCGACCCCTTCAAGGCCGGATTTGATCATATTGTTGACAGCATTACCGCCAGCTCCACCTACGCCAAACACGGTGATTTTTGGTTTCAACTCTGTGATATCAGGGGCTTGTAGATTGATAGTCATGGTGTCCTCACTTGTGATACGCGACGGCTTTGTTTGTATGGGTTGTTGCGTCGGCTCAAAAAAACTTAGTTGCTGGGCTTTAGTGCCCGGTTTTGGGTGTTCTGTTCTGCTAGGCAGATCGATCAGCTCACTCGGTGGATCCTTATGGGAGGAAATTTTATCCGCTCCCTCTTCGACATTTTTTTCATCAGTCGTCATCTTAAAAATTCTCCGCAAACCAGCGGCCAACACGGCCAAAATAGCCGCCTGTTCCCGTCATCGCCGTTTCAGAATGGCGTCGACCAGGGGACCAGCCCATGTCATCACTTGCTTGTTCTACCTGCGGATAAATCATCAGGCCGACCACCGTTGAAAAGGCCGCACTGCGGGCTTCAACAGGAAGGCCTGTGACCCCCAAAGGCCGCCCAAGGCGAACATTTTTTCCAATAACCGAACGGGCAAGATCGGCAACACCAGTAAGCTGGCTTGCACCACCGGTTAAAACAACACGGCGACCAACCAGCCCCACAAAGCCAGAAGCATTCAACCGATCGCGCACATGCTCAAAGGTTTCTTCCACGCGCGGGCGTATAATTTTTGAAATAGTAGAGGCTGAAACATCAGCACCAATGCCGCTTTCATCACCAATAACGTTCACATTGATTGGATCATAGTCGACAACATTTCCAGGAAGCACGCTGCCATGTTTAACCTTGATCAATTCAGCATTGCGTAGCGAAGTTGAAAGACCACGCGCTAAATCCATTGTTACGTGTTGCCCACCAATCGCAAGCCCATCACAATGGACAAACTTACCGTCAACAAAGACAGAAACCGTGGTGGTGCCACCACCCATATCAATGCAGGTAACACCAAGCTCAGCTTCATCACCAGCAAGACTTGCAAGCCCTGCGGAATAAGGAGAGCTTACAAATGCCTCAACAGCAAGGTGACAGCGGTTAATGGCAAGTTCGAGATTACGAAGGGCTGCGTCATTGGCTGTTACCACATGCATATCAACGGCCAAACGCTCGCCAATCATGCCGCGCGGATCTTTAATACCAGTATTACCATCAAGCGAATAACCAATAGGCAACGAATGCATCACTGCCGCTTCTGGATCTGACGTGTGATTACGCCCCGCTTGCAAAACTCTCGAAATATCATTTTCTTCAACAGCTTGGCCGGCAAGAGAAACACTAGCAGAAAACGCGTGACTGCGTATACGACTGGCGGAAACATTCACGATGAGTGATTCAACCGTCATACCAGCACGACGCTCAGCCGCGTCTACGGCGAGACGAATTGCCTGTTCAACTTCATCAAGATCAACAACAACGCCGCCCTTAATCCCGCGCGAACGCTGGTGACCAAAACCGATCACCTCAATCATATGAGAGCGATCAGAAAGTTCCAAACTGTCGCGTTTTGGGTGAAGGCGCGCAATAACACAGCAGACTTTCGTCGTGCCAATATCCAAAACCGTAATCAACGTGGATTTATTGGCGGGCAAGCTGCCTTTTGAACCAGATATTTTTGAGCCAAGACGAAGCATTAGATATTCTTCCCCTTGGTTTTGATTTCTTTACGGCGTTTCAACACAGCTTGGCGATTGACCAGTGCATCATCGGATAAACGCATCACCAAACGATCTGGCAAACGCATATCAATGCTCACCAAATCCTTGGACAAAATATCATTTTCGCTTTCAAGCAACACCAATTCCGTCAAAGCTTCACGCACTTTGCGCTCTGGCAATTTAACAGTGATGAGATTATCCAATAAAATGTCCCAGCGCCGTTCTGAACGAAACATCGTTGCGCGCACACGGCTTGCGATTTCAGGGAATTCAGCCAACGTATTGAGGAATGCTGCCCCTTTACGATGCGCTCCGTGGCCCACCAAAAGTGGCAAACCATGATAAATCTCAGCATCAAAATCATCGAGAACGAGACCTTCGCGATCAACGATCGACTTAATCTGGCCACGCTGCCAAACGGCGAAGGGCTGACGTTCTTGCAAATTAATTTGCAGTTTATCTGGATAAATCTTTCGAACGGACGCCGATTCAACCCACGGCTCACGAAGAAGCGTTTGATGGGCAGCAGCAACATTGAAGGTTACGAGTGACACACCAGGTTGAAGACCAAGTACGTCGAGAATATCTTGCTCACGCATAAAACGGTGACCGACGATCGTTACAGCATCGACATCGAAACCGATGCTGGCAGTGGTTCGCGAAGCCACATCACCAAAATGCCCGCCAAGTATCATGCCATACAGCGTGAATCCGCCAACGACACTTGCTGACATGATTGAAGCAAAAAAACGCGGCAACGTTTCCACGCGCGCATGCGCGCGATGGAAAATTCGACGTGCAAATAACTGACGACGAGAGAGGTCTTTCCCCTCTTCAAATCGAGCTCTTCTTGCACTTCTCGGTGCTGGTTGCTTTTTATCGGCTAACGCCCGCAACTGGCTTCCTCCACCATCCATTTAACTAAAGCCCCAAATGAGTGCCCCGCATGGGCCGCCATTTCTGGAACCAGTGATGTCGGCGTCATACCCGGTTGAGTGTTTACTTCGAGACAAATAAGGTCGTGATTTCCATCCGTTTTTTCATCAAAACGGAAATCTGCACGGCTTACGCCTCGACACCCCAACGCATGGTGAGCCTTGGATGATAGAATCTGTATATTTTGGTAAATATTTGGTAAAATTTTTGCAGGAAGTACGTGTTTTGAGCCTCCAGGTGCATATTTAGCATCATAATCGTAGAACTTGTGATCAATTGAAACAATTTCAATCACATCAAGGGCTTCACCATCCATCACAGCACATGTGAGTTCGCGCCCGGAAACATATCGCTCAACCATGACGATGTCACCATAGGGCCAATTGTCACTGGATATTTCAGGTGGTGGTGTTTTTTGATCATCAAGCACAATTATGACCCCAAATGACGACCCTTCATTGACCGGCTTCACCACATAAGGCGGGGCCATTGGATGCTCGGTTCCAATGTCAAATCGGTTCATAATGCGATGCTCAGCAACAGGCACGCCCGCGTCTTTCATCACCGCTTTTGCGCGGTCTTTGTTCATGGCAAGTGCTGATGCCATAATACCGGAGTGGGTATAGGGAATATCTAAGAATTCTAAGATGCCCTGTATCGCACCATCTTCACCAAAAGGGCCATGAAGCGCGTTAAAAGCAACGTCTGGTTTCAAGTCAGCAAGCGTTTGCGCCACATTACGGTCCACATCAACACGGCTAACACGGTAGCCCTCACCTTCTAACGCTTTGGCGCATTCTTCCCCTGTTGATAAGGAGACGGGGCGCTCTGATGACCATCCACCCATTAAAACGGCAACGTGTTTTTGAGACATGAAAGGCCCTTGATGCTGACTTTAAGTGACCAACATCATGCGTGATTCGGCTGAATCTGGCCATGCATTCAGCGTTTTAGCACCAACATTCCCGCGCCAACAATCATCACCATGCCGATAATGGTCGCAAGTGTTAGAGGTGTTTTAAAATACAAAACATCCCAACATGCTGCAAAAACCAAAAACGAATACTCAAATGTCGCAACAATAGACGGCGGCGCAGATTGATAAGCACCTGCAATAACAAAGGACGAAATAGCAGAAATTGCAGCCAGATGAACAAGGATAAACCACACGGACAGATCGAGACTTTGCCACCCTCCAAAAATGTAAGCATGTGATTTCACCAGCTCATCACCAAACACCTCTAACCCGATGACTATGCTGCCCACCGCACCAAGAAAGAGCATGGCTAAATTCATCGACAAACCAAGGGCCGCCGCTGGCACATCTTGGCAATGTGCCCGGGTAATAATGTGCGCAAAGGCATATAAGACCGCACCCACAAGCGGCAAAAGTGTCCAGTTTGAAAAGGCATCAGTACCGGGCTGCAATAGCACCAACACGCCCGCAAACCCCAAACACACACCAACCCAGCCAGAGAATTTCACCGGCTCATTGATGAGAAATGACGAGAAAATCGCGATCAATATGGGTGACAGATAAACCACGGCGGCAAGTGTCGAAATTTGAGAAAAAGGAAGAGCCGCATAAAAAAGCAACAGCGTTATCGCGATAAAAGACCCCCGCATAAGCACCCAAGGACGGATCGCATCGCGAAACAATGTTTTATGAGCATTAAACCCCCATCCAAGCAATACAAACAAGGGAATAGCCAAAAGCCCACGAATAACAAACATTTGCCAAAGGGTGAGGTGCTCGGCAAAAATTTTGACGACAGCATCCTGCAAGGAAATGAGGAACGTGCCTAAAATGATCAACGTCACACCGCGTGCCACAAAGTGAGGCCTTGCATGATTGGTCGTTATTGTCATTCACCCCCCCCTTTATCCTTGATGCCAAAACCGATGCTGCAAATAAAAACGCGGAGCCAAAGCCCCGCGTCAATTCTTAAAGTAAGTGCCTAAATAGGCGAACAGTCTTTATGCGCCGAGGCCGAGCGCTGCAAAGGCTGCACCTTCGATAACTTCCAGTGTCAAAAACACACCGATGCCGGCAACAATTGCGCCAGCGACACGGGCATTGGCTGCTGTTGCCTCAGTTGCACCGAATACGGTTTTAATCGCGTAAGCGGATGCCATCGCAATGGCGTATTGAAGGACAGCAAGACCAATCAAATAACCGACAAGAACAACGCCGCCGACACCTGCTTCTTGTGAAGCAATGGAATCGCCAAAGGCTGAACCGTGGAAAAGACCAAAGCCTGCAAATAAAACAAGCGCTGGAATAAGATTAAGCGCACGGCCAGAAGCAACAATGCCACCAACAACCAAGAGCGAAAGCGCGATGATTGTTTCTTTAACCGGCAAACCCGTGCCGAAGCTCATCATCAAGCAACCGATTGCCATTGCAGCAATATAGGCAGCAGGTGCTGAACGTTGAAAGCCTGTGTATGCGGCGGCAAGGCCGACTGCCACAACAAAGAATAAATGGTCAAAACCCAAAAGTGGATGCCCAATGCCTGATAACAGGCCATCGGCAAAAGTATTCATAGGTTGTCCGGCAAGCGGGTGGTGCGCCAAAGCTGGCGTCGCGATAACGGCAAGTGCCGCAGCTGATAGAATTCGTTTCATAAGTTTCCCCTTCAGAAAGTCGCTATGAAGAGGGGCTGGCGCCAGAAAGTGAGATTAATCTCAGCCTTCCACCGGAACACCCCGTCCGTTGTTTAAAGGTTGCCCCTGCACTCCACTTTCAAAAGCATCGTACAAAGGCCGTATCCGGCTGGTCTCCTGGCTCACGGGTCAAAGCAATTTATCTCCTTCCCAGCGAAACATCGCCAGTGGTACTCGATAAATGCTCTCCGCTTACAGTCGCGGGGGCGGCTGAAGCTTAAGGCCCCGACTTGGGTCACCTCTTCTTCATTCCCATTTGATCCCCATGCTTCGCAATAAACGGGGAACCGAATGGACTATTAGTGCCGCGAAATTTATCATAACGTCAATGGTAAATACGACGCGAATAGTGTTTTTTGGAACATCTTGCCTCACACGCCAAGAAACACAGAATAAATATTGCTGGAAATGAAGCCAAACAATGCCCAAACTTTAGATCAGCAATCCCTTCAAGACCTTCAAAGGAAAAAACATGACCAAGTCTGACGTTAATTTCGACAAACCCCTAAGAGGGCGCATCTACGACAGTGTATTAGAAACAATCGGCAACACTCCGCTTGTGCGCATTCCAGCCCTTGCCAAAGAAACGAAGGCTGTGGGCGATGTTGTCGTGAAATGTGAGTTCTTCAACCCTCTGTCCAGCGTCAAAGACCGCATCGGCGTAAACATGATCTTGGACCTTGAAAAACAAGGCAAGATTAAAAAAGGCGCCACCCTTGTGGAACCAACCTCTGGCAACACAGGCATCGCGCTTGCTTTTGCAGCAGCAGCGCGCGGTTATCGCTTAATCCTCACCATGCCAGAATCCATGTCGATTGAACGCCGCAAGATGGTTTCCCTTCTTGGTGCTGAACTGGTCTTGACCCCAAAAGAAAAAGGCATGGGCGGCTCCATTGCTAAGGCACAGGAATTATTGGAAGAAATTGACGGCGCGGTCATGCCAAGCCAGTTTTCAAATCCTGCCAACCCAGAAATTCACCGCGCAACAACGGCTGAAGAAATTTGGCACGATACAGGCGGCGACGTTGATGTGATTGTCGCAGGCGTTGGCACAGGCGGCACGTTCACCGGCTTGGCGCAAGTGTTGAAAGAACGCAAGCCAGAGATCAAAATGATCGCGGTTGAACCAACAGCAAGCCCTGTCTTATCAGGCGGCAACCCCGGCCCGCACATGATCCAAGGCATTGGCGCTGGCTTCATTCCAGATAATATGGACACAACGCACATGGATGAAACAATTCAAGTGGACAATGAAACAGCTTTCGACACAGCTCGGAAAGTGGCAGCCACCGAAGGCCTACCAGTTGGTATTTCATCAGGTGCTGCCATTTACGCAGGCCTAACCGTTGCCGCACGCCCAGAAATGGCAGGCAAGCGCATCGTTGTCATTGCCGCCTCCTTTGCAGAGCGGTATTTGTCGACTGTTCTATTTGAAGGATTGGGTGAATGATGAAACGGGCAAATAGGAATATCAAATTCCTAGCAATCGCTTTTGCAACAATGATTGGGATGATCTTTTCATCCCTTTCTGCCCAAGCGCAAGTGGCCCCTAGAGAAAACGAAATCGCCGCTTATAAGGGGCTGCTGAAAGCAGCCCACGAAGGCAATGTGGCCGAGCTTGAAAAACTTATTAAAGCGGGCGCCAACATCGAACAAACCGACAGCCATGACCGTACCGCGTTTCACATTGCAGGCTTTGCAGGCCAACACGCCATTATGCGCACCCTTGCAAAAGCGGGCGCTGATGTGAATGCCCTTGAAGATGGCATTTATGACGTCGTCACAATCGCCGCCGTTGCCAATGACCTTGAAACCATGAAAGTGGCGTTAGAGCTTGGCAATAAAGCAACCAACGTCACCAGCATCTACGACGGCACAGCCCTCATCGCCGCCGCTCACCTCGGCCACTTTGAGGTGGTGCAAACCCTAATCGAAGCAGGTGCTCCCCTTGATCACGTCAACAACCTCCACTGGACAGCGCTGATTGAAAGCGTGGTGCTGGGTGACGGCGGCGAAAACCACCAAAAGACCGCTCAAGCACTGGTAGACGCAGGCGCCAGCAAAACCCTCGCCGATAAATTTGCAAGGACCCCATTAGACCTTGCAAAGTCACGAGGATATGAGGCGATGGTCAAGATTTTGGAAATGGGAGAGTGAGTGGGGTTGGATTGAGCGTGAAAATGACGGCGGGGCGGTAAAGGCAGGAATGCGGA
>CAZKKW010000067.1:0-12437 GCA_964553335.1 uncultured Hyphomicrobiales bacterium | reverse complement strand
GTCCGCATTGCAGAAATTAGCGACTAGTTTCGCATAACATCCCAATATGAAACTTCTTCATGTGGATTTTCTGAGCTCAAACGCCCCCTCACAAATAAGCCTCTAACGGCTTTTGCTCATAGCCTTTGCGGGCATTGAGGTCCGTTACTAACTTCTCAGCCGCTTCCGAGATCACCGTCCCCGGCGGGAAGATCGCATCAGCACCCAGCGCCATTAACTCGTCGTAATCTTGAGGCGGGATGACGCCGCCGCAGACGATCATGATGTGGTCGAGGCCGCGCTCTTTGAGAGCCTCTTTCAAGGCAGGCACAAGGGTCAAATGACCTGCCGCAAGTGATGAAACGCCCACAATATCAACGCCCTTTTCTTTCGCTTGCTCTGCCACTTCTTCAGGCGTTGCAAACAGATCGCCGATCTCAACATCGAAGCCAATATCGATGAAGGCCGAGGCGATAACCTTCTGTCCACGGTCGTGTCCGTCTTGGCCCATTTTCGCGACGAGAATGCGTGGTTTATTGCCGTCATTGTCTTTGAACACATCGACCATACTGGCAACTTTATCGAGCTGCTCTGGCGAAAGGGCAGCATTACGATAGACACCTGAAATTGCCTTCGTCACAGCCTTATGGCGGGTGAAAGCTTGCTCCATAGCGTCCGACATTTCGCCAACGGATGCATGGGCGCGGGCGGCTTTTATGCAAAGATCAAGAAGGTTTGCGTCCCCTGCGGCACCATTTGAAAGGGCTTTAAGGGCTGACTGACAAGCGGCCTCATCGCGTTCAGCACGCAGCTTTTCAAGCTTGGCAATTTGTTCTGCACGCACCTCGGCATTATCAACTTTCAAAACATCAATCGGCTTTTCATCGTCGGTTAGATATTTGTTCACGCCGACGATCGTCTGTGCACCCGTATCAATGCGTGCTTGTGTGCGGGCGGCGGCTTCTTCGATACGCTGTTTTGGAATGCCTGCCTCAATCGCCTTCGCCATGCCGCCGAGAGCGTCAATTTCTTCGATGTGCGCCAGCGCCTTTTCAGCCAGGTCATGGGTCAGTTTTTCAACGAAATGAGAGCCACCCCAAGGGTCGATAATGCGCGTGGTGCCGCTTTCTTTTTGCAAGAAAATTTGCGTGTTCCGCGCAATGCGGGCGGAGAAGTCTGTTGGTAACGCTAACGCTTCATCAAGCGAGTTGGTATGCAGTGATTGCGTGCCACCCTGTGTTGCAGCCATCGCTTCAATTGCTGTGCGGGTGACATTGTTGAAAACGTCTTGCGCCGTCAGTGACCAGCCAGATGTTTGGCAATGGGTGCGCAGTGAAATCGAACGGGCATCTTTCGGGTTGAACCGTTCAGACACAAGTTTTGCCCATAACAAACGACCAGCCCGCATTTTGGCAACTTCCATAAAGAAGTTCATGCCAATTGCCCAAAAGAACGAAAGGCGCGGCGCAAATTTATCAACGTCGAGGCCAGCTTCAACGCCGGTTTTGATATAGTCGAGACCATCGGCCAGCGTATAGGCAAGTTCAAGATCAGCCGTCGCGCCTGCTTCCTGCATGTGATAGCCGGAGATCGAAATTGAATTAAATTTCGGCATGTTCTCAGACGTGTAGGCAAAAATGTCTGAGATAATTCGCATGGAAGGTGTCGGCGGGTAGATATAGGTGTTACGCACCATGAACTCTTTGAGGATGTCGTTTTGAATGGTGCCAGAGAGTTTCGCCTGATCAACCCCTTGTTCTTCACCAGCCACGATGAAGAGGGCAAGAACGGGCAGCACTGCACCGTTCATGGTCATGGAAACAGACATCTCATCAAGTGGGATACCGTCAAACAGTTGGCGCATATCAAGGATTGAATCAATTGCAACACCTGCCATGCCCACATCACCTGCAACACGTGGGTGGTCACTGTCATAACCACGGTGGGTGGCAAGGTCGAAGGCGACGGAAAGACCTTTTTGACCTGCTGCTAGATTGCGTCGATAAAACGCGTTGGAATCTGCCGCTGTCGAGAAACCCGCATATTGCCGGATCGTCCATGGTCGTTGCACATACATGGTTGGGTAGGGGCCGCGAATATAAGGCGCGATGCCAGATTTCGTGTCGAGGAAATTGAGGCCTGCAAGATCACGATTATCATAGACCGTATCGACCGGAATCCCTTCTGGCGTTTCCCAAGCCTCGCCCTTGCTTGTCGTTGTGCTTTCAGCCGTAAAGTCTACCTTTGTAAAATCTGGGATCATGATGCATCTCCCAATAGCTCTTCATCGCGAACGGTTGAGAGCGGGTCGATGGTCAAGGCCCCTTTGGTGATCACGAGAGCGGGTCGCTTTGCAACATCCAAAACGCCCGCATCGTCTGCGCCATCATGCGGGTGTAGGCTGATGCCAAGAATTGGTTTCGCGCCGCTTTTAATGGCGTTGCGCCTTGCTTCATTGGCTTGAGCAATCCAGCCGTGAATAAGACCACCTGTGAGCGCCTGATCAACGCCGCCGGTTGTTTCGATTTTCTGAAAGAGTTTCCATGCTTCCTCGGCCAGCTCATTGGTGAGCGCCTCAAATGCACCACTGCCGCTTGCAGGGTCGTTGACGCGATAAAGATTGCTCTCTTCCAAAAAAATCGATTGAACATTGCGAGCCATGCGGCGGGCGAAGCTGTTTGGTAGGCCGAGTGCATTGGTGAACGGGGCAACCGTAACGCTGTCAGCGCCACCAACACCTGCAGCAAATGCAGCGCTCGCAATGCGCAACATGTTGGTGTTTGGGTCGGCGGTAGCTAACATGCGAAAGCTTGTTTCTGCATGGATATTTGCAGGCGTTGCCGTTAGTCCGCTTGCTTGTTGAACACGATTCCAAAGCAGGCGTAGGGCGCGAAATTTTGCAATGGTCATGAACTGATCGTTGTCAGCTGAAAGCGTGAAGCCGATGGCATTTGCTGCCAAGCGAGCGTTGCCATCCTTTGCCTCTAGGGTGCGGAAGAAGGCAAGGGCGTTTGCAAGAACCACGGCAAGTTCCTGCGCTTCAGTCGCACCCGCATCGTGGAAAATACGCCCATCTGCTTCAAAGAACGGGCCGCTAAATCCGTCATCCAACCGGTTTTGCCATTGTTCGCGCATGTGCTGTTGAATATCAGCAAATGGCCAGCGCATGGTGCCGCAACTAGCCACCGCGCCAATAGCATCAAGACCAAAGCGCACGTTGAGTTTCGAGATGTCGTAACCGGCACGTTTTGCGAAATTTGAAAACAACTCTTGCGTTTTCTTACCGCGCGGGCCGGGTTCGATGTGTAATTTTATGGCGTTAAGGTCGATGTTGTCGAGGGCCACATCAAAGGTATCAGCCTCCGCCACCATGCCAAACCCACGGGCAGAATGCGCATCGGCGAAGACCATTGCTATGCCCGTCGCACCGTTCATCAAATCATCAAGCGCTTGTTTGTTTGCTTCAACCGGATCGACGTGATCCATCTTTTGTATAACAGCCCACGGCGTTGCAGGGGCTGCGCGGTTTATGGGTGTCGCGGTTTCATTCCGCTCATAAAGCGGATTGATTGTGAGGTCGTCAGCTGTTTTGGAAAGCAAGGTTTCGTCAAAGTCAGCACCCTTCAGCGCCTTCTCAGCCGCTTGCCGCCAGTTTTCCATACTGGGGTCAGGAAACTTGATGTTTGTCTCCACAGGCATATTGTGCAACTCCACTTTGCGAAATGATAACGCCTTATAGCAGATTGCAGAATCTAAACCCAATAGGCGAACGGGTGAAACAAGATGGCTTGGCAAATTTGCAAAGAGTTGTGAATTGCTGGTGACTTTTTTGAAAAAGACGTTAGCTTCTGGCGATAATTAAAGAGGTTTATTATGGTTGCGCCAATCCCTGCCCATCTCATCGAGAAACTAATCAGCTTCGACACTGTGTCGCGCAATTCCAATATGGCGTTGCTGGACTTCGTGCGCGATTATTTGGGTAAACTCGGCGTTGAAGCGAAGCTTGTGCCGAATGAGGATGGTTCCAAAGCCAATCTTTACGCGACCATTGGTCCGAATGAGCCAGGTGGCGTGGTGCTTTCAGGCCATACAGATGTCGTGCCTGTTGATGGGCAGGATTGGTCGACCGATCCGTTTTCGCTGGTTGAAAAGAACGGCAAATATTTCGGGCGCGGTGTGGCGGATATGAAGACCTATTGCGCACTGGCGATGGGTATTTTGCCCGAGTTTCTAGCAAGCAAACCGAGTAAACCAATTCATCTTGCCTTTTCCTATGACGAGGAAATTGGCTGTATTGGTGCGCCTTCCATGATCAAGAAAATGGCGGATGAAGTGCCGTCACCCATGGCTGTGATTGTGGGGGAGCCGACAGACATGCAGGTGGTAACAGGCCACAAAAGCATTCTTGGGGTCAATACCCATGTGGTCGGTCATTCCGTGCATTCATGCCAATGGGATCGCGGCGTGAGCGCTGTTATGACAGCGGCGCGTTTGATCAATTGGCTTGAAGAAACCATGTTAGAAAACCGCCGCCGTGCTGATCCTCAATCGCCGTTTGACCCGCCGTTTTCTACCCTGCATTGCGGGGTTATTGAAGGCGGCACGGCAAGCAATATTGTGGCAAAAGATTGCGTCTTCTCAACAGACATTCGCACCATTGCAGGTGAAGACCCGATGGTATTTTATCAAAGTTTTGAAGCCTATATTCGCGATGAAATTGAACCGGCAATGCAGGGCATCGCACCTGATGCAAAAGTGGTGTTATCCCACCGCGATGTCGTGCCCGGCCTCGTGCCTGAAAATAACGGCGGCGCGGAGCGGATCGCACGGCAAATCACTGGTGATAATGCCACGCATGCGGTCTCGTATGCGACTGAAGCAGGGCAGTTTCAGGCGGCTGGTTTTTCCGCTGTCATCTGCGGTCCAGGCTCAATTGATCAGGCCCATCAACCAGATGAATTTATCACATTGGATCAAGTCTCTAAAGGCTGGGATTTTATGCAAGGTGTCGCAAAAGCTCTTCAGTAAACGTTGGTTTTTTTAGAAGATTTTGCCTCTTTTTGCGCGGAAATGGCATTTGAGAGATGATTTTTCCTAAGTTTCGCCTGTGTTTAAAACGCCAATCTTCGTAATTTTTCGGTCAAAATCATATCTTCTTGCCTGAATGAAACCGTCAAGCGGTCTCAACCTCATGTGAAAGGTGTAGATTATGAAAGCTATTACAGCAAACGAGCTTCACGTTGGTAATGTTCTTTTCCTTGCGGAAAATGGCACATGGAGTGGCGAGTTTTCAAAAGCTGCAATCTTTGACGCTGAGGGCTTTGGGGCTGCCTTGCAAGCAGCTCAACAAGATGAAGTAAATGGCCTTGTGATCGGCGTTTATGAAATTGATGTTGAAGAAACTGCTGAGGGTTTGCGTCCATCAAAATTCCGCGAACGTATTCGCGCTGAGGGGCCAACCGTTGCTTATGGCGAAGAAATGAAACTTGAAAGTTTTTACGCAGCTTAAATAGCGCGTTGATCTTGCAAGGTTTGAAAGGTTTTTGAATGTACCGTTACGATGAATTTGACGCGAAATTTGTAGCTGAACGCGTGGAGCAATTCCGCGATCAGGTGGAGCGTCGTGTCTCTGGTGAATTGACAGAAGATGAGTTTAAGCCGCTTCGTTTGATGAATGGCGTTTATCTTCAACTTCACGCCTATATGCTGCGCGTTGCTATTCCTTATGGCACGTTGAACAGCCGCCAAATGCGGATGTTGGCTCATATCGCGCGTAAGTATGATCGTGGGTATGGTCACTTCACGACGCGTCAGAATATTCAGTATAATTGGCCAAAGCTGGAAGATATTCCCGCGATTTTGGAAGACCTTGCAAGCGTTGAAATGCATGCGATCCAAACATCTGGCAACTGCATCCGCAATGTCAGTGCGGATCATTTTGCTGGTGCAGCATTGGATGAAGTGGCAGATCCGCGTGTCTACGCTGAAATTCTGCGTCAGTGGTCAACCATCCACCCTGAATTTACTTTCTTGCCGCGCAAATTCAAAATCGCTGTTATTGGTGCTGATGAAGATCGTGCTGCGATGAAAACACACGACATTGGCCTTCAGGTTAAACGCGATGACAACGGTAAGCTGGGTTTTGCTGTTTACGTTGGCGGTGGTCAGGGCCGTACGCCAATGATTGCAAAATTGATAAGCGACTTTGTCGAAGAAAACGATATTATTGCTTATTGCGAGGCGATTTTACGCGTCTACAATATGTATGGTCGTCGCGATAATAAGTATAAAGCGCGCATCAAAATTCTCGTGCACGAAACAGGTCTTGAAGAGTTGAAGGCTGATATTGATGCGGAGTTCGACCGCATTAAAGACACGGTGCTGCGTCTTCCAGATGAGAGCATTCGTGCGATTGAGGAATATTTCCAAGACCCTGCATTTGAAGAGTTACCATCAACAAGCAAGGCTTTTGAAGACCGCGTTGCAAGTGACCGTGCTTTTGCAATTTTTGCAGAGCGCAATTTGCACCCACATAAACAACACGGCTACACCAGCGTTACCATCTCGGTGAAACCGGCCGGAGCGCCTCCAGGTGATGCGACCGATGAACAAATGGAAGCAATGGCAGACATCGCAGAGCAATATAGCTTTGATGAACTGCGCGTAAGCCACGAGCAAAACGTGATCCTGCCGCATGTGAAGCTTGACGATCTACCGGCCGTTTATGATGCGCTTGTAAAGGCGAAGCTGCATTCAGCTAATGCTGGTCTCATTACAGATATGATTGTCTGCCCAGGCCTTGATTATTGCGCCCTTGCAAATGCCCGTTCTATCCCTGTTGCACAGCGTTTGAGCGAGCGTTTTGAAGACATTGAACGCCAAAAAGATATTGGCGATTTGAAGCTGAAAATCTCAGGCTGCATCAATGCCTGCGGACACCACCATGTGGGTCACATTGGTATTTTGGGTGTGGATCGTAAAGGTGAAGAACTCTACCAGATCACCCTTGGTGGCTCAGGTGATGAGAACACATCAATCGGCAAAATCACGGGTCGCGGCTTCACGTCAGATGAGATCGTGGATGCGGTTGAAACGGTGGTCGATACCTATCTCGATATTCGCGAACAAGAAGACGAAACATTCATTCAGGCTTATCGCCGTCTCGGTGATGCGCCGTTTAAACAAGCGCTTTACGGCTAAGTTGAATAAAGGAACAAGATCATGACAAATCAAGTTTGGACAAACGGTCTCTTTGAAGCAAATAGCTGGACTGAGTTTGATGGCGAAAACAAACAATCAGGCGATATCATTATCAGCCTTGAAGATTGGCAAAGTGGCGCATGGAAAGCCCACGACGGTCGTCTTGCTTTGAGCGTTGGCGCTTTTGATGATATTGATGTGGTGGCGAGTGTCCTTGAATTTTTCGACATGGTGGTTGTGAATTTTCCTGCCTTTGCCAATGGAACAGCGTTTTCGATCGCTCGTTTGATTCGTGAAAAATTTGGTTTTGAACACGAAATTCGTGCACGTGGCGCCTATATTATCGATCAAGTGCCAATGTTAGAGCGTTGTGGTGTGACGTCTTTTGAAGTGTCCTCAGATGCGGTTAAAGCCGGTCTTGATCGTGGCCTTTGGCCCGATATGCCACGTTATTATCAGCACGCCTTGGATGCTGATCGCATTGTGCATGTTGATACAAAACGCCCTTGGCTTTCAGTTGTGACCGCAGAAGCTCGCCCAGAGCAGCGCTCAGCAGCATAATTTTCTAAATGGTATGATGTGGAAATTGCGCAGCACATAAGGGCGGCGCTGGTTCAACTTATCTAGATAAGTTGTAGCTCATAATTTTGTTTTGATCTTTATCGAGCATGACCACTGATGTAATCCCAGCCCAAAAAGTTTGGGCGAGCTCGCCATTGGCAATCATTGCTTCTAAAGTTTCCTGCGCCTCGTTACGTGACCCAATAAGTGGGCCACCGCCAATAACGGCGCGATCTTTCAAGACCTGATATACAAATTTCGAGTTGCTAGACATCAATCTGTTCGCCGAAGCTGTTTTTAATGCAGATGCTCTTTCATAGTCTGTAGATTTTAAATCAGGTCTGTATTGATACATATGATTAGGTCAGATCCAAGAAAGACGTGTAAGATATATTTCCTAAATTCAGGCTTTTTACTTACATATTTTTTTCAAGGGATACCAATCAATAAAAACAGTGCATGTACTATACATATATATCTGCATTTATATGTGCATTTATACCTTGGCCCGTCGGATTCCGTTGCCGATAATAACGCACAACAAGATGCAAATTATGGCGGCATAAGTACAAATGACCGCGTTTTGTGAAAAATGTTCAAGTGTCCATGAGGAGACAACAGGCCCTAAAATACCACCCAAAGTGTAAGCAAATGCAATTGCGGCCATGGCGGCGGCGCTCTTTTTCGTCGACACCTGCTCGCCTGCTTGCAAGACAGCAAGCGTGTTAAACGCCCCAACCGCGCCTCCCAATAAGAACAATACAGCAATTATAACTGGGAAAGAGGTGCCATATATCGCGGTAAGGCTGAGTGACGTAAGGGCTATGAGAGATACGATAAGTTGGGCAAGGCGATATCCCACTTTGTCGGCCAAAATCCCAAGCGGAAGTTGGAGCAACGTGCCACCTAAACCGAATGAAGCAACAAATAGGGCGCTTTCCATAAGGGGGAAGCCGTTTTCTTCAAAGTAGAATGGAAAGAATGCAACAGCGGCCGTTTCGATGAAACCACCAGCTAAAGCAGCGATTAGGGCGATTTGAATGAGTAAGAAATCCGCTCGAAATAGAGGCGTATCTTCTGTTTCATCGATGAAATTGGTTTTTCCAATTAAGAAAAAGAACCATGTAGAGAGCGCCGCAATAAATATGGTGGCGACTAAAACTTGATCCAAGTTAAACCAAGCAAACATCAAAGGCCCAACCGCAATGGCGAACCCCATTAGTGCTTCATGAATGCCGATCATGCGTCCCATTTTATCTTTAGGACTAAGGCGCACCACCAAAACATCGCAAGCAACCCAGCGCTGGATTAGGCCTGCACCAAGGAAAGGGGCTGATAACATCACTAAAACCAATTGATTTGTCGAAATTAGAAGTAAACCGACCAACGTCATAGCGCTTGAAAGTCGATTAAACATTTCAAGGGAAACTTTTGACATGAAACGAGGAATAAAAAGCGCAAGAATTAATACAGCAAGCCATTGACTACCAACAACCCAACCGATGGTGGGAAGAGAAACGCCCATTTCATTCAATTTCTGGGCTAGAAAAAGTGGAAATATGCCAACCTGTACGATTTGAGCAAAGAAAGACCCTATTAAGACAAGGAAAAGGCGTTGATCTATCAGCATTTATTGTAAATCGCGTTGTTTAATTTTTAAATAAATGCATTCCTCATACATATTATGGGGATCACACTATGCAATCATTAGCTTATAAGCAGATTGATGGTGATTTGGAATTTGCTAAGTCACCTAATCAACACCTCTCCGATGAAGAGGCAAAGAACCAAATACTCGGCTGGATGAAACGAGACTTGCCGTGCGTGGCTGGTCGTCGAGAAACAATGCGCGGCCGGTATATGGTGCAAACTGCGAATATCGAAACAGTACCAAATATTTTTGAAAAATTTAAACGAAAACTGAAACGTCGCGAAGTTGTGGCCTGTCTTTATATTTTCAATTCACAACAATACGCAGACCCTAAGAGGACTGTTGGCGAGGTTTTCCACTTTCTTGCGCGTCAAATGCAGAAAATTTCGAACGTGCCGCCTTGTGCTCTTGCAAACGGGGAGGCTTTGACATCGACAATCAGGTTGCATTGCCCAGTGACTGGCGTTTTGACCGATTTTGATGACTTTGAATGTATTGCCTTTTGTCCGCAATCTAACAATCCCGATGACCCGCTTTATGATCCGTTGCTCGCAATGCCGTTGCCAGCCGTCAATATGTCATCTGATATGTATGCGTTTTCTACTTTTGTTGCCGATATGATAGAGCTTCGCTATGGTGTCGCGGTTAAAGATTTGTCTGATGACCGTGATGAGGTCGAGGCCGCTCTAATGGGCTGTGTCGCTCAATGGCAGCGGGTTGCTGTAAAAACGATCCAGAATTATGAGACCATAACGGATACTTCAATATGTCCAATCCACCTGAGTGCTGAACAAGATCAATGGATTGCTGGCCACAAGGACCCAGCCTTTGCGGAACAGATAAAGGAAGTTCATACACATGAACTGCCGGTTTTATATGGGCAGCGAATTGTGGAAAAATGGTTAGAATATTTTTTCGAAAAGCAAGAATATTCTGCAACAGGTCTCGCACGGGATGGTATATCGATCATTTATGATTCTAAAGTCTAAATATCATGATGCTAAAGTCTAAAATATATTGTTAAATCTAGAATATATTGATTGTAAATTATTTTTGAATTTACATTCTGTATAATTACAGTGTATTTGCGCGAGCTCTTAATAAAATGCGTAAGTAGGATGACTGATAAGGATAGCAGATAGTGATGGCTGATCTCAATAAACTTCCAGTGGATATTCCGAAAGATGATTTCGTCGGCAATGCCATCGGCGCATTTGCCTGTGGTTTATCGGACAAAATTGACCGCGCATGGACCACGGTAACAGGCCGTGGCGTAACAACTTGTTATGCTATTAATCAAATTGGGTCTGAGCCAGGTTCTTCAATTAAAACTCTTACAGGCATGTTGAGCATCGAGCATTCTAGTCTTGTCCGTTTATTGGATGGCTTGGAGCGGGATGGTTTGATTGAACGGCAGGCAGACCCTGAAGACCGTCGAGGTAAAAAAGTATACTTGTCTCCAGAAGGTGAAGAGCTTTTGACCGAAATGCTTAATGCTCGCCGTCGAATTTTGCAACCAATGACTGGCACGCTTGATGATAATGAGATGCAGATCTTATTCGATTTAATTGGAAAAATGATACCAACAGTCGTGAATGGTGGCGATGATCAACATTTTGTTTGCCGCGTATGCGAACTAGAAATGTGCCCGCAAGAATTCTGTGCAGTTAATTGTTGTCATGAAGAATGGAAAGACCCTGCGAGCGAGCATGGTTTCCGCCGCCCAATAGATTCACGACGCATATCAATTGCACAACCATCTATGCAGACAAAGTTAGATGCTAAACAAAAAAGCGTAGCTTAAGCCCATAACGCCCCGAAAACACTGAACAGAAAAACGCGAGCAGGCTTAGACTTGTAGAAGCAAGTGCTCGCGCTCCCAAGTGCTGACCACACCCATGAAGGTTTCAAACTCTGATAGTTTGATCGCGCGATACGTTTCGACGAATTGTTCTCCAAACACTTCTTTTAGCGGATCGCATTGTCCAAAAAGATCGACGGCATCTAAAAGCCAACGGGGCAATCCGGAGGCTTTATCTTCACCATTGTCTTGCAAAGGGGCATCGGGTTGAAGTTGCTCTTTAATGCCTAAATAGCCACAGGCAAGAGACGCGGCTATTGCCAGATAAGGGTTTGAATCTGATGACGGTATCCGGTTTTCCAACCGACGTGCTTCCGGTGATGATCTTGGTACACGCAAGCCAACTGTTCGGTTGTCATGCCCCCAACATAAATTGGCACAAACGGGGTCTTGGGTTCGTGCAAGCCGTCTGTATGAATTCACATAGGGCGCCAACATACACATCACATGTGGCAGATACTTTTGATGCCCACCAATGAAATGGGAAAACAAATCGGTCGGCGTGCCATCGTCTTTAGAAAAAGCATTAAATCCATTTTCGATGCTTACCAAAGATTGGTGAATATGCATGGCGGAACCAGGTTGCTGGTTCATGGGCTTGGCCATAAACGTTGCATACATATCATGCCTGTGGGCGGCTTCGCGAATGGTGCGCTTAAATAAAAATGCTTGATCAGCAAGTTCTAAAGGGTCGCCATGGCGCAGGTTGATCTCCATCTGCGCTGCACCCTCTTCATGGATAAGGGTATCAATCTCAAGGCCTTGCGCTTCAGAAAAATCATAAATGTCATCAATCACTTCATCAAATTCATTGAGCGCTGAGATCGAATAAGAACGGCGGCCTACTTCCGCTCGTCCTGAGCGGCCAATCGGTGGCTCAATGGGGTTGTCTGCATCAATGTTGGGTTTCACGAAATAAAATTCCAACTCAGGTGCAACAATCGGTTTAAGGCCGAGGTCTTCATAAAGCCGGATAACACGGCGCAACACTTCTCGCGGCGATGTTTGCAGCGGCGTACCATCATGATTGGTCGCATCGTGAATCAGTTGTGCTGTGGGGTCCGTTTCCCAAGGGACAATTGTTAAGGTCGAATAGTCAGGAGTAAGATGAAAATCACTGTCCATTGGATCGTATTGAAAACCCTCATCATCTTGTGGATATTCTCCAGAGATGGTTTGGGTAAA
>CAZKKW010000066.1:0-12475 GCA_964553335.1 uncultured Hyphomicrobiales bacterium | reverse complement strand
GAGACAGAAGCAGAGATAAAGCGACATTGCTTGCAATCGCAGAGCCACCATCATCCATAAATTTCAAAACAGCGCGCCAGAAAACTTTTAAAATATGAGGCATGAGGTGGGTGCTCTTAGCTGTTCGATGTTCAATCAAACAACCTTAAGCGACAGCTTTATCAGTCTCAAATTTTGAAGCGTCGGTTTGTTCGTCTTCCCACAAAGCCTTTAGTTCTGCTTCACCTTTAAAGTGAGGGCTCATATCTTTGTAGTTAAGGGTGTGCTCGGTTACAACGCCTTGCCATAATTCTTCCAACGCTCTTCGTTCATCCGTTTTTAGGTATTCGGCGATGAATTCGTTGACGGATTTCAGCAATTGGTATGATGCTGCATCTGCGGCGGCTGCGACGGTATAAATATAAGGTTCCTCTGACAGGACACTATTTGGCACAAATTCTATTTTGTCTTGCCATTTGCTTTCAGCGTTTGATGCCGCCCAATGAAAGATTGGATGATCAACGGCAAAAGCATCGACGACACCATCAGCCAGCGCATCATGCAAACGCCCTTGGTCGTTAAAGGCAATGAGGTTGGATAAAGTGGCTATTCCACCCGGCTTGGAACTGTTTTCTGACCAACGAATACCGTTATCTTCCAATACTCCAAATGCGCCTGGATCATTGATAATGCCAACAACTTTTCCATCAAGGTCGCTTAAATTGTTGGTAATGAGCTCATCGCCTGTTCGTCTAAACAACGAAAATGGAAGCCATGTATAGGTTTGTGAATAAGCAACGTCCCGGTAACTTTCATCTGGGGGAAGGGCACTCCAAACCAAATCGACGGGTTCTTCATCTGGGTTTGGCGGGAAGTGCAAAAGCTCAGTAATTCTATCCCACGAATATTCAACAAATTCGCATTTAACGCCGAGCCACTTTGCATAAGCTTTTGCATATTGGATATCGAGACCTTTTAAGTCTTCGTCACCTGGTGAGCGGAAGGACAAACCAATAAATTCAGGTTCTACCGCAATGCGAATAACGCCACGACGTTTAATTCTAGCAAGTCGGTCATAGTTTTTGTCGATAGGCACACAATATTTTTCAGCAACCTGCAAAAGTGCTGCGTCATTGTTTTGACCATCTGTTGAGCAGGCTGTTTCCAATGAAGAAGCGTAATCTTCAGCAAGTTTCATGCGGCCTTTGATGTGGTTTGTAGAAGCCGTCGAAGCGATAATCATTTCGCGCATCAATTGCTGATAACGGTCTAATTCTTCGACATCTTCGACAACGGTATTCATCGTCAATTTTGTTTCTGACAATGTGTCACCGAGCATGCTTCCAAAAGAATCCAATCTTGCGTCAATTTGGTTCAATCGGGCATTCAAATTCTCGGTTATTGACTTTAGATCAAGAGATTTTGTTGCAGCTGTTGCACTATCCATCGTGCGGTTTGCCAGTTCGCCGACCTCATTAGCGACCACCGCAAATCCACGTCCAGATTCCCCTGCGCGGGCGGCTTCAATGCGAGCATTTAGTGCTAGAATTCTTGTTTCTTGGCTGATGGCCATAATGGTTGCTAGAACAGCATTTGTGTTCTCAGACATTTTAGCAAGATCTTGCCGCGTCTGTTCAAGCGAATCGTGGGTTAGTTTGCTGACATCGTTTAGGTCAAGGGATACTGATTGCGAGAGCTTGTTTATTTCATCCTCAGTTTCCAACGCAGATTTTTTCGTCTGGGAAAATGAAGAACCTAGTGAAGAGGAGCGAGATGAAATTTCAGATAAAACACGTTCTTGATCTGCAAATGCATCCAATGCATTTGCGTTGATGTCCGCAGATTTTTTCAACAATCTTGTTAGATAACGCATTAAACTCAGCTCCCACTGGATCAAGTTAATTTCTTTTATTGTGGTTAACATTTAATTAAATGTAGCCTTTTCCCTAAGGAAGCTATTGAATTACTTCTATATTTGCACCTGCCTTAGAAAATTCTCATTTGATACCTATCTCAACTCCAACACGATCACGGAGTAGTATCATCATGCGTTTTTTGAAAATCTTATTGGCCGTCACAATGTTTACGGGCTTTACTGGCAACACCAATGCGAGCAGTTCTATTCAGACTGAGGGTCTTGCGTCGTTTTATTGGCAAGATCAAAAGACGGCCAATGGCGAGCAATTTAATAAGCATGATTTAACCGCTGCTCATAAGACGTTGCCCTTTGGCACATTGTTGAAAGTGACCCGTGTAAAGACGGGCAAATCGGTTGTCGTGCGCATCAACGATCGTGGCCCGTTTATCAAAGGTCGTATTGTTGATTTGTCTTTGGCCGCGGCACGGGAAATCGGTTTGACCCGCAAGGTTGGCGTCACCAAAGTAAAATTGGAAGTCGTTGGAAAGACCGCCGCGCGGAAATAGCAAACTAGTTATTTTTTTGCTTAAGCGACCGCTCTTGAAAGCGCACATTGTGACCATAGATCACTTAAGGCACCAACCAGGTGGTTGATGTCTTGGTCTGTGTGTAATGGCGATGGCGTGAAGCGGAGGCGCTCGGTGCCTTTTGCGACCGTTGGATAATTAATCGGCTGAACATAGATGCCGTAGTTATCAAGCAGAAGATCGCTGATCCATTTGCATTTCACCGGATCACCCACCATCACCGGCACGATGTGGCTTGGGTTTGGCATGTGTGGAATGCCTTTGGCATCAAGCGCTGCGCGAAGTTGTGCAACACGTTGCTGGTGGGCATCACGCTCGCTCTGACTTTGTTTTAAGTGCTGAACGCTGGCCTTCGCACCTGCTGCAATGCTTGGCGGTATCGCGGTGGTGAAGATGAAGCCAGAGGCGAAACTGCGCACAAAATCGCACATTGCTTTTGAGCCGCTGATATAGCCGCCCATCACGCCGAATGCTTTGCCAAGCGTGCCTTCAATAACGGTGATGCGGTCCATCAAGCCTTCCCGCTCTGCAATGCCGCCGCCGCGTGGGCCATAAAGGCCGACGGCGTGCACTTCGTCGATATAGGTCATGGCGCCATGTTTGTCGGCAACGTCACAAATTTCAGCGATTGGCGCGATGTCGCCGTCCATTGAATAGACGGATTCAAAGGCCACCAATTTCGATGTGTCTGGATCCGCTTCGCTCAATAGACGGTCGAGGTCTTCGGGGCTGTTGTGCTTCCAGATTTTGCGATTTGCTTTTGAGTGGCGCATGCCTTCAATCATGGAGGCGTGGTTTAGCGCGTCGGAATAAATCGTGCAGTTGGGCAGTTTTGCACCAAGGGTTGAGAGTGCTGCCCAGTTGGACACATAGCCAGATGTGAAAAGCAGGGCGTCTTCTTTGCCATGAAGGTCTGCAAGTTCTTGCTCCAGCAAAACATGGTTGTGGTTGGTGCCCGAAATATTGCGTGTGCCGCCAGCACCCGCGCCGCAATCATCGATTGCTGCATGCATGGCGCTTGTTACTTTTTCGTTCTGGCCCATGCCTAGATAATCATTAGAGCACCAAACAGTTACTTCCTGCTCGCCGTCAGTAGTGTAACGTGTTGCACGAGGGAAGCCGCCTTTGTGGCGTGAGAGATCAGCGAAAACGCGGTAGTTACCTTCCGCTTTCAGATCATCCAAAGATTTTTCAAAAAAGGCTTCGTAGTCCATGCCAGTCCTCATTTTCTCCCTGCATATATAACGCTCTGACTTCTAGTGCATAGTACTTTTTGCTTATTTCACCCCTAATTTCGTTTCAAGGTTGATCACATTCTTGCCACTGCAACGAATTGTCGTGAGGGACGCGGTGATTTGTCATATTTTAAAAAGTCTTGGAGGCTGCGAAGACTTGGATTTTTGCCACACTGCTTGTTGTTTTATCAAGGATCTAAAAGGGTCTCGATGTTTAATTCTCAAACTTGCAAGGCACTTGTTAATACTCGTATTGCGTGTGGTTTGAAAATGAGCTTCAATATGTTTGCTGGTGGTCAGATTGAGAAAGCGATATGTCAAAAATGAATTGGACGGTAAAACCTACAACAAAATGGATTGCAACTGCCCTGTTGGGCGCAGGGGTTAGCTTTGCAAGCAGCCTGTCTGCAATGGCCCAAATACAGGTGCAGATCGGTGGTTCAACGGGCCAGATAAAACGGGTCTTGATCAACAATGGATATGATCAGATTGACGTTTATCACCAAGGGCTGAAATCGGTACGGGCACGGGCTTGCAAAGATGGTGTTCATTACGATGTGAAACTCAATCGACGTGGCACCTTAAAAGGTCAGAAAAAGATTGGGCGTTGTAAGACCGTTTTAAGTGAGAGAGCTGTTGAAAAACGCCTCCAAAAGCAGGGCTATACTCGTCTGTCTATTGATCGGCAAAATGGTTACTTCGTGGCGGTGGGCTGTGATGCACGGGGTACGCGGGTTCGTCTCGCAGTCAATAATTTTGGTAAAATTGAACGGCAACGCAAATTTGGACAATGTGAAGCAATCTTTGACCCAAGTGATATTCGTCCAATTTTACGGCGCGCAGGTTATGACCGGATTATTTTTCGTGACCGCCAATTGCCTTGGTATGTCGCTCATGCCTGCCGCAACAATCAGCGTTTAGAATTGCTGCTCACAAGACGCGGTGAAGTGCGTCGTGAGCGCGGTCTTGGCCGTTGTGCCTCACCGCTTAAACCGTCGCAGCTTGAAGCGCATTTGGCAAAAAATGGCTATAAAAACGTCTATGTATTTGATCGCCAACTCCCAAGCTATGGGGCAGAGGCTTGTCAAAACCGTCAGCTTTATGATTTGAAATTGAACCAGTTTGGAGAGATCAAACAACGTACTTCCCTTGGCCGTTGTGCGCCACCAGTGTTGTCTGAAAAGGATGCTCACCAAACATTGGTTCAAGCTGGTTATCGGCGCATCCAACTTTCAGCACTTGGTTCTCAGCAAGGGGGCTTTAAAGCCGAAGCGTGTTTAGATGGGCGCAACCAACGATTTGTGATGTCAGCTCATGGTGATGTGCAAAAGGCAAGGGACATTGGTGTTTGCCAGTCGCATTCAGTGCTTGCGATTAAGAAGCGACTTCATAGTCGCGGCGTTCGCAATGCGAAATTTTATTCTGAAGGGTGCTGGCGCGGTAATAAATACCGCTTCCATTTTGACGAATTCGGAGACCGTATTAAACGGGAAACGATTGGCAAATGCTAAGCCCGCGCAATAGCGCCCCAGATGATCAAGCCGTGCAAGACACATAGGATGATCGCGGCAAATATACTGACGACAATAACAACACGTCGCTCTGTTGGCGTGTTGCTTACCCAACCTGTCCATTTTGTTATGACGGCTGATAGCACCAAAACGACGCCCGGCATGATTAAAAGCGCCAACCAAGCGCTAACGAACTGAGATGGCTCACCGCTAAAGGTCCATTTGGTTGGAACTTGGGTGTTAAAGGGCACGATGAAAAGCGTGATGATACTTGCTATAAACAAAAAAGCCGCCAACCGGTTTGCCCGGTAGCGGCCTTTTTCTTGATCGTTGTTGGTATTAAATGACCCAGTCACTTAAGAACCCTCTTTCCATCAAATACTTGACGATGATCTCTGCTGCTTCTTCCGGTGTTTGATCGACCGTGTTGATGGTGATCTCCGGATTTTCTGGCGCTTCATAAGGTGAATCGATACCTGTGAAGTTTTTAATTTCACCAGCACGGGCCTTTTTGTAAAGCCCTTTCACATCACGATCTTCTGCAACATTCAAAGGCGTGTCGACAAAAATTTCCAAGAACTTGCCGTCACCAATGCGCTCGCGGGCCATATCCCGTTCAGAACGGAACGGTGAGATGAAGGAGACGAGGGTGATGAGGCCTGCCTCTACCATCAGCTGCGACACTTCGCTAACACGGCGAATGTTTTCCACGCGGTCTGCTTCGGTAAAACCAAGATCGCGGTTGAGGCCGTGGCGGACATTATCACCATCCAATATCATCGTGTGACGACCCATAGCAAAGAGGCGTTTTTCCAAAGCGTTTGCAATGGTTGATTTGCCAGAGCCCGAAAGGCCCGTGAACCAAAGAACGGCAGAGCGCTGCCCTTTTTGTTCGGCACGTGCCTCTTCATTTACATCCATGGCTTGCCAATGAATGTTTGAGGCACGGCGCAGCGCATATTCAACGAAGCCCAGAGCAACGGTTCGGTTGGTCATGCGGTCAATCAGAATGAAGCCGCCCGTTGTGCGATTGTCTTCATAAGCGTCAAACGCGATATTTTGATCAAGCGCTAGATTGCACGAACCAATAGCGTTCAGCGTCAAGGTGGGGGCCGCTAGTTTTTCAAGCGAGTTGATGTCCACAATGTGCTTAGGTGCAGCCACGGTTGCCTGCACTGTCTTCGCGCCAATCTTCATCAAATAAGTGCGGCCCGGCAGCATTTCGTCTTCATCCATCCACAAAAGGGTGGAGCGGAATTGGTCGGCGGCCTCAGCTGGATCATCCTTGCTACAAATCACATCGCCACGTGAAATGTCGATTTCATCTTCCAGCGTGATCGTAACAGATTGATCGGCAATGGCTTGATCAAGCTTGTCTTCATCGTCAATTTTGACAGGAAAAACGATGCTTTCAACCTTACTGGTTTTGCCAGAAGGAAGAGCGCGAATTTCATCGCCTACATTAATCGTGCCGCTTGCAATTTGACCACTAAACCCACGAAAATCGAGGTTGGGGCGGTTCACCCATTGCACGGGCATGCGGAACGGTTTGGCGTTTTTATTCTCGCTGATGCGCACTGTTTCCAGATGCTCCATCAAGGTGCCACCATCATACCAAGAAAGGGCGTCGGTCTTCTCTGTGATGTTGTCACCTACAAGGGCCGACATTGGAATTGGCGTGATACGATCATCGGTAATGCCAATTTCTGCGGCAAAAGTTTTGTACTCTGCAACAATCTCGTCATAGCGCTCTTGGGAGTAATCCACGAGGTCCATCTTGTTGATGGCAAGAACGAGGTTTTGCACGCCAAGCAGGTTGACGATGTAGGAGTGACGGCGGGTCTGGGTGAGAACACCTTTGCGCGCATCAATCATCAAAATGGCAAGATCAGCTGTTGAAGCACCGGTTGCCATGTTGCGGGTATATTGCTCGTGGCCTGGTGTATCAGCAACGATATATTTGCGGCCTTCGGTTGAGAAAAAGCGATAAGCCACATCAATGGTGATGCCTTGTTCGCGTTCTGCTGCGAGGCCATCGACCAGTAGCGCAAAGTCCAAGCCTTCGCCTTGTGTGCCAACTTTTTGGCTGTCGGATTCAAGGGCCGCAAGCTGGTCTTCAAACACCATCTTGCTTTCATAAAGCAGGCGGCCAATCAGGGTTGATTTGCCATCGTCCACGGAGCCACACGTAATAAAGCGGAGCAGGGATTTTGTTTCATGCGCTTTCAGATAAGCGTTGATGTCTTCGGCAATGAGGTCAGATTTATGGGACATTAGAAATACCCCTCCTGCTTCTTCTTCTCCATCGAGGCGGTGCTGTCATGGTCAATCACGCGGCCTTGGCGTTCTGATTGAGTGGTCAACAGCATTTCCTGAATGATATCTGGCAAGGTAGTGGCGTTGCTTTCAACCGCACCGGTCAGCGGGTAGCAACCAAGCGTTCTAAAGCGCACCATTTTTTCAACCGGCGTTTCACCATCAAGCGGCATGCGGTCGTCATCCACCATGATCAATGTGCCATCGCGCTCAACCACAGGGCGGGGTGCTGCGAAATAAAGTGGAACAATTGGGATATTTTCCAAATGGATATATTGCCAAATATCAAGCTCGGTCCAATTGGATAGCGGGAAGACGCGGATGCTCTCACCTGGTTGGATGCGCGTGTTATAAATTGACCACGGCTCTGGGCGCTGGTTCTTTGGGTCCCAACGGTGCTGGGCAGAACGGAATGAGAAAATTCGTTCTTTGGCGCGAGATTTTTCCTCATCACGGCGTGCGCCACCAAAGGCTGCGTCAAATCCGTGCTTATCAAGCGCTTGCTTGAGGCCTTGGGTTTTCATCACGTCGGTGTGCATGGCGGACCCATGGGTGAATGGCCCGATGCCTTGGTCCACACCTTCTTGATTGATGTGAACGATGAGCTCCATATCGAGCTTTTTCGCCATCTCATCACGAAACGCGATCATCTCACCAAACTTCCATGTGGTATCCACGTGCATAAGCGGGAAGGGTGGCTTTGATGGATAAAAGGCTTTTTGAGCCAAATGCAACATCACGGCGGAATCTTTGCCAACCGAATATAACATAACGGGCTTTTCAGCTTCAGCTGCCACTTCACGCATGATGTGGATGGCTTCTGCTTCAAGCCTTTGAAGGTGTGTTAGTCGGGTCATGACTTCCTAAAAGTCTGGAGGGAGAAGTTATTGAGCAATTAATAGACCAACACGATTAGAAAAAGCGAGTGGTTTTGCCGCTCTTTTGCGCCGCAACATAGAAATTATTATCATATTTCACCAAGTCGCTGGAATTTAATTGCAACGCCCGTAGATGCCTTGAACATATTGGTGAGGAGAATACATGATATCACCCCCATTGCTAAATTGCGCTTGATAAAACACCGCTATATGCTCGCCTGTCTAATTTTGTGTTTGCATGAAGGTTTCACTCAATGACTTCAACCAAGGATGATGTGGCGCTTGCGACTTTGTTTGCGCAGGCAGACGGGATGGTTGATCCATCAAACGGTGCTGTGGTTCCGGCCATTCAACCAGCCACGACTTTTGCACGCGATGAACACAATCAGCTTGTCTCAGATGGTCATCTTTATAGTCGTGACGACAATGATTTGGCCCGCCTTGCTGAACGGATTTTGGCAAAATCTGAAAAGGCCGATGATGGATTACTGTTTCCAACAGGCATGGCAGCAGTGGCGGCCGTTTTGCGCACTGTTCCCAATGGTGGGCGCATCATCATGCAAAATGCGATTTATTGGGGAACCACGAAGTGGACCCGCGAATTTTGTGCTCGTCGGCAAATTGAACTGATTGAGGTTGATTGTTCAAATCTCGTGGATCTTGAAGCGGTCACTCAGCCTGCGGATATTTTGTGGATTGAAACACCGTCGAACCCGTTTTTGAAAACCACTGATATTGCCGCTTGTTCAACGCTTGCAAAACAAATGGGTGCCGCATTGGTGGTTGATTCAACCGCTGCAACGCCGGTCTTATCTAATCCACTCGCGTTCGGTGCTGACATCGTTATGCACTCAGCGACCAAAGGGATTAATGGGCATAGCGATGTATTGGCTGGTTTTCTGGCGACTTCCAATGCTGATAGCGATTTATGGAAGGCAATAGCAACTGACCGTCATGATGCGGGTGCGGTGATTGGCCCGTTTGAGGCATGGTTGCTCATTCGTGGCATGCGGACGTTGCCCCTTCGCATGGAGCGCATGTGTGAAACAGCGCTTGTTCTAGCCAAAGTGCTTGAAAGCCATGCGAATGTTGAGAGTGTTCTTTATCCGGGCCTTCCAAATGATGCAGGCCACTCTCTTGCAGCAAAGCAAATGGCGGGCGGCTTTGGTTGTTTGGTGTCTTTTCTTGTTAAAGGCGGCAAACGGGAAGCGCTAGCGGTGGCAGGGCGTTTGAAGTTGTTCAAGCGGGCAACATCCCTTGGCGGTGTTGAAAGCCTTGTTGAACATCGAAACACGGTAGAACCTGCCATTGATGACAGGTTGCTTCGTTTGTCGGTCGGGATTGAAGGGGTTGACGACTTGCTTGCTGATTTAGAGCAAGCATTGTCTGTGCTCTAAAACTTAGCTGTCGCCGAAAACATCGCGCGTGAAGACTTTGTCTTCTACATCACGAATGTCGTCTGTGAGGCGGTTTGCTACAATCACATCGCAACCTTGTTTGAACGCTTCGATGCCGCGCATGACGGGCGAATTGAAAAAGAGTTCGTCTTCTAACAGTGGTTCATAAACACGCACCTCGATACCTTTGGCTTTGATGCGTTTCATAATGCCGAGGATCGAACTATCGCGGAAATTGTCTGAGCCAGCTTTCATCGTCAATCTATAAATGCCAACCACAGTCGGTGATTTATCCAAAATACGTTCTGCTATAAAGTCTTTACGTGTTGCGTTTGCATCAACAATGGCACGGATCATATTTTGTGGCACGGAATTGTAGTTTGCCAAAAGCTGTTTGCTGTCTTTAGGCAGGCAATAACCGCCATATCCAAAGGATGGATTATTGTAATGCTTGCCGATGCGAGGATCGAGACACACGCCTTGAATGATGTCCTTGATATCAAGGTCGCTAAACAAAGCGTAGCTGTCTAATTCGTTGAAATAAGCAACGCGCATGGCAAGATATGTATTGGCGAAAAGTTTGACAGCTTCCGCTTCTGATGATCCCATAAACAGAACGTCTATATCTTCTTTATGGGCGCATTCTTTCAGCATATTGCCGAAAATTTCCGCCCGTTCTGATTTTTCGCCAACAATGATGCGTGAGGGATAAAGGTTGTCTTTTAGGGCTTGCCCTTCGCGCAAAAATTCAGGTGAGAAGATGACTGTATCAATGTTTTTTTCTTTGCGAATACGATCGACATAGCCCACAGGAATGGTCGATTTGATAATAATCGCAGCCTTCGGATTGATTTTAGTGACCTGATCAATCACGGCTTCAACAGAAGTTGTGTCGAAGTAATTGTGTTTCGGGTCATAATTGGTTGGTGTGGAGACGATCACATAGTCGGCGTCTTTATAGGCGGCTTGTGCATCGGTTGTTGCCGTTAGCTTGAGTTCTTTTTCGGCTAGAAATTGCTCAATTTCTGTATCCTGAATTGGCGATATTTTGTTGTTGACCATGTCAACACGTTCTGAAGAAAGGTCGATTGCAACCACGTCAAATTTTTGCGCAAGCAGCACAGCGTTTGACATCCCAACATAACCAAGTCCGGCAACAGCAATTTTCACAGCATTTCCAATATATTTATTAAGCCCTACATGTTTCTCGATAATGAGAAATGATTATGGCTTGTCTAACACAGAGATCATTTTAAAAGCCTTAATCCGCGATCCTTGGAAAATCTCGAAGGTGTTCACGCTAAGGGATCATGGTTTTGGCGCTAAGCGTTCAAACGCCAATGCAGGAAACGACTTGATCAATTAGTCAATCATTGGCAGCTTGTCATTATGTATTTGAGCCTCGCCATATTTCGGCCTTTACCTGTTTCGGGAAACCGCTCATGAAAGCCGCACCATCCCGCCCTTGGTTGGTGCTTGCTGGCCTTGCCCTAGGCGTGACCGCAACCAATGGATTGGCGCGGTTTGCCTATGGGTTGTTATTGCCTGCGATGCAGTCTGAGATGGGTTGGAGTTACGCACAGGCAGGATGGCTCAACACGGCGAACGCGCTTGGTTATCTTGCAGGTGCTATCATAACTATGCTGATGATTAGGCGGATTACGCCAACGCATTTGTTTGCCTTTGGTTTGATCACGACCACCTTGGCGTTGTTAGCAACGGGGCTAAACACAGCCCTTTGGTGGCAAACATTGTGGCGGATCTTGGCGGGGCTGTTTGGTGCGATGTCGTTTTCAACGGCGGGCGCATTGGCGGCTGGTTTGTTTCAAGATGATAAACGGCGAAACGCGCTCGCGATTGCGATATTGTTCGGCACAGGCGGCGGTTTTGGTATTGTGTTGGCTGGAGCTGTTCTCCCGCTTATGCTGGATCACTATGGTGCAAGCGCTTGGCCGAATGGGTGGGTGTTTATTGGGTTGGCAGGGCTGTCTTTCCTACCGCTTAGTCTTTGGGCGTCCATGCAATTGCATATTCCAAAACAAGAACAAGCAGCAGCCATCCCGCTACCGATACGCCGGATGCTGCCAGAAATAATTGGGTATGGAGGTTTTGGGTTGGGTTATATCGTCTATTTGACGTTTTTATCTGCATGGATGAGCGAACAGGGGGCGGGTGCTGCTTTTATTGCCTTTGTCTGGGTTTTACTGGGTGTATGTCTTTCGTTGTCGCCTCTCATTTGGCGGCCAATTTTAGAGCGTTATGCTTCGGGCTTGCCCTTGGCACTGATTTTGATTTGCGTCGCGATTGGTTCCGCCCTTCCTGTGGTCTTGCCTAATGGTCCGGTGCTGTTGCTGTCGGCGGTGGTGTTCGGTTTGTCGGTGTTCATGGCACCGGGAGCAGTAACGAGCTTCAGCCGCCAGAATTTGCCATCAGAAAGTTGGGGTCGGGCGATTAGTTTGTTTACCGTCATCTTCGCTGTGGCGCAGACCCTTGGGCCTTATGGTGCCGGTCTTGTTGGTGATTATTTTGAAAACATAGGTGTGAGCTTGTTGGTTGCTGCCGGATTGTTATTGCTTGGAGCCTTGGCAGCATTGACCCAAAAACCGCTTTGATTTGCGGGCGAAACTAACAACGAACGGGAACACCGAAGGTCACGCTTGCGAGCGAAGAGCGATCCGGACGTTAGTCCGCCCCATCGGAGCAATGAGTGAAGC
>CAZKKW010000065.1:0-12695 GCA_964553335.1 uncultured Hyphomicrobiales bacterium | reverse complement strand
TCATCAAATCACGCATGAGCCAATTTGTCGGGGCGTCATCCCATTGACCATAGATCCCTTCTAAGCGGCCAAGATAAGGGCGGGCTGCTTCTAGAACTTGGTGGTGATCTGTCATTTCCGCAGACACCAATCCATGCGGCGGGTTGTTTAAAAGCCAGACAAGACCGCCCAACACACCAGCTGCCACCTGCAAGCTTGTCGCATTGGTGAAGGCTACCTGAGAACGCGCCTCATGCACATCTAGGGTTGAGCCGTACCAGTAAACTTCCTCGCTCCCTTCGCGCAAAACGAGAATACCGAGTTCGTCAATACCGTCTGCGATTTCATCAATCAAAACCCGTGGTTTCATCTTGCTATAATCTTGTTGCAAACGGTCATAGGCAAGATCGCAAGGACGGTAAGCAAAGAGCACTGTTGGTTGATAACCTGTACCATCAGGATCACTGAAGAGCTCTGCAATGCTGAATGTTTCTTCGTGCGGAATGAGAGCTGCTTCAAAACAGCCGTGCCCCGGGAGCCAGCTGGTTAAATGGCAATCTTTCGCCAAGGCTGGCTTTGCCGCGATCATTGAAACGGGATCACGGCGCGAAAACAAATCGTCGAACAGTTCTTCATGGCTACCCCATGCAAAATAGGGCGTCGATTCTGCTTCTTCTAACAGTCCTTCAATGGACCATGTGTTAAAGAAATCATCTGACCCTTCTTCAATCTGCGTGGTCTGTGTATCACGTTCAGAAATATGCAAGGTACGCACGCCAAGTTTTTGGGCAAGGTCTGCCCAATCGACCGCGTTGTGATCGCCTTTTGGCCAAACGCCATTGGCGCGGGCTAAGTCTTCAACCGCTTGTTTTGCAAAATGATTGACTATACCCGGATTAGCACCGTGGCTGACCAGCGCCGTCGAATTCTTCGGCAAATGAGGGCGCATGCCAATCATCTTGTTCCACTGCTGCGAATAATCACCCGCATCATTATGGAGCGCGCCATGTTCCCAGCGCTCATTGCTGGTGTCGAGATAATTGATCCCGTTATTGAGACAATAGGTCACCAGATCAATCGCAGAAACGCCACCGGTTAAATTGAGCACCATATCGCCAGCGCTCAACCGTTCGCTAAACACTTGCTCAAAGGTATCCGGTGTTAATCGGATATTTTCTTGGGCAACACCCAGTTCTTCAAGCGCATGGCCATACATATGCGCTTCAGACATAACGACGATTTTTTCTTTATCAACATCAATATGCCGCAGTAACATCGGCAAAAAAGTGGATGCGATAGACCCTGCCCCGAGGACAAGGAACTTTTCGCCAGTAAATTTAGCTAAATAATCCCCCATCCTTCCTGCTTATATCGTTATTGTTTTGGAAGATAGTCCTCACATGTGCCTTCGCGCAGAACATCTGCAGTACAACAATGTAATCCACCACCAAAGGCGTATGCATCACGTAATTCAACGGGGATAACTTCCATTCCAAGTTTATCGAGCTGCTCCATTTGGTGCACTTCGCTGGCTTCAACGCAGACCGTTTTAGGATCAAGCACCAAGACATTCATAGATAGCCATGTGGAGGAATAACAAAGCGGCGGAGGCGTGTTGTGCGCTGGGCGGGCACTGTCCACGATTTCCCATCCATTCTTCTCAAACAAGGCGCGCTGATCATCCGGCAAGCGACGGTCAGGATTGTTGATGATGAGGCCCGGCTTGATAGGCGTGAAGGTCGCGTCAATGTGGATTGGGTAAGGGTCGCCCGGAAAATTCACCGCGTGGACACGATGATCAGGGAAGTGGCGTTGTAGCCAATCAATGCCTTTGAGATTTGTTGTGAAGCCATGTTGCACAATCAAGTCCTTGCCGAAGCGCAGAACGTCAGCAGCATCAAAAAGCGGCTCTTCTTCTGTGGTGACAAAGAATTTCTCCGCTGTCCACTCAAGCCGTTTTTCAACGCCGATTTTTTCAGACAGATAATCAGGGCGGTAGTCTTCATCTGTTAAGCGTGGTTTTGGCGCCGACTCGTGGCGCATCTTTGGGTCTTCATTGTAATAACGCTGCAAAAGCGGGCGGTAGCAAAGATATTCAAACCACCGACACCGATAAGACATTGTCGCTTCCAACATCTCTTTGCCAACGGTCAACAAAACATCACGCGGCGGCATGCAGCCGAACATGGTTTCAGTTTCCCAATCTGGCGTTGCGGAGCGTTGGTTGAAATCGAGCGGGGTTGGACGGTCTACAATCACGCCGCGCTTTTGAAGCATCGAGGCGAAGTTATCGAGCAGCTCATTGGCGCGATCAACCGTTTCTTGCGGGCGTGGGCCAAACTGACCGCGCATGTCGCTGTCTTCGGGAACTTTGGCGTCTAAGGCCGGTTCTGGCGGCGGAATACAACATCCATCCGCACGGCCAACAATTACATGTTTAAGTGGATCCCACTCGTTCCAAGATTCAACAACAGTGCTCACTTAATGCCCCTCCAAGTACATAATTTTGAAAGGACGTTAGGAGCGGGAAAGCCACCGGTCAAGCTGTAAATCAACCCATTTAAAGAAAACCGATGGCAGCATAAACCCGCCACCGATTTCAGCATATTATTACTTCCCAAGCGACAGGAATGTGTCGTTTTTACGCATGAGGAAATGAGCGAGCGATGCGCCGAAAACTGTGACGGATGTCAGAAACAGCAGGTTTGGTTTATCCGCAAATGGTGCAAGAAATTTAGGTGCGCTCACAACCATCGATGCAAGGTTCATCAACATCACGCCGCCAACAGTGATGGTTTTAAACAGACCTGCCAAATAGGCGAGAAGGAAGATGACTTGTGCGATGCCGAGTATCAAAACAATCTGGGCGCCAACACTCACGCCATAAAAGCCTTGGAAAATTCCTGGGTTGTCACCTGCGCCTGCATAAGATCCTGGTGCGATAATTTTCAAACCCGCCCAAACAATCATCAAAATGAAAATAGTCAAACGGAGGGAGAATAAGCCCAATTCGGTAGAGCGATCATTCGTCATGGTAATACTTTCTGTTTTGGTTTGTAGCCACACCCCAAACTCACTATGAGTCAGACAGCCGGCTTAAAAAGCAAAGTGATTATAGTAAATCGACTTCTCAGATCAACTTTATTTGTTGCAACATTGCTTGAATAGCCTCTCCAGCTTGAACTCAACGCCAATTCCAAAATCAAAAACTTTGCTCAAACCAGATAAAAATGATTTATTGCAATACATATTGATCAATCAATTATATTGAATTGGGCGCAAGGGGCTAATCTTGAAGGTTCGAAATCTTGATACATTTTATTGGATCGCAAATCTTGGTAGCTTTCGGGCCGCGTCAGAAAAACTCAATTTAACGCAACCTGCTATTTCTGCCCGCATACAGGTGCTGGAACAAGATATCGGCACGGAATTATTCATCCGGGAAACCCGCAATGCGGAGCTAACGCCTGCCGGTCGCAAGCTGTTTGGTTATGCCGAGCGGTTTATGAACCTTGAGCAGGATATTTTGGGCGCCTTCATTCAAACGGCCAATGTTGAACAGACCATACGGGTTGGCTCCTCTGAGACAATTGTATCGACGTGGCTGCCAGAATTTATGAGTACCTTTAGTCAACAACGAGCAGGGCTTTCCTTCGATCTTCGCGTAGATTCCACAGACAACTTAAGAAACGCCCTCGTCGCGCGGGAGATTGATCTTGCCTTTTTAATGGGGCCGGTGGCGGAGGTCAGCATCACTAATCATGAAGTCTGCGCTTATGATATGGTGTTTGCTGCAGAACCGAATTTGGCAAACAAACATCAGCACTGGTCGCTTGAAAACATCGCCAATGAGCCGGTTCTCACTTTCTCAACCAACACCAAACCAAGTCGTCAAATCAAAGAGCTTCTCGCCTGCGATCGCCACCCGCCTAAAATGACAACATCGACATCGCTTGGTGCACTCATAAGACTGGCTACATCTGGCATGGGAATTTGTGCGGTTCCACGCGCTGTGATTGCCGAACAACTTGCAAATGGACAACTCCTAGAACTTACAACCACAGAGAAATTACCGCCGCTCACCTTTACCGCCTCTTATGTTTCCGGTTCACCGCTTAGTGCGCTCTTGACCGATATTACTGAAGGAGCGCTCGCATTTTTGGATTCAAATTCATAAAAATATTTTATCAAAATACAAAAATTTATTCGATTTGATTTTATTTCAAAAACATCGTTGCCTTAAAGCACAGGGAGGCTTTCGATGGATTTGGCAATACAGACAAGCAATGGTTTGGAGTTACGGGCGCTGGTTCGCGCTGGCAATTTCAATGGACAAACCGCAGGTCAAGCGCCCGACCACTTGCAAGGTAATGTCGTCATCCTGCCGCAGCAATATGCATCCGATTTCTTACAATTTTGTCTGAACAATCCAAAGCCTTGCCCTTTGATTGGCCTTTCAAAACCGGGCAATCCAAGCATTCCAAATCTTGGGTCAAACGTTGATATCCGTTTTGATGTGCCCCGCTACCGCGTATACCGTGACGGCGTGTTGGACAGTGAGCCCGGCACCATTGATGACCTTTGGACAGATGGCCTTGTAACCTTTGTCCTTGGTTGTTCCTTCACCTTTGAAGAAGCTCTCATTCGTGATGGTTTTGGCGTGCGACACATTAGCGAAGGCCAAAATGTGCCAATGTTCAAATGCGGTATTGAGACCGTTAAAAGTGGCATCTTCAATGGCCCTCTCGTGGTGACTATGCGTCCTTATAAGAAGGATCAAATTCCAGCCATTTTCGATCTTTGCGCTCAATATCCACATGCCCACGGCACACCGATCTACTGGGGTGATCCTGATGGCATTGGGATTGCTGATCTACGAAAGCCAGATTACGGCGACCCCGTTACAGTCAACGATGACGAAGTTCCCGTCTTTTGGGCCTGTGGTGTAACGCCGCAAGCGGCCATCGAAAGAGCAAAACCAGAACTATGTATTACCCATGCCCCAGGCCACATGCTCGTCACAGACATCGCGTCCAGCGAGCGCATTCAGCCAATTACGGGCATGACAACATTTCAATAAACGACACGTTACTTACCATTCAATAAGGGAGAAAAAGATGAAATACGCAGTGAAAACACTACTAGCAGCAACGGCTTTGGCCTTTGTCGCAACAACCGTTGGGGCGGCTGATAAGCCAGCCACCATTAAAGCTGTTGGCACATGGGGTAGCCTTACAAACTACCAAAAGCATGAAGGCCCGTTTTGGAATGATAAAATTTCCGAAGCAAGCGGCGGCTCTATAATTGGCGACATCAAGCCTCAAACCGAGCTCGGCCTTAAAGGCTTTGAAATAATGCGTCTTGTGAAAAATGGCGTGTTTGATTTTGCCTTTGGTTTGCCGGGCTATGTGGCTGCTGAAAATGCAATCTTTGAAGGCGGCGACCTTTCCTCTGTGACGCAAGACATTGCAACACAGCGCAAAGTGGCTGAGGCTTATTATCCAACCTTGGAAAAATCCTTTGAAGAAATCTACAACGCCAAGCTGATGATGCTTTATCCCTTCCCAAGCCAAACACTTTGGTGCAACGCTGAAGTGGCAGGACTTGCAGACCTTAAGGGCAAGAAAATCCGCGTATACTCAACAACACTTGGCGACTTCGTTGAAGGCGTTGGTGGCACATCTGTCACCGTTCCATTTGCTGAAGTGATCCCAGCGCTTGAAAAAGGCGTGGTTGATTGCGGCATCACAGGCACCATGTCTGCGTACAAAGCAAAATGGCACCAAGTGGCAACTCACGCCTACACATTGCGCGTTGGTTGGGGCCTTGCCTTTGGTGCGATGAACTTGGACAAGTGGAACAAATTGTCTGACGCCCAAAAAGCAACGTTAGAAAAAGAAATCGCTGCATTGAATGACCGCATGTGGGCAGAAACGGCGACAGAAGATGAAGTCGCGATTTCATGCATCACGGGCGGCAAATGCGATATTGGCGAACCAGGTGCCATGAAATTGGTTGAGCCAACAGCTGCCGATTTAGCCGAGCGCGATAAAGTCGCCAACGACGTTATCCTGTCTCGTTGGGCTGAACGTTGCGGCGAAGAGTGTGCTGCAAACTGGAACAAAACTGTCGGCTCCATCCTTGGCCTTGAAGCGAAAGCCAAGTAGTCTCCCACCGACAATTTGGCCGGCGGTTTTGCCGCCGGCATTTTTCATACAAAACCGCCCCAAAACCACTTAGTACATCCTCGCGAGTATCCAATGACCAAGCTTCTCAAATTGTCTGAAAAATTTAGCCATATATTGGTTTGGATTGGCGGCACCCTGATCATATTATCGGCTTTATTGGTCACGCTTGAGGTCTTCTTACGCAAGGTTTTCAATGTCAGTATTGGCGGCGCAGACGAGCTGTCTGGTTACGCCTTCGGCATCGCAACCACCTTTGGTTTGGCTTATGCTCTTTTCCAGCGCGCCCACATTCGCGTTGATGCGGCATACAATCTGTTTCCTGCATGGTTGAAACTGATCGCTGACTTTGTTGGCATCATTCTTCTTGCAGGCTTTGCAGGCGTCATCACCGTTATGGCGTGGCAATTGGTGGCAGATACGCTGACCCACAATTCACACTCCATCACGCCGCTGCGCACCCCTCTCAAGTACCCTCAAATCCCATGGCTATTTGGTTGGGTCTATTTCGTGTTCTGCTCTGTTTTGTTGATCTTCACAGCGGTCATGGCGCTTATCAAACGTGACATCAAAGGCGCAGAAGCACTTATCGGGGCAAAAACTCTTGATGAGCAAGTGGAAGAGGAGACAATCTAATGGTCACCAAACCACTCCTCATACTGGTCGCCCTCATTGCATTTGCCGTACCTATTGCCGCCTCACTTGGTTGGCTTGGTTTGACCCTGCAATTTCTCGACACACCCATGCCGCTTCACCGCGCTCTTGGCGATATGGTTTGGCAAACAGGCACCGACTTCCTGCTGGTTGCGATCCCGATGTTCGTGTTACTCGGCGAGATCCTGCTTCGTGCAGGCATTACAGAGCGCATGTATGAAGGCATCGTCAAATGGCTTGGCTGGTTACCGGGTGGCTTGATGCATTCGAACATTGGGTCGTCAGCCTTGTTTGCTGCAACCTCTGGCTCGTCGGTTGCAACGGCTGCAACGATCGGCACCATCGCCATTCCGCAGATAGAAAAGCGCGGCTACAACGAACAACTGTTCTTAGGCACGATTGCAGCTGGCGGCACGCTCGGCATTCTTATTCCGCCATCGATCAACCTTATTCTTTATGGTCTTTTAACAGACACCTCTGTCCCAGAACTTTATCTAGCGGGTTTTATTCCAGGTTTCTTACTCGCCCTTCTTTTCATGGTGACCGTGGTTATCCTTTGCAAAGTCAAAGCAGGCTGGGGCGGTGAAACGGTCAATGCAGATTGGGCAACACGCTTTGCAGCCCTCCCTGCCCTTATTCCACCAATCGGCATCTTCTTGGTCGTGGTCGGCTCCATCTATGCAGGCATTGCAACACCAACAGAAGCGGCTTCCCTTGGCGTGGTTGCAGCCATGGTGCTTGCCGCTTTCAATGGCAAATTGACGATCCCGATGTTGCGGGCAGCGGTTGAGGGCACCATGCGCACCACCTCGATGATCATGCTGATCATCTTAGCAGCTGTGTTCTTGAATTTCGTCTTATCGGTTATCGGCCTAACACAAGCACTGGCAGATTTTGTAACCGGCCTTGGCCTCTCACCTTTTCACACGCTTTTGCTTATTGTTGGGCTATTGATCTTTCTAGGATGCTTCATGGAAACCCTTTCCATGCTTCTCGTCACAGCACCATTGATCACCCCGATTGTCGTGGCCCTTGGTTATGATCCCGTTTGGTTTGGTGTCTTGTTGATGGTGCTTTTAGAGACAGCCCTCATCACGCCACCAATCGGCATCAATCTCTACGTTGTGCAAGCAGTGCGCGGCAAAGGCGAGATGCTGGATGTGATGAAAGGTGCGCTACCTTTTGTCGGCACCATGTTCGCCATGATCGCGCTGCTGTTAGCTTTCCCACAAATCGCACTTTGGCTCCCCTCGCTGTTTTATTGAGGACGTTGATCTAAGTCGTTTTGTATTTATAAGTTTTTGAAATGAACACCGTCGATACCATGTCGGCGAATGAAGGAGTTATGTCCGATGTGGCAGTTTTGGGTTGATCGTGGTGGCACGTTCACTGATTTGGTTGCGAGAAAGCCGGATGGGGCATTGGTTACCCACAAGCTGCTTTCTGAAAACCCTGAACAATATAAGGACGCCGCCGTGCAAGGTGTGCGCGACTTGATGGGCCTGTCCCAAGACGCCCCTTTGCCGCCGCACAGCATTGAAGCTGTCAAAATGGGCACCACTGTTGCTACCAATGCGCTGTTGGAACGTAAGGGCGATCCGACCCTGTTGCTCATCACACAAGGCTTTGGCGATCTGTTGCGTATTGGCTATCAAAACCGGCCAAAACTCTTCGATCTCAAAATCGATTTGCCAGAGCTGCTTTATACCGATGTGCAAGAAGTGCCTGAACGCTTGAATGCTGACGGCGATGTCGTCACGCCGCTTGATCTCGACGTTGCCCGCAAACACCTGCAACACGGTTTCGACAAGGGTCTGCGCGGTGTGGCGATTGCCTTCATGCATTCCTATCTCAATCCAGACCATGAATTGCAGGTTGCCAAAATTGCGAAAGAAATCGGCTTCACGCAGATTTCGACAAGCCATGAAACATCGAAACTGATCAAGCTGATCGGGCGCGGTGATACGACTGTGGTGGATGCTTACCTATCGCCTATTTTGCGCCGCTATATCGACCAAGTGGCAACCGCTTTGGATGTTAAGGGTGGCGCGTGTGAGCGTATCTTCTTCATGCAATCAAATGGCGGGCTTACTGACGCTAATTTGTTCCAAGGCAAAGACTCAATTCTTTCTGGCCCCGCTGGCGGCGTGGTTGGCATGGTGAAAACTGCTGAACAAGCAGGTTTTGACAAACTCATCGGCTTTGACATGGGCGGCACGTCTACCGATGTATGTCACTATGCAGGCGAATATGAACGCTCGTTTGAAACCGAGGTTGCAGGCGTTCGTATGCGCGCGCCGATGATGAACATTCACACGGTTGCAGCTGGTGGCGGCTCTATTCTCACTTTCCAAGATGGCCGCTATCAAGTTGGCCCTGAAAGTGCGGGCGCAAATCCGGGTCCAGCTTGTTATCGTCGTGGCGGGCCACTCACCGTAACCGACTGCAATGTGCTTTTGGGTAAGCTGAACGCCGATTATTTCCCTGCCGTCTTCGGCCCCAATGCGGATGAAAAACTTGACACCGATATTGTGCGCCAGAAATTTATCGCCATTGCGAAAGAAGTGGCAGAGGCCACAGGCAATGCGCCGTTATCACCTGAAGAAACGGCGGAAGGTTTCCTCAAAATCGCCGTTGAAAACATGGCGAACGCAATCAAAAAAATCTCGGTTCAACGAGGCTATGACGTCACCCAATATACGCTCAATTGTTTCGGTGGCGCAGGCGGACAACATGCTTGTTTGATCGCCGATACACTTGGTATGAAGCGCGTTTTCATTCACCCGTTTGCGGGCGTGCTTTCTGCTTTCGGCATGGGCCTTGCTGATATTCGTGCGATCAAAGAAGAACAGTATGAGCAGCCGCTTAATGCACTTGAGGGTGCACGCGAGATGCTCTCTCGCCTTTCACAAGCCGTCACTAACGAGGTCGCGGATCAAGGCATTAGCGAAGATGCCGTCAAGATCATCACTCGCGCCCATTTACGCTACCAAGGCTCTCACCAAACGCTTGAGGTGCCGTTTAGCGATACGGCGGCTATGTCGAAGAGTTTTGATGAGGCCCACAAAGCGCGCTTTGGCTTTTCATCTCCAGACCGCGCCCTCATCTTTGACATGCTAAGTGCGGAAGCTGTTGGACAAGCAAGCGCTGTGTCTGATGCAGACAATCTTAGCCAGACAAAGGACAACAGCGAAGAGGCGGGTGTTCCCGTTCATCTTGAGGGCGCGTTGCAAAACATTCCAATGATTGACCGCGAGACCCTTGCCACAGGCGTTGTCGTCAAAGGTCCAGCCATCATCGTAGAACCAACCGGCACCAATATGATTGAACCAGGCTGGCAAGGCACCATTGATGCTCATGGCAATCTCATTCTTGAGCGCTTTGTTGCCGCAAAACGCATGACAGCAATGGGCACAGATGCCGATCCAATCATGCTTGAAGTGTTCAACAATCTCTTCATGTCCATTGCAGAACAGATGGGCGCAACGCTTGCGAATACCGCCTATTCCGTCAACATCAAAGAGCGCTTCGATTTCTCCTGCGCACTGTTTGATAGCACCGGCGGTCTGGTTGCCAATGCCCCGCATGTGCCCGTGCATTTGGGTTCCATGGGTGAAAGCGTGCGCACCGTGGCGCGGCTTAATGAAGGTGAGATTAAACCGGGTGACAGCTTCATGCTGAACAACCCCTATAATGGCGGTACGCACCTTCCAGATGTCACCGTGATTACACCCGTGTTTGACAAGCAAGGCGAGACGATTTTGTTTTATGTCGGCTCACGCGGCCACCACGCAGACATTGGCGGGCGCACGCCGGGCTCTGCTCCACCAGACAGCAAACATATTGAAGAAGAAGGCGTCGTAATCGACAATTTCAGGCTGGTTGATGGTGGCACATTGCGCGAAAGCGAGACCCGCGCCCTGCTTGCATCTGGCAAATATCCATGCCGCAACATTGATGAAAACATGGCTGATTTAGAAGCTCAAATTGCGGCTAATTCAACGGGCATTCGTGAAGTACACCGCATGATGGATACCTTCGGCCTTGATGTGGTGCTTGCCTATATGGGCCACGTTCAAGCCAACGCGGAAGCCTCCGTTCGCCAAGTGATTGGCCGCCTCAAAGATAGCGCCTTCACCTATCCGCTTGATGAAGGCCAAGAGATCAAAGTCAAAATCAGCGTTGACCAAAAAGCTGGTGAAGCAACGATCGACTTTACCGGAACCTCCAGCCAAGACGCTGGCAACTACAACGCACCAAGTGCGGTTTGTACAGCGGTGGTGCTTTATGTGTTCCGCCTTCTGACTGGCAAAGATATTCCGCTTAATGAGGGGTGTTTGAAGCCGCTCAAAATTATCGCGCCGGAAGGCTCCATGATCAATCCGCAATACCCTGCTGCCGTTATCGCGGGCAACACAGAAGTCAGCCAATCAATTTGTGATTGCTTACTTGGTGCACTCGGTGTGATTGCTGGATCACAAGGCACGATGAACAATTTCGTTTGGGGTAATGACCACTTCCAAAACTACGAGACAATCTGCGGTGGCTCTGGTGCAGGTGACGGATTTAATGGCGCAAGTGCTGTGCAAGTCCACATGACGAACACCCGTATGACCGACCCTGAAGTGCTCGAAAAACGCTTTCCCGTGCGCGTTGAAGAATTCTCAATTCGCGAAGGCTCAGGCGGCCAAGGAAAATGGCAAGGCGGCGAAGGGATCAAACGACAAATCCGTTTCTTAGATGCCGTGACCGTCACCACCCTATGCTGCCACCGCATCACCCAAGCCCACGGCGTCGCAGGCGGCGAAAATGGCTCAATCGGCGAAAACCGCGTGCTGCGCTTAAGCGGCGAACGCGTCGAGCTTAAAGGCAACGATGAATGCGCGCTTGAAGCGGGCGATGTTTATGAAATGCTGACACCGGGCGGCGGGGGATTTGGGAACTAAAGCTCATCAAAGAAAAATGAGTGTATTGTCAAATTTGTGAACCAAAAAATACTTGTGCAACGCAACATAAAGTCGCATGAGGGCGTATCAATTCGTTCCCTAAAAAATGAGATACCGTGTCCCCACAACTTATTACCTTGATCGCTGTTACATCGATCATTTCTCTCGCCAGTTTCTACCTCAGCCCAAAAGCCCGCACCATCGCCTCCTTCTTCAAAGGGCATAGTGATGGCGATAAAACCACGGCAAAAGCCCCCGGCCTTTGGACGCTAACCTTCTCTCAGGTCACCACTTGGATTTTCGCCCGCTCGATCATGAACGCGGCAATTCTTGGGTATTTTTACGGCATCGGCGGCGCACTTGCTTATGCCGCCTATTACCTCTCATTCTTGACGGGTGCATGGATTATTCAAAGCCTTCGCTTTCGTCATGGTTATGACAGCGTACAAGCCTTTTTGAGCGACCGGTTCGGCATGGCTGGCACCACAAGCTACAACTTCGTTGTGGGCGTTCGGTTGGTGTCTGAAATCTTCGCGAACTTGCTGGTGATCGGCCTGCTGTTTGGTGCCGACGGCAGTGTGGCTTACACCGCATCCATCTTGATTGTCGGCGCTGTCGCCCTTGGTTATTCCGTGATGGGTGGTCTCAATGCATCGCTTAAAACCGACGTTTTTCAAATGATGTTTTTCATTGCCGTTTTAGGCGTTTTATTAGGCTTCGTTTTCGCAACTGGTTCGCTTGATATGAGCGCCGTTTATGCCTCCACTCCTGATGTTGAAAACCCAGGTTGGATTTTGTTAGCCGTCGCCTTCTTGCAGGTTTGGAGTTACCCGCTACATGATCCCGTTATGATGGATCGCGGCTTTATCGCAGACCGCAAAACAACCTTGGCAAGCTTTTATCATGCTGGATGGATTTCTGTTTTATGCAT
>CAZKKW010000064.1:0-12706 GCA_964553335.1 uncultured Hyphomicrobiales bacterium | reverse complement strand
ATGGGTAGATTTAACAGCGGTTTCAAGGGTGAGCGGTTTAACGCAGTGACACGGGGAAAACCACAAAGCGGCGGTCTGGACCTTCAAAACCATCTTTGGAAAGCCCGATCACTTGTTCATAGGCGTAATCGCCGGCGTGAGCTGGTGCGATGAGGGCGAGTTTTAAAAATATGCCTAGAACAACAATACGCATTTCAGTCTTTCCATTTGTGGGCAAAATCTATTCAATAAAATTGCTTTGGCCAAAGCCTAGGGGGAGAATTTGGTAGAACCACGATTATCAATCAAGCGGGCATCAAACCGCGTTTTAAACCTTGGTGGTCTCGCTACACAAGCGGCAAAACGGGTTGCACATGATCCTGCTGTGATCTGGGGTGATGAGGTGCGCAGTTGGGCAGATTTTAACGCCCGCGCCGATGCAATTGCCTCGCAATTACAAAGCTTTGGTCTGGTGCGCGGTGACCGCGTTATGATCCACGCTCCCAATTGCGCTGAATATCTTGAAAGCATGGTCGCCATCTTGAAGGCGGGTTGTGTGATGGTCCCAACCAATTTTCGCCTCTCGCCTGACGATATTGCCGATATGGCGCTTCGCACAGAAACCAAAGCTATCATTGGCCATGCAGCCTACCCACAACATATGGATGTTGTTCAACAAACCGCGTCCACCTGCAAAGATCGCTTGGTGATTGCAGGCAGTGGGGCGGATGCTTTTGATGCAGCAGTCACGCGGCACCTTGATCAACCGTTTCAAGATGTAGACGTTGAGTATGACGATCCGTGCTGGTTCTTCTTCACCTCTGGCACTACAGGAAAACCGAAAATTGCAACACTCACCCACGGGCAAATGTCTTTTGTAACGGTCAATCATGTGGCTGATTTAATGCCGGGTTTGGGCAAGGGTGATGTGTCTATGGCGATTGCCCCTTTGTCGCACGGGGCAGGGGCTCATTTCTTCCCACAACTTGCCCGTGCCGTGCCGACCGTGTTGACGCACGGCAGCGGCCTTGATCCATCGGAAGTTTGGTCACTGGTTGAAAAACACAAAGTCACCAACATGTTCACGGTGCCAACAATCGTGAAGCGCTTGACGGAGCATGAGGCGGTGGACCGTTTTGATCTCTCTTCATTGCGTCATGTCATTTACGCCGGTGCGCCGATGTATCGCGCGGACCAAAAACATGCGCTCTCAAAGCTTGGCAATGTGATTGTCCAATATTTTGGTCTGGGTGAAGTAACGGGATGCATCACGGTGTTGCCCGTGGATGATCACAGCCTTGATGATGATAAAATGCCCGTTGGTTCATGCGGTTATCCGCGAACAGGCATTGATGTTGCGATTTTGGATGACAAGGGCGAACGCCGCGAGACAGGCACTACGGGCAATATCTGTATAGGTGGCCTCGGTGTGTTTGCGGGTTACTACCAAAATGACGAAGCAAACCGCGATGTGTTCCTTGATGGTTGGTTCATGACGGGCGATCTGGGTCATGTGGATGAGCGCGGCTATGTCTACATCACGGGCAGGCGCTCAGACATGTATATTTCTGGCGGTTCCAATGTTTATCCGCGTGAAGCAGAAGAAAAGATTTTGGAACATCCCGCCATTGATGAGGTGGCAATTGTTGGCGTACCCGATGCGGATTGGGGCGAAGTTGGGGTTGCCGTCATTACCTTGCACGATAACGCCGACTTTGATGAGGAAGAATTCAAGCTCTGGCTTATGGACAAGGTTGCCCGCTACAAGCAGCCAAAGTCGATTTATATCTGGGATGAAATGCCAAAATCAGGTTATGGGAAAATTGAAAAGAAGCGGATCAAAGCCATGCTTGAAGAGCAAGGTTTGATAGATTTTTCAAGCTAAACGAGCTGCTAACAACGGTGAAATTGTGGAGCCATTGCTAGTCCATATAAGGATTTCCTTATATGTTCTTGCTTCGTTAACCCAAGCCGTGCTATGCAGCGCCAAATACCTTGGGACGCAGTATTTTGTCGTTCCTTTCTTCTTCAAAAATGATGCTTATGGGACACCGATAATGGCTGACTATTACGTAAAAGACATTGGCCTTGCTGAGTTTGGCCGCACAGAATTGGACATTGCTGAAACTGAAATGCCAGGCTTGATGGCTCTGCGTGAAGAGTATGGCAAAAGCAAACCGTTGAAGGGCGCGCGTATTGCGGGTTCACTTCACATGACCATTCAAACGGCTGTGTTGATTGAAACATTGGTTGAGCTTGGTGCGGAAGTGCGTTGGGTGTCTTGCAACATCTTCTCAACACAAGACCACGCAGCCGCAGCAATCGCTGCTAAAGGTATTCCGGTTTTTGCTTTCAAAGGTGAAACGCTCGAAGAATACTGGGCGTTTTCAGACCGCATTTGGGAATGGCCAGACGGCGGTTACGCAAACATGATTTTGGATGATGGTGGCGACGCAACAATGCTGATCCTCAATGGTTCAAAATCTGAAACAGATCCAAGCATTCTTGAAAACCCTGCAAACGAAGAAGAAGAAGCCTTCTTCGCGACAATCAAGAAGCGTCAAGCACAAGATCCAACATTCTATTCAAAAGTAAAAGCAAGCCTGCGCGGTGTTTCTGAAGAAACAACAACAGGCGTTCTTCGTCTTTATGATTTGGTGAAAAAGGGTGAGCTTCCTTTCCCAGCAATCAACGTGAACGACAGTGTAACGAAATCAAAATTTGATAACCGTTACGGTTGCCGTGAATCACTCGTTGATGCGATCCGTCGCGGTACAGACACGATGATGGCAGGTAAAGTTGCAATCGTTTGTGGCTACGGGGATGTTGGTAAAGGTTCAGCACAGTCCCTTCTTGGTGCTGGTGCCCGCGTTAAAGTCACTGAAATCGATCCAATTTGTGCCCTTCAAGCGGCAATGGATGGTTATGAAGTTGTGACAATGGAAGACGAAGCGCCGAACGCTGATGTTTTCGTTTCAGCCACAGGCAATAAAGACGTCATCACTGTTGAGCACATGCGCGCCATGAAAGACATGGCGATTGTTTGTAACATCGGCCACTTTGATAACGAGATCCAAGTTGCTGGTTTGAAAAACTACAAATGGACAAACGTTAAGCCACAGGTTGATTTGATCGAAAAGCCAGATGGTAATCGTATGATCCTTCTTTCAGAAGGTCGTTTGGTGAACCTTGGTAACGCAACAGGTCACCCGTCATTCGTGATGTCTGCCTCTTTCACAAACCAAGTTCTGGCACAAATGGAGCTTTGGGCTGATTCGAATGCAGCTGAAAGAAAGTACGAAAACGACGTCTATATCTTGCCAAAACACCTTGATGAGAAGGTTGCTGAACTGCACCTTGCAAAACTTGGCGTAAAACTGACGAAGCTGTCAGATGAGCAATCAGACTATCTTGGCATTTCTCCACAAGGCCCATATAAGCCGGAGCACTACAAGTACTAGTTGCATCGCAACAACATACTAAATGTTGTGTCCGCGCGAGTTTCATCTCGCGCGGATTTTTATTTTTCAGCACTTTTTCAAAAAAGGGCTTTTGTTTGGACTCATTCAAACAGTATCTTGGTAACGATTCGGTAATATTTAAATTCAATATTGGTACTGTTGAGCGTTTGTAACGGGTGGCTCGCGGCGCGATATCGATTCTAAAGCCAGGGAAAAAATATGCACACCCGCTTCAAACTGCAATTCACAGACAAGGCGACGAGCTTTGCAGGATTGTGCCTGAAACGCATGAAGACCCTCGCTATATCATCGACATCGCTTTTTTCCTCTTTGTTGTTTACCCAGACAGCATCCGCCAATGAGCTTTTCCAAGCCATCGGGTCCGACCTTGGCACAACACAAGTGTTTTCCTACGCTGCCTTTCTTGCAACGCTCGCCTTTGCCATCGTTAGCACTTTTGTCTTTTTGCGTTCTCGCAATGAAGCTGTAAAGGATCGCGATGCGATGGCCGATGAATTAGCAGAACTGCGTGCGAGTTCAGAGCGGTTTGAAAGCCTTATTCAAGCAGATGATCAACGCCTCATCGTTTGGGCAACACCAAAATCAAGTCCGACTGTAATTGGCAGCCTGCCAGAAGGCTCTGATGCGCCAGAAGATGCTGCGAATTTCATGGCATTTGGCAAATGGCTCGCCCCACCCTCTGCGGCAGGCTTAGAGCGTCATATCCAAGACTTGCGAGAAAATGGTGCAGCCTTCCAACTGGCCGTTAGTACAAGATCTGGTAATTATCTTGATGCCTATGGTCGAACAGTGGGTGGGCGGATTTTCGTTCGCTTCCGCGATTTGTCTGGCGACCAACAAGTGATGATGGAATTGCGGCGCAAGCTGAAACAAAGCTCAGCGGATGTCGAGAATTATCAAGCCTTGCTTGAAGAAATTGATCAACCAGCTTGGTTGATGCAAAACAGCGAAGAAGGCAGACAGCTACATTGGTCAAATAAGGCTTACCTTGCTGCTGTGGAAGCAGGTAATTCTGAAGGCGAAAAAGCATATTTGTTCGAGAGTGAAGCGCGCGCCGCGATTGCTGAGAGCCACAAAGATGGCGCTCTCTTCAAGCAGCGGGTCAAAGCGATTTCGAAAGGGGCTCAACGCACTTTTGACGTTGTGTCTGTTTCTACAAATAATGGTAGCGCGGGTATTGCAACTGATGTGAGTGAGGCCCAAAAAGCTCAAGCAGCACTCAGCCGTACCATTGAAAGTCATGAGAAAACCTTCGATGAGTTAGCGACGGCTGTTGTAATTTTTGACAAAAACCACAAGCTTGCTTTCCATAACAAAGCCTATAGCGAATTGTTCGACTTGTCGGAATCTTTCCTTTCGAGTGGACCAACGGATTCTGAGGTGATTGATAAGCTGCGATCGTTGGAAAAACTGCCAGTGGAAGCAAACTTCCGTGAGTGGAAGAGCAATCTTTTAAAAACCCATCAAAGTGTTGAGATGAAAGAATTCACTTGGCATCTACCGGATGGGCGAACCTTGAGAGTTGTTGCAAGCCCGCGTTCAACTGGCGGGGTGACCTGGATTTATGAGAACCTGACCGCAAAGCTCAATCTTGAAAGCCGCGTCAATGTTTTGTCTCGTCTTCAAGATGAAACATTGAACCGTTTGAACGATGGTGTGGCTGTGTTTTCTAGCAATGGTCGATTGACGCTTTCAAACAGCTCTTTTGGCGATTTGTGGCAAATGGATGATGAGATGCGCGGCGAGATGCCTCACGTCAACCAGATCGCAGATTTCTGTGTTGAGACACAGGGCTGCAAAGAGGATTGGCACCAGCTTAAAATGGCTGTAGTGGGCGTGAGTGATAACCGTGACGAAGCATCCGGCACCATGGAGCGCCCTGATGGTTCCGTTATTGAATATTCAACTAATGCTCTGATTGATGGGCGCACAATGGTGACCTTCATCGACACGACAGACAGTGTCAATTTTGAACGTGCGTTGACTGAAAAGAACGAATGGCTGAAAGAAGCTGACACGCTTAAAAATGATTTCGTTAAACACGTGAGTTACGAATTACGCTCGCCACTGACAAACATCATCGGCTTTGCGCAGCTTTTGGCAGATGCAGATTTTGGACCGGTTTCTGATAAGCAACGAGAGTATACCGACTATATTCTGTCTTCTTCTTCCTCTCTGCTTGCCATTATCAATGATATTCTCGATCTAGCAACGGCAGATGCTGGTGTGCTGGAACTTGACTTTAAAACGATTTCTGTTCGTGAGGCTATCGAAAACGCGACGGAAGGTCTGCAAGATCGCTTGCGTGAGCGTGATATTGAACTGGATATGCAGCTGCCTGAAGAGATTGGTGAGTTTGTCGGTGATGAGCGCCGGATAGTCCAAATTTTGTTCAATCTGCTTTCAAACGCAATTAAGTTTTCAGATGATGGCGGCAAAGTAGCACTGCACGTTCGTCAGACAGAAGAAAACATCGTGTTTGAAGTGCAAGACTGGGGTGCTGGCATTCCAGAGGCCTTTATCGACCAAATTTTCAACCGGTTTGAAAGCCGAGCAACTGGGCAAGTTCGTGGTGGCGCGGGTCTTGGTCTTTCCATCGTAAAGCAACTTGTTGAGCTTCATCAAGGTGAGGTCAAAGTGGAAAGTACGGAAGGACAAGGAACGATTGTAACGTGCACAATGCCTGCCACCCCGCCCATTGATGCAGATAAGGCGGCTGCAGAATAGTGGCGCAAGATTGCCCTTTTTATTCCCTATTCCTTGAAAATGAAGCCGCAAGCTTGCGCTTTGGCGAAGATTTTTCGCCTGTGCTTCGTCCCAATGATTGTGTTTTGTTGGATGGTACATTGGGCATGGGAAAGACCACCATTGCGCGCGCAATCATCCGCTCATTCTTAGGCGATGATGAAGCCGAAGTGCCAAGCCCGACTTTTACCTTGGCGAACCTCTATGACAAGGGCCGCACCCCTCTCACGCATTATGATCTCTATCGCTTGTCTGATCCAGAAGAGCTTGAAGAGATAGGCTTTGCAGAAAGCTTGAATGAAGCCATTGTGTTGGTTGAATGGCCCGAGCGTGCCATGCAAGACATGCCAAGTGATGCCTTGCAGATTAAAATATCAGAGAAAGACGGTGGTCGTTTATTAGAGTTTTTTGGTTCAGCACGCTGGCACATGCGATTGCACCGAACGCTTTCAATCAGAACATTTCTCAATGACAATAAGTGGCAAGACGCAAAGCGTCGTTTTTTGCAAGGCGATGCATCGCCCCGTGCCTATGAGCTTGTAACCCATAAAAATGGCACTGAAGCCGTATTGATGGATAGCCCTGCCATTGAAGATGGTCCGATTGTGAAAGACGGGAAGCGCTACAGTGAGCTGGCGCATTTGGCCGAAGATGTCAGGCCGTTTCTAGCGATTGGCGAGGCATTGCGGGCAGCTGATCTACCAGCCCCTGAAATGTATGCCTATGACATGGAGCAAGGTTTCTTGTTGATGCAAGATTTCGGGCAAGAAACGGTAATTGCTAACGATGCGCCGCACCCAGAGCGGTATCAGGTAGCCATCGATATTCTAGCAAAAATGCATGGTCAAGAATGGCCTAATGCTGTCTCTCTTCCTGATGGAAGCGAGTATAGCCTTCCAACTTTTGATCAAAGTGTCTTCGATATCGAAATTTCGCTGCTGGCAGATTGGTACGCGCCAAAAGTTCTTGAAACCACCTTTAGCAAACAGGCTTGGTCTGAGTATTTAGCATTGTGGCAAGATTTATTCGAGCTTGTCTCAACGGGTGAAAAAAGCTGGTTCCTGCGGGATTATCACTCGCCCAACCTTATGTGGCGGGCGGATCAGACAGGGTTGGAACAGATCGGCCTAATTGACTATCAAGACGCTCTCATCGGTCCGTCTGCTTATGATGTCGCCTCACTTTGTCAGGACGCGCGTTATACGGTGCCAGAAAGCATGGAGCTGATGCTGAAAGCGCGTTACATTGAGACAAGAACCGCGCAGGATAAGCCATTTGATGTTCAAACTTTTGAGCGTGATTATGCCATTATTGCAGCAGAGCGAGGCACGCGTTTGTTAGGCCTTTGGCCGCGCCTAAAATACCGCGATGGCAAACCGCATTACATGAACCACATGCCACGAACCAAAGACTATCTTCGCCGCGCCTTAAAACATCCAGCGCTTGTTGACCTAAAACGCTGGTATGCAGATAATCTCGGGTTATAATCATTGCAGTGAGTCGCATGGGCGGCGTGCAAGGGATATAACGGGCGATGAGCGGCAAACAACATCCAACAAAGGCATTCGTAGCGGCAGCAGGCTTTGGCAAGCGCATGCGCCCACTAACGGCGACCACACCCAAGCCGTTGATTGAAGTTTGTGGGAAATCTCTGATTGATTATGGGCTCGACGCCCTTGCCTTGGCGGGCACGAAGCAAGCGGTCGTCAATGTCCATTATATTGCTGACTTGTTAGAGGCCCATGTTCTGCGCCGAACTGAACCTGAAATCATCATTTCTGATGAACGTGATGAACTGCTTGAAACGGGTGGCGGCACAGTGAAGGGCTTACCGCATCTGGGTGACGAGGCGTTCTTCTATCTCAATGCGGATTCTATTTGGATTGAGGGCTTAAGGCCCAATTTCACGATCCTTGCCGATGCATGGGATGACGACAAAATGGATGCGTTGTTGCTGTTATCGCCAACAGTCAACGCTGTGGGCTTTAGTGGTGCCGGTGATTTTACGATGGATAGCGAAGGGCATTTAACCCGCCGCCGCGAGAACATTGTTGCACCCTATGCTTATGCCAGTGCTGCGATATTCCATCCACGACTTTTCAAAGATGCGCCAGAGGGGAAATTCTCACTCAATGTGCTGTTTGACCAAGCGATTGAAGCAGAACGTCTGTTCGGTGTGCAAATGGATGGTACTTGGCTGCATGTTGGAACGCCGGAGGCAATTGACGAGGCAGAGCGGGCCATTCGTTCTGCGGAAAGCTGAGGCAGCCAGTGGACGGTTTTAAGCGTGCCAATGTTTATTCTATCCCGCCCGACGTTCCTTTTTTAAAAACGCTGGCTAATGCCATTTTGGATGGCAGTTTGCTGCCACCAGATTTTGATCGCGCTAATCCGCTCGCCCTTTCAACCGTCACAATTTATCTGCCAACCCAACGTTCGGTTCGCCTGTTAGAAGATGCGTTTTTGGATGCCGCCTCAACGCCAACGCTTATCCTGCCTACCATCAAAGCGCTTGGTTCCGTTGATGAAGATGACATTTATTTCGATGTGAACCAGTTCGCGGAGCCGGACCAATCTGTCCCACCTGCCATTTCTCCGATCACCAGACAATTGGTGTTGACGCGCTTGGTTATGAGTTGGGGTCAAGCGATGAGCAAGCAAGAAAGCGCTGTGCGTTCAGGTGATCAGCCCTTGCTGGTACCCGCTTCACCTGCTGATGCGGCGTGGCTTGCAGCTGACCTTGGTGAGCTGCTTGATCGCGCCATTACGGAAGAAATTTCGTGGGACAAGCTTGGCAGTTTAGTGGAAGCAAAAGACTTAGCTGTCTTTTGGGAGTTGAGTGTTGAGTTTTTAAAAATCGTCACCGAACTTTGGCCTGCCCTGTTGAAAGAACGCGGGTTGATTGATCCGGCAACAAGGCGTGATTTGTTGATTGGGCAGGAACAAGCACGGCTTGCAACAAAGGACGGCCCCGTGATTGCGGCTGGTTCTACCGGTACCCTGCCATCAACCGCGCGTTTTCTTGCAGCTGTCGCAAAACTTCCCAATGGTCGCCTCGTATTGCCGGGCTTTGATAAGAATCTCGACAAAGCCTTCTATGAAGCCATCGGTGGCAGTAAAGAACGCGACCAAGCCATCAGCGGGCATCCGCAATATGGCTTGAAACAATTGCTCACTGACTATGTGAAAATTCTCCCCAATGAGGTTGAAGAGTTAGGCGTGCGTGAAGCTTATGCACATAACCGTTCAACCCTTGTCTCTCATGCCATGTTGCCTGCCCCTGTGACAAATCATTGGCCACATTTGCGCAGTGAATTTAATGATCAGCAGGTTACCCAAGCCTTTGAAGGCGTCACTTTTGTCAACGCGAAAAGCGATTCCGATGAAGCACTGGCGATTGCGACCGCCTTGCGCGAATTTGTTGGAACAGCTGAAGGCTATGCCGCATTGGTCACGCCAGACCGAGCGCTTGCCCGCCGTGTGGCGCTGGAGTTGCAACGCTGGGGTTTGAAGGTGGACGATTCCGCTGGTCGCCCTTTGCCGAAAACAGCGCTTGCGGTTCTTTCTCAACTCACTATTGAGACGGTTTCAAGTCAGTTTGAGCCTGTGAAATTGCTGGCACTCTTAAAGCATCCGCTCGCAACCTTCGGCCTTGAACCTTTAGAGGTGCGTCGTGCGGCTCGCGTGTTAGACCTCGCTATTTTGCGCGGACCAAGAATTGCGGGCGGTATGAGAGGGCTTTCATCGCGTCTTGATAAAATGCGCAATGAAGTCTTGCGCGGGACAGGAAGAGAGCCGGATGTAACAGGCAGTGATCCTGTTGATTTAGAAGAGGCGAAGCGTGCGATTGGGCGGCTTCATCCGGCAATCAAAGGCTACGCGATAGAAGATTGGAATGCAGCCGAAACCCTCGTTGCAAGACTTCGTGAGATATTCGAACCGCTCGAAACGCTGTTTTCAACAGGCGATAATCTACCCGTAAGCACGCTATCAAAAGCCCATCAAGCAGCCCTGTCTTTCATTGAAGGTGAGGGCGCAAAACCGCAGCCCGCGCGAAAAGAAATTGCAACCCTATTTGAGACGATCCAGCTATCAGATGGTGATGATTTCGAAATCAAGCCGCATGAATATCCAAAGCTCTATCGCGCTTTGCTCGGCAATGGCACGGTGCGTGAACGCGGTGCGGAAGACCCGCGCATTTTAATCCTTGGTGCCTTGGAGGCACGGCTTTTAAACCCTGAATTTATCATTCTTGCAGCTCTCGATGAAGGATCGTGGCCGAAGCAAGCCGATACAGATGCTTTCATGTCGCGAAGTATGCGGGCGGAAATGGCGTTGGAAGCACCAGAACGTCGCATCGGGTTGGCAGCGCACGATGTCTGCCAAGGCCTCGGCGCGCCGCGTGTTATGCTAACGCGCGCTGCAAAACGCGGTGGAACGCCGACGGTCATGTCGCGCTGGTTACAACGTCTCTTGGCGTTGATCGGTGAAGACCATGCAAAGGCATTAGAAGAACGCGGGCGTGAATATCTCAACCATGCCTCAAGCCTTGATAAGCCGCTTTCGGTCTCGCCACCGAGCGTTGATCGCCCGAACCCGAAACCGCCTGTTGAAACGCGACCAACCTCGCTTTCAGTGACCAGAATTGAAGTTTGGGTGCGCGATCCTTACGCGATTTACGCTGACCGAATTTTGCAATTAAAGCCGATTGATCCGCTTGGTCATATGCCCGGATTTGCCGAGCGCGGTACGATCATCCACGAGGCGCTCGATCGTTTCAATAAGACGTGGGATGGCGTCGTTTCAGAAGAAGCACTGCAACGTTTTCTTGAAATTGGCCGCGAACTCTTCATGGAAGAAATGGCAGACTTCCCAGATCAGCGCGCTTTGTGGTGGCCTCGATTTGAGCGCATCGCGCACGCTTATCTTGCATGGGAAGAAGCCCGCGAGCCACAACCAACCAAACGTCATTCTGAGGTTTATGCCCGCTTACCAATTCCTGTTGATGGTGAAGATTTTGTCTTAAGCGGAACGGTTGACCGGCTTGATGAATTGTCCAATGGCACCCTTTCCATCGTCGATTTTAAAACCGGTAATCCGCCAAGTGCCAAACAGGTAAAATCTGGCCTCGCCTCGCAGCTACCGCTAGAAGTTTTCATGCATCATCGTGGCGCGTTTGAACCGCAAGGCTTGTCGAAAGATATGCCTGTTTCAGAACTTGGCTGGGTGAAGCTTGATGGCCGCAAAGATGAAGCTCATCTGCAAAGTGCCATTCAATCGGTGAAAAAGGATGAGGTTGCAGACACACCAGATGATCTTGGTGATTTAGCAGAAAAGCAATTGCTTGGTCTCATCAAACAATATCGCGATCCAAATCAAGGTTATATGTCGCGCCCGCGTCCTGATTTTGATTTCCGCTATGTCGGTCCCTACGACCATTTGGCCCGCGTGAAAGAGTGGCTGGTGGCTGATGAGGAGGATGGCGAATGAGTGCTGACTTTGCCGTTGATGAACGCACCAAAAGCTTGCAAGGAACGGCCTCAGATCCAAAGCTCTCTGCATGGGTTGCTGCCAATGCTGGCTCGGGCAAAACTTATGTTTTAGCGCGGCGAGTTATCCGTTTATTGCTGGCGGGTGCGGACCCTTCAAAAATCCTCTGCCTCACCTTCACCAAAGCGGCGGCTGCTGAAATGTCAGCGCGGGTGTTTGATGAACTGGCAAAGTGGGCAACATTGAGCCACGAAGCGCTGTATGAAGAAATTGCCGACCTAACGGGCAGGCCACCGAACGACATAGCTCTCAACACGGCACGCCAGCTTTTTGCCAAAGCGCTGGAAACACCGGGCGGGCTAAAAATTCAGACCATCCACGCCTTTTGCGAACGCTTGCTGCACCAGTTTCCGGTGGAGGCAAATGTCGCAGGGCATTTTGAAGTGTTGGATGATGTTGGCAAAGAACACCTGATCAACGAGGCGCAGCGCTCCGTCTTGTTGGAGGCGGCAGATCACCCGACAAGCCCGATTGCAAGCGCCTTGTCTGATGCCATCGCAAATGCTTCTGATAGCGGCTATCAACAAGCATTGTCGGCATATCTGCATAATTACAAAAAGCTCGATCAATGGCTTGAAAAAGCAGGCGGTATCGAAGGTGCATTGCAGGAATTAGCAAGCCACTTCGGTGTTTCCAGCAATGACACGGCAGCAGGCCTTAAAGAGCAAATGCTTGAGTCTCCGCATTTTGATGATGTGTATCTGGAAGGTTTAAGGCAAGAATTATTGGCTAGTACAAAAAGATTTACGCCGCGTGGAGAGGATTTATCGGTCGTACTTTCCAACCAAAATATAAGTGCTCGTGTCGATGCATGGTGCTCATTCCTTTTGAAAAAAGATATGGAACCTTTGACAATTGGATTCGTTGCTTCGACCGACATTCTAAAAAAATTCACTGACCTTGAAGAACGGGTCAAGCAAGAACAAGAGCGCTTGGTAGGACTACTAGAC
>CAZKKW010000063.1:0-12756 GCA_964553335.1 uncultured Hyphomicrobiales bacterium | reverse complement strand
CAAACGAGCTGCGTCGGATCAATTTCATCAAGCCGGATCAGTTTCCCTATAAAACTGCAACAGGCCGCACGATTGATGTTGGCGAGTTTGATGGGCATATGACCCGCGCGATGGAGGTTGCTGAATGGGATGGGTTTGAAGCGCGTCGTGCTGAAAGTTTAAAGAACGGAAAATTGCGCGGCATTGGTTTGGCAAGCTACATTGAGGCCTGTGCTTTTGCGGGCTCTGAGCCTGCCCATGTCAGTTTGCAAGATGATGGTTCTGTCTTCTTGCGCATTGGTACGCAATCGACCGGACAGGGGCACGAAACGGCCTATGCACAATTTATCGCAGCACGGCTTGATCTTGATCCAAGCCAAATTCATGTCCACCAAGGCGATACGGATGTTTTGAATTCTGGTGGCGGTACAGGCGGATCACGTTCCATTCCAATCGGTGGCGTCTCTGTCAATCAAGCAGCCTATGAGCTGGGTGAGAAACTGCGTGAAATCGCTTCTGATAAGCTTGAAGCCTCCGTTGATGATTTAGAGTTTTCAGGCGGGCATGTTGAAGTGGTCGGCACGGACAGACGCATCAGCTTTGCTGATATTGCTGCAGCGAGCGATGAAGAGCTGACCGGCAGCGCTAATGTTCAACAGGAAGAGGCGACCTATCCAAATGGCACCCATGTGTGTGAGTTGGAATTGGACCCGAATACGGGCGTTGTCGAACTTCTCACCTATACCGTGGTGGATGATTTCGGTGTCACGGTGAACCCGGCTTTATTGGCAGGGCAAGTGCATGGCGGCATTGTTCAAGGTATTGGGCAAGCCCTTCATGAGCGCACAGAATATGACGAGAGCGGGCAGCTCCTTTCGGCAAGCTTTATGGACTACGGTATTCCGCGCGCTGATCATTTTCCCAATTTTCATTTTGAAACGCGCAATGTTCCGTCAACAACCAATGCTCTCGGCATTAAAGGCGCGGGCGAGGCAGGTGCTATCGGTTCAACCCCTGCAGTGATGAATGCCTTGGTGAATGCGCTTCATCGTGAATATGGCATTAAGCACATTGATATGCCAGCATTGCCGCATGTCATTTGGGAAGCGATTGAAGGCGCGAAATGACAGCCATTGCCGTCACCATTGCAGGGTCAGATAGTAGCGGGGGGGCGGGTGTTCAGGCCGACTTAAAAACCTTCTCAGCGCTCAGTGTTTATGGTGCGAGTGTGATTACGGCTTTAACGGCGCAGAACACAAAAGGCGTCACAGGCATCCATGATGTTCCTGCCTCCTTTGTTCGCGAACAAATGGATGCGGTGTTTTCTGACCTTGATGTGAAGGCTGTGAAGATCGGCATGTTGTTTAATGCGGAAATCATCATGGCTGTTGCGCAAGGTTTAAAGGCGCATGATTGTCAGTCTGTCATTTTAGACCCGGTTATGATTGCGACCTCTGGCGATCCATTGCTTGTGGATGAAGCAGTGAGTGCCATGCAGGAGCATTTGTTTCCGCTTGTTGATTTGATCACACCAAACCTGTATGAGGCAGCGCATTTGACGGGGCTGGCGGCTGCTAAAACTGACGCGGAGATGGAGGCCCAAGCAGCGGCACTTTTAAAGCTTGGCGTTAAAGCCGTTTTGAATAAGGGCGGGCATAGTGCTGGCGACGAGGCGCGTGACTTTTATTCTGATGGTAGAGAGAATTTTTGGCTATCGTCTAAACGTGTTGAGACCAACAACAGCCACGGAACAGGCTGCACGCTTTCATCTGCCATTGCAGCAGGGCTTGCTAAAGGGATGGTCATGCGTGACGCCTTGGAAATGGCGAAAGCTTATCTTGCGCAAGCCATTGCCAATGCTGATACCTTAGAGGTCGGCACGGGACATGGACCCGTGCATCATTTTCATGAATTTTGGAAAGACTAGACCGCGCCGTTAAAGAGGCCGCCATCAAGCAGAATATTTTGACCTGTAATATAGCCTGCATGGTTGGAACATAAGAATGCGCAGGTATTCCCGAATTCTTCTGGATTGCCGAAGCGCTTTGCAGGAATTTCATCACGCTGTTTTTGCGCGGCTGTTTCAAAATCCACGCCCATAGCTTTGGCTGAACCCGTAATCCCACCGCGCAGGCGATCTGTATCCATCTTACCGGGCAGAATATTGTTCATCGTTACATTGTGATGGGCGAAGGTGCGGCAAACGCCAGCCATGAAACCTGTTAAGCCAGCACGGGCGCCAGACGATAGATCAAGTCCTTCAATTGGCATTTTGACAGACAAAGATGTGATGTTGACGATGCGGCCAAACTCGCGTTCTTTCATGCCTTCAATCACGGCTTGAATAAGCTCGATTGGCGTGATCATGTTTTGAATAACGCCGTTCACCATCGCTTCGCGGTCTAGTTCCTGATAATTCTTGCGCGGTGGACCGCCATTGTTGTTGACGAGGATATCTGGATTCGGGCAAGCCTCAAGCAGCAGGCGCTGGCCTTCAGCCGTGCTGACGTCGGCGGCAACTGTGGTTATATTAGCGCCTGTTTGATCTCGGATGGCGCTGGCTGTTGCTTCGAGAACTTCTGCATTGCGACCATTAAGAACAACGTCGCAACCTGCCTGTGCTAAGGCCTCAGCGCAACCACGTCCCAACCCTTTGCTCGATGCACAAACGATCGCCTTGCGGCCTTTAATACCTAAATCCATATTCGCCTGTCCTTATTATTTTGCATTCATAACAGTTTCTTTAATTGACCTCTCCTAAGATCATATCCAATAAAATGATGCTCGTCACAAATTTGAAATAAGACATGGGTACAAGTCCATCAAAACTATCGACCATGATTCTCATAGCAGGGTATGGTTTTGATGGAGAAGACAAAAGCCAAGATGGAAGTTAATATGAAAGATTATAAAACACTTTTTATTTCTGATGTGCATCTTGGTTCAAAAGGGTGTCAGGCGCACCTGCTGCTCGATTTTTTAAAGCACAACAGAGCCGATACGATTTATCTAGTCGGTGACATTATTGACGGCTGGCGTTTGAAAAAGAATTGGTACTGGCCACAAGAACACAATGATGTGGTGCAAAAACTTCTGCGGGCCAGTCGCAAAGGTACGAAGGTTGTTTATCTACCCGGCAACCATGATGAGTTTTTAAGAGATTATCTTGGTACGCAATTTGGTGAAGTTATCATCGAGGATCAAATAATCCATAAAACGGCAGATAACCGACGCTTTTTGGTGATCCACGGGGATCAATTTGACGTGGTTGTGCGTCACCATAAATGGCTCGCTGTCTTAGGTGATGGCGCTTACGTTTTTGCGATCAAGGTCAATACGATTTTGAATAAGATCCGTCGTAAATTTGGGCTGTCTTATTGGTCCTTGTCTGCTTGGGCAAAAATGAAGGTGAAGTCGGCTGTCAATTTTGTTGGCGAGTTTGAAAAGGCTCTTTGCGTGGAGGCTGACCGTAATCAGGTTGATGGCGTCATCTGTGGTCATATCCACCACGCGGTTATGCATAGCGATTATGGCATCGAATATGTGAATACGGGTGATTGGGTGGAGAGCTGCACTGCTGTTGGCGAGCTTGAAGATGGAACGCTTGAGATTATTAATTGGACCGAGTTGTATGCTGATACTGCAGATAGGGGTGTTAATAATGTCATCAAAATTAGTGGCAATGCCGCTGCTTAATAGCCAATTGATAATGAAATTATTTTGAAGAATCTGAGAGCCGAATTATGAAAATTGTTATCGTAACAGACGCTTGGTATCCGCAGGTGAATGGTGTCGTGCGTACGTTAGAGCGCACTGTCAACGAACTCAACGCGATGGGGCATGAAACGCATGTGGTTTCTCCTCAACCATTTCACACCATCCCATGCCCAACCTATCCGGAGATCAGATTGTCATTGACGACGGCAACAGGTGTTGGCGGTGAGATTGCAAAACACAATCCTGATCATGTTCATATTGCCACAGAAGCAACGCTTGGCCGCGCGGCGCGGGTTTATTGTCAATCGAACGGGCGCCCGTTTACGACAAGCTATCACACGCGCTTTCCGGAATATGTAAACGCGCGTTTCCCCGTTCCTATTTCGTGGACTTATACTTACCTTCGCAATTTCCATAATTCAGGCAATGGCTGTATGGTTGCGACGCCTTCGCTAAGGCGTGATTTGGCAAGGAAAGGTTTCACCAAACTCGTGTCTTGGACGCGCGGTGTTGATAGTGATCTTTATCATCCAAACAAACGGACAGATTTAGGGTTTGAAGGGCCGATCCAGCTTTATGTCGGGCGGGTGGCTGTTGAAAAGAACATCGAGGCGTTTTTGGAAACCGCTGTTAAAGGCACCAAAATTGTTGTTGGTGATGGGCCTGCACGAGGTGAGCTTGAAACCAAGTATCCAGACGTGAAATTTGTCGGTGCGAAATTTGATGACGAGCTTGCACGCTACTATGCGTCAGCAGACGTTTTTGTTTTTCCAAGCAAAACAGATACATTTGGCATTGTGATGTTAGAAGCGCTCGCCAGCGGCGTGCCGGTTGCTGCCTATCCGGTTATGGGGCCGATTGATGTGATTGGCCGTGATAAATCGGTCGGTTGCCTGTCTGAAAATTTGAGCGAAGCGATCGAACAAGCATTGCTGTGTGACCGTGTCGCCTGTCGCCGTTTTGCCGAAGAGCGGTCTTGGCGCTCAGTAGCAGAAATGTTTTTGGAAAATGTCAAAGCGGTTTGCGCAATGGAAGAACCACGGGTGAAACGTGATGCCAAGGTTTCGCTTTCTTTGTAACGGGTATAATCTCGCGTGAGAAACCAATCTTGCGCGAGATTTAAATGCTGAACCCGCCGGTCTATCAAGATGTTATCAATGCTGCCCGTCGAATTAAGGGGCATGCGATTAAAACACCGTTGCTGACCTCTCATATTTTGGATGAGATTTGTGGCGCGCAGGTTTATTTGAAAGCGGAGAATTTACAACGCACAGGGTCATTTAAATTTCGTGGTGCGATGAATTCTGTCACGACCTATTTGGAACAAGAGGCTGATCTTGCAAAACGCGGTGTGATTGCTTGCTCCTCTGGTAATCACGCACAGGGAATTGCTGAGGCGGCGAGACTGCTGAATGTTCCTGCAACGATCATCATGCCCTTTGATGCTCCGAAAATTAAAGTCGAGCGCACCCGTCGATCTGGTGCAACGGTCTTGTTTTATGATCGTGCGAAAGAAGACCGCGATGTTGTCACCAATGCTAAGGCGGAAGAACTGGATGCTATCCTCATTCACCCCTACAACAACCCCTATGTCATGGCAGGGCAGGGAACGTGCGCTTTGGAAGCGGTCGGTTTCTTTGATGAAAACGATATTGAGTTGAACCGTGTGTTTGCTTGTACAGGTGGCGGCGGCCTTTCAGCGGGCATTGCTCTGGTTATGCAGGAGCATTTTCCAAAGGCGCGTTTTCACACGGTGGAGCCTAAAGGTTTTGATGATTACAGTCGTTCTCTTCGAGAAGGTGAACGGCTTACGAATGCGACAACTGTTGGTTCGATTTGCGATGCGATCATCACGCCGATGCCGGGTGAATTGAGTTTTTCAATATTGAAAGGTTATGCATCACAAGGTCTCGTGATCTCAGATGAAGAGGCTTTGCGCGCAGTGGCGTTTGCGTTTAACGAACTTAAAGTTGTTGTTGAACCGGGCGGTGCGGCAGCCTTGGCAGCCTTGTTATCCAACAAGATAGATATTCAAGGCGAGACAGTGCTCCTTACGCTTTCTGGCGGAAACATTGACCCAGAAATGATGCGCCAAGCTTTGTCGCTAGGATCTCCTAGCTGAACTCGTACCTAGCTAAATTGTGCAAGCCGTGCGTGGAGAGGGGCGGCGCCGGTTTCTTCATCATCAATTTCAGCTTCTGAATTAGCCGATGCTTGGTCATTTTTCCAATCGTCATCATCATCAATAACTGCTTCAGCGGGAGGCGCTTGGAACGCAAGCTCATCTTCTGTGTCCGCTTCAAAGGCAATCATGTTTGCATCAGGTGCTTCTTCAAAGTCATCTTCAATGATGAAGACGTCTTCGTCATCAGCGCTTGATTCGTCCGTTGTATCAGACCAATCAAGTGCCCCTTCAAGATCTGTGTCTTCAGCTGACAACACGGCATCAATGTCGATTTGCTCTTGCGCATCTGGAGGCAAAGCAGGGCCGTTCTTCAAATTTTCGTCTTCGGTGTTTGTTTCATCACTCTGCTTATATTGAAGTAATTCGTCAGCGTCCCAAAGGCTTACCATGTTTTTAAGACGTTGCTCGATGTCGGATGTTAGACCAACGACTTTGCGCAAGCGCTGGCCCGTCACATCTTGGAATGAACAGGCCATATAGACTTCTGTTACAAGCTCATCAATTTTGTCGAAACCCGCATTGTCTTTTTCGGTTTCTTTTAATTCCCAAATGATCTCTTGAATTTTTTCAGCAGAAGAAAGGATGTTAGATGTTGCCTCTTCTGTTTCATCCAAAACAACGTTTAGCTCCAATTGAGCGTCACTGATTGCTGTGCCATCTTCGCCTGAATTCGCGATGTCGCCTGTATTCGCGATTTCAGTTTTAATCTGCTCGATGGTTTGCGTCATGTCTAAAATATCAAGTCGCAACTGCAGCATATCGGCAGGGTCGTGTTCTGTCGTAATATAACTTTTGAGGCTATCGATCGCTTCGACCACGCGTGAAGTATCAGACACGCGATTACGCTTCGCATATTCAGCTAAAAACCAGCGGCCTCGTGCTGTTTCCATTACCGCTTCTTCAATGGCGCGGTAATCTTCTTCGGAAATTTCGCTTTGTTTAATCAAATCGCCCATAGAATCCACCTTCTTGATTCAGGTTTAACTATTAGCCAAAAAGAGTTACCGAAGTGTATTCTAAATTTAGATTCGCACACCTAAGGCTTTGATTTCTTGAATTCTTCAATAAAAGTAGCGCTTTTTGTGTCTTCGGTTTTCCTTGGGCTTGGTATTTTCTTGCCATTCTTCCCGTCATGGTTGTTGAGCCAGGGGAATACAGCCAATGAGGTTGCGATTCTTCTCAGCATTTCCTTGGTGGTTCGCGTCTTTTTCTCGCCCTACGCGGTGGCTGTGGCTGGTGGGCTATCTCAACGGCGTTATGCGGCCTATCTATTTTGTTTTGTGTCGGTCGCAAGCTTTGCGGTGTTGGGCTTTGTTGACAATTTTATCGTCGTTCTCATTTTGCTCAGCATTTTCAGTGTTTTTTGGCATGCGCTCATCCCGCTTGGCGATTCATTCGTTTTGAGTGAAGTGCGTCTTAGTGGTGCAAATTACGGGCATATAAGGCTATGGGGGTCCGTTGCTTTTGTGGTTGCAAATCTTGCAGCTGGAATGTTCTTGGCCGAGCTTGGAACAAACGGTGTGTTTTGGTTGATTTTGGCAATGCTGGCCCTGTCGCTCTTGGTGAGTTTTTTGCTGCCAACCTACTGCCTTGATCCGAGTGATAGGCCCAAAGTTGGATCTCACGGTCTTGAGGGGCTGGTTGGATTTTTGAAAGAGCGACAATTTTTGCAAATCGCTGCAGTGGCTGGTCTCATTCAATCCTCGCATGTTCTTGTTTATGGATTTGGAACGATTGATTGGCTTGCTAGAGGTTTTTCTGCAAGCCAGATCGGTTGGTTTTGGGCGGTCGGCGTGATTGCAGAAATTTTGCTCTTTACGCAGGCATCTCAATTGTTCTCGAAAATCGGCGCATCGCGTTTGCTGTTGTTGGGAGGTATTGCCGCAACATTGCGTTGGACCCTTCATGGATCAATGGACAGTGTGACGTTGATTTTGATGGTTCAAATTCTGCATGGTTTTTCATTCGGTGCGACCCACTTAGGTTTGCAGGCCTTTATTGCGAAAGAAGTCAGCGAAGAAGAAACGCCAGCGGCACAGGGTGCATCCACATTTGTTGCAGGGTTGATAGCGGCAGCGCTCACTTTGTTCTGTGGCACCCTTTATGAGCGATTTGGACTAGAGAGTTTTTACGCGATGGCCGTGGTTTCCCTGATGGCCGTTGTCTACTTACTATCAACCCCAAAGCTGCGGCGTGGGGGGTAGGATGGTGCTGCCTTCATAAGTCAGTGCGTTGTCGCAATCACGTGCCAACAATAACGGGCCATCAAGGTCCACCCACGTGGCACGCTGGGCAACCAGTACGGCAGGTGCCATTGAAAGTGAGGAGGAAAGCATGCAACCAACCATGATGATTAGGCCGCGCTTTTCAGCCTCTTCCAAGACCACCATTGCTTCCGATAGACCGCCGGTTTTATCAAGCTTGATGTTTATCGCATCATAGCGCTTTTCAATGTGATCGAGCTCTTGTCTGGTGTGTAAGCTTTCATCTGCACAGATCGGGATTGGCGATTTGATTGATAGTAAGGCATCATCGTCGCCTGCGGGTAAAGGTTGTTCAATTAAGCCGACTTTGTTTTCAATACAGCTCTTTAAATGATGATCAAAATCTTCCGGTTTCCAACCTTCATTCGCATCAACAATCAGCTTTGCTTTAGGAGAACCACGACGTACAGCGCTAAGGCGTTCAATGTCTTCGTCACCCGCACCGAGTTTGATTTTCAAGACCTGCCGGTCACTGGCAGCTTTGGCAGCTTCATACATGGCAGAAGGGGTGTCGATACCGAGTGTAAAAGCTGTTACCTGCGGCTTCATGGTAAGTTTGAAACGGCTAGCGACGGAGCGCCCAGATTTTTTGGCTTCAAAATCAAGCCGCGCGCAATCAAGAGCGTTGCGGGCAGCACCTGGGGGGAGGGCGTTTTGGCAGGCTTCTAGCGTTGCGAAACTTTCCTCATTTTTTGCAACATTTTCTAAAAGCTCGATCACGCTTTCAATTGTTTCGCCGTACCGAGGATAAGGCATGCATTCGCCCCGTCCGGTGTGAATGCCATCTGAAATTTCCGCCACCACCATATTGGCCGTTGTGCGAACCCCTCGCGAAATCCGAAAAGGTTTTTCCAGCGGTAGGCTGTGGGAGTAGGCTTTGAGGGTGAAGGCTGGCATTATGGATTCTCATATGATCTGCAAATCGTTGCGATAAACTAGGCGTTTGTTCTTGTAATTGAAACAGTCAATTCATGAATCGAATTGTTCTAGTGTTGTCTTTTTAAAACGTGTAAGAGATGGTGTTTGGTTTTGAAAATATCGTATATTAAATTTCATGGATGTTTTAGTGGAACAAAATGCAGGGCACGTGATTAGCCTAAGCGACAATGGTGCAAGCCAAGCAATGGCGGCTGTTGGCGAGTGGACTATTACCCATGCCAATCAGATTGAATCTCATCTGACAAGTCTTGCAAAACCACAAAAAAATGAGATTTCAATTTCGCTCAAAGGTATGAAAACCCTAGATACATCAGGGGTTTGGTTACTATTAAAATTAAGCGAAAAATGGCAAAAACAAAATGTGCGCGTTGCCTTTGTTGATGTGAAGGCTGAGCATAGAACTTTGCTAGAAGCGATTTCTGGCGCGGCACAAGAAATGCAAGCGCACCGTGTTCCCGATCCCACGAAAGTAGGCCTGCTAGAGCGTTCCGCGGTTCGCATTTCAGATGGCTTTGAAGATGTAAAACGTATTGTCTCGCTACTGGGTGCATTGATGACGGCATGTGGTCGACGTCTTACCGGTTTATTTTTTGGTATTTTTGGAAAAAAACCTGAAAATGGACAAATTATAAGACTGCCAGCCCTGTTCACCCACATGATGAAGACAGGTTTGACAGCTGTTCCGATCATCAGCCTTATGACTTTTTTGATCGGGGCAATCATGGCACAGCAGGGCGCTTATCAGTTGAGCTTCTTTGGTGCTGATGTGATGGCAGTTGATCTGGTTGGGGTGTTGATTACGCGGGATTTGGGCGTTGTGTTGACCGCGATCATGGTAGCTGGTCGTTCTGGTTCTGCTTATACCGCGGAAATTGGATCAATGAAGATGCGGGAAGAGATTGACGCATTGAAAGTGATCGGTCTTGATCCGGTCGATGTTTTGCTCTTTCCGCGCATTTTGGCGCTGATCATCATTATGCCTTTGCTGACTGTTGTGGCGAACTATTCAGCTTTGCTTGGTGCACAAGTCGCGCTTTGGGTTTATATCGACCTTTCATGGGAATTGTTCCTGCAACGTACGCGCGATGCTATCCCACTTACTTACTTCATGATGGGTATCATCAAAGCTCCCTTTATGGCGTTGATTATTGGGTTGATTGCCATGTCTGAAGGATTGAAGGTTGAGGGGAGTTCTGAATCGTTATCTCATCACACCACTGTCGCCGTTGTGAAATCGATTTTCATGGTGATTGTGGTCGACGGTATTTTTGCGGTGATTTCCGCAAGTCTTGGATATTGATCATGCACGCTCAAAATTCACAAACACCATCCCAACAAGAGCTAGTCATCAAAGTACGTGAATTGACCGTTGGCTTTGATGAAACCAACATTCTTGAAAACCTCGATATTGACGTTTTCAAAGGCGAAATTTTGGGAATTGTTGGCGCGTCTGGCACTGGTAAATCGGTGCTGACACGGGCGATTTTGGGCCTTAATCCTAAACGGAATGGTTCCGTCAACATATTGGGACTTGATTATGATCGTGCAACTTTTGAAGAGCGACAGTCGATCGATCAGCAATTGGGTGTTTTGTTTCAGCATGGGGCGCTGTTTTCGTCTTTGACTGTGAAACAAAATATCCAAGTGCCTATGCGTGAGTATCTTGATTTGAGCCAGAGTTTGATGGATGAGCTGGCGCTGATGAAAATGGAACTTGTAGGGCTTGCTCTTGATGCTGCTGACAAAGTTCCGGCAGAACTTTCAGGCGGCATGATAAAACGGGCTGGTGTTGCGCGGGCTCTTGCTCTTGATCCTGCCGTAATTTTCTTGGATGAACCGACCTCAGGTCTTGACCCAATTGGCGCGCAAGAGTTTGATCAATTGATTTTAAAATTGAGAGATACTTTAGGCGTTACTGTGTTTATGGTCACCCACGATTTGGATAGTTTATTCACTGCGTGTGACAGAATTGCCGTTTTGGGCAAAAAACGAGTGCTTGTCACTGGAAAACCTAAAGAAATGCTTGAATTTGATGACCCATGGGTAGATGCATACTTTAATGGAGAACGTGCAAAGCGAGCACATATAGGTTAGAACGTATTTTTAAGGACCGTCTTTTAAGGATTCTTGAGTAGTTTATGGAAACACGCGCAAATTACATTGCAATAGGTATCTTCACGTTAGCTGTCTTCGCGATGGCTGTCGGGTTTATCTATTGGCTTGTTCGCTATGGTGAAACGACTGATGCCCGTGAAGTGCAACTGATTATTCCAAGTGACGCTGGTGGATTGAAATTGGGCAGTGGCGTGTTGTTTAACGGCCTACGGGTTGGTGCCGTAACAAGCGTTAAACTATCTGAAGCAGATCCTGCCAATGTGTATGCCACCATGAAAGTGAAAGTAGGTACGCCTTTGCGCGCCGATACACAGGTAATGGTCTCAAGCCAACCCCTAACAGGGCTTGCCAATGTTTCCTTGGTTGGTGGTACGCCTGATAGCCCTTTGATATTGGAGCAAGAAGAAATTCCAGTCCTTCGGGCGCAAGCATCCGCGCTGAATGATATTTTGGAGGCGGCTAATAACACCATAACTGTTGCCAACGGCATTTTGGCAAAAGTGGACGGTGTTTTGGATGTTAATATTCCAAGCATCAATAAGACGGTTGCAAATGTTGAAAAGGTAACGGCAGCAGTTGCTGATAAAACCGACGAGATTGATGAACTATTGGCGAATGTTGGTAAAGCATCAACCGCACTGGCTTCACTCAGTGATACACTTGGCATTGTGTCGAAAGATGTTGGGGCTATTGTTAAGGCGGTTGATCCTGACACTGTGAAGTCGACATTGAATAATGCCGAAAAAATTACGGGTGACCTTGCTCGAAATACTGAGAAATTTGATGGCATATTGAATGATGCGAAAACGGCAGTGACCGGTGCGTCAACACTTGTAACCAGCCTGACGGCGACTGCGCAGGCTATAAATGGTGATCAATTGACTCGCACACTTTCAAGCGTTGAAGGAATCAGCACAGACTTGCAAGCGAAGCTTAAGTTGATTGATGGCGAGAAGATTTCGAACACGCTATCAAGCTTTGAGACCTTTGCAGCAAAACTTGAAGCCTCGGGCAAAGAAATTGACGTGATTATCGCAGACGCAAAAACGGCGACGAGTGATGTGACTAAGGTAACAGGTACGCTTGCTGAAAACCGAGAGAACCTCGAAAGCATTATCAAAGATGCTACGGTTGTTGCGAGCCGTCTTGTGAAAACCAGTGAGTCAATTACCAAGCTGGTTGGCACGGTGGATGGATTAGTTGAAGCGGACGGTCGTGGTTTTGTTGTGGAAGCAACGGATGCTGCCACATCTATTAGAAAAGTAGCTGAGAGTTTTGAAAAGCGTGCGGATGCGATTTCAGGTGGACTTGCTCGTTTCTCAACCCGTGGGTTAAGTGATATTGAAGCATTGATTGGTCAAAGTCGCACGGCGGTTTCACGGCTTGAAACCATTATCAGGAACATTGAAAATAATCCGGCACAATTTTTATTGCGCGGGGAGCGTGTGCCAGAATATCGCAGGCAGCGGCGCTAGCGTTTTGGGTGCAATAGAGACAAGATGGATTGGGCTAAATTGGGTTTGATAAATAAAGCGTCTGTAAGAAAGAGCTTCGTAT
>CAZKKW010000062.1:0-13061 GCA_964553335.1 uncultured Hyphomicrobiales bacterium | reverse complement strand
CGTCATGACCGACCAGAAGAAATCTTCCAATATTTTAAAGCCGACAAGGCGCGAATTGTTGAAGTATACGGGGGCTGCCGCGCTCTCTATGCCATTCGTAAACCGCACTTGGGCGCAAACTGTTGAACTCAATATGTTGGCTTGGTATGGCCACGGCGAGAGCGATATTGTTGGCGAATATGAAGCGGCAAACAATGTAAAATTCAAGCCGAAATATTATGCTGGTGGCGACAATATGTTGGCGCTTATCGCTCAATCACCTCCAGGCACCTATGACATTATCTTGTCAGATGCGGAATTCGTGCAGCAGCTTAATGCGGCTGGTCACATCGAAGAGCTGAATGCTGCTGACTATAATTTTGACGACATGCTGCATGAAGACTTCACCAAATTCCCAGGCCACTGGGCAGATGGCAAACTTCACTCCGTAATGGTTCGCTGTGGTCACCTTGGTGTTTCTTATAACAAGAACGCAATTACTGCAGAAGAAGCCGCGAGCTATTCATGCTTCTGGAAAGAAGGCGTGAAAGGTAAAGTCGGCCACTTTGATTGGCACTTACCAAGCCTTGGCATGATGAGCCTTTACAATGGCAATGGTGCGGGCCTTTGGGATCTTGACGATGCTGGATGGGCCAAGGTTCAAGAAACAACTACAAGCCTGCGCCCACAAGTTGGCGGTTACTTCGATTACGGTGGGACATTCAACTCACTGAAAAACGGCGAAATGCTTGCAATGTGCGGCATTGGTGACTGGATTACTGGAGTTCTTGAAAAAGATGGCGCGCCGGTTGCCTCCGTTGTTCCAAAAGAAGGCGGCATCCAGTGGACGGAGAGCTATTGTATCGGCAAAGGCTCTGAGAAAGGCGACTTGGTGAAGAAGTTCATCCAATACATGCTTTCTCCTGAAGGTCAGGTGAAATCTGCACAAATGGCAGCTTATCCGGGCTTTGCGATTACAAAAGCAGGCCGCGCCCTCTTGAACGAAGTCGACAAGAAAGAAGCGGTGCGCACAGGCCAGGTTGATGGTCTCGCCAACGACCCAATCACGCTTGTGAAGGAAGGCCGCATTCACTACCGCGACATTCCAAAACAGCAGTCGTTGGAAGATTGGAACGACTACTGGTCTGAATATAAAAACGCATAATTTGCGCATAATATTTCCCTCGCCGACGCTCAAGTTGGCGAGGGTATTTCTCGTTTAGTATCCGGCTTAGTTCATGGCGTTACAAGCACGGCAAAATCGTTGGTCTGCTTATAAGCTGACATGGCGGCTGCCGATTATCATTTGGCAATTTTTATTCTTCATCGGCCCCTTGGCTTTGATGGTCGCGATGTCGTTTTTCCTCGTGAAAAATTACCGCATGGTCGAAGCCTTTGAGATGAAGAATTGGGTCAAAATGTTTGGCCGCAATTATTTCTGGGATAGCTACTGGTTCACCTTCGGCTTGGCCGGTGCTGCAACAATCATTTGCACACTGATCGCCTTCCCCGCTTCTTATACACTCGCCTTTAAAGTGTCGGCCACCGTGCGACGCTGGGCAATTTTCTTTTTGATCATCCCGTTTTTCACAAGCTATCTGGTGCGTACCTTCTCATGGTACGTGATCCTTGCCGAACAAGGCATCATCAACGCCATGTTGGGTTTTATCGGACTTGGTCCATACACCATGTTGAACACAACGTTCGGCTCAACGGTTGGCTATTTAACACTCACCCTGCCCCTTGTTGTGATCTTGCAAACCATCTCCTTGGCGCAAGTAGACCGCTCGCTGGTAGAGGCCGCCCACAATCTTGGCTGCGGGCGATTGCGCACGGTGTTCACCGTCGTGGTACCCCTTGCAAAAGTCGGGCTGATCATCGGCGCGGTGTTCTGTTTTATTCTTTCATTCGGCGATTTCGTCGCCCCTTATTATCTGGGTGGCTCCAAACCCCCAACGCTGCCTATCCTCATCATTGATCAAACCAAGTCCGGCCAACAATGGCCACGGGCGGCAGTGGTTGCGATCACCATGATGGTGACACTGTTTACTATTGCCTTTGCCGCTATTTACGCAGCCTATGCCAAGCGAGGCCGCACATGAGTAACGTAATGAGCAGGCAAACATTGAAGTGGTTCTTATGGGCCTATGTCGGCGTGATTTTCATCTTTGTCTTCGCGCCGATTGTGACAAGCTTGATCTTCTCGTTTAACTCACAACGCTTCCCGACCATTCCGCTCGGATCGTTTTCAACCCAGTGGTATGAAGCTGTATTAAGTGATCCAGAATTTTGGGAATCTGCCACCCGCAGCTTGATTGTTTCTGTTTGCACAGCGGTGCTTGCAACCATCATCGGTTTTGCAACGGCCTACACAGATTTTCGCTATAACTTCCGCTTCAAAGGCGCTTATCTGGCGCTGGCACTTTTACCGCCAACCATCCCGCTCATCATCATGGCGCTTGCGATGCTCGCATGGCTCTCACGCATTGGAGCATCGGGGCAAGTTTGGTCGATCATCGTTGCCCACACTGTGCTGACAGCACCTTTTGCCATGGCCATCATTCGCCTGCGCCTTTCGCAAATGGATGAAAGCTTGGAGGCTGCCGCATGGAACCTTGGCGCAAGTGAGTGGGCTGCCATGCGCCATGTCATTTTGCCCTTTGCCAAACCCGCCATCATCTCCGCCCTTTGTCTCACGGCGGCAGTCTCCTTTGATGAGTTTGCGGTTGCATGGTTTGTATCGGGCCTCAACAAGACCATCCCCGTTATGATCCTCGAAATCGTGCAAGGCAACATCGATCCACGCGTCAACGCCATTGGTAGTTTTGTCTTCATCATCTCCATGACGCTGGTGATTGCCGCACAGCTCTTTTTCATGGCTAAATCCAACAAAGAAGAACCGTCATGACGACTAAAGCCCTCGTTCAGTTTAATTCAGTCACAAAGCGTTTTGGCGACTTTACCGCCGTCAATGATGTGAGCTTTGAAATTAATCGCGGTGAGTTCGTCGCAATCATGGGACCATCTGGCTGCGGCAAGACAACCAGCTTGCGGATGTTGGCAGGATTGGAAACACCAGACGGTGGCGACATCTTGATCAACGACAGGCGCATGAATGATGTGGCCGCCCATGAACGGGACACGCCGCTTGTTTGGCAATCGCTCGCCCTGTTCCCATTTTTAAATGTCCGCGCCAATGTCGAGTTCGGCCTTAAGATGCGCGGCATGGATGCGGCCAACCGTCGGATAAAATCTGATGAATGGCTTGAGAAGATGGAAATTGCAGAATTTGCAAACCGCGATATCGCCCAACTTTCAGGCGGTCAACGCCAACGTGTCGCTCTTGCCCGCGCCCTTGTAACAGAACCGGAGCTGCTGCTGCTTGATGAACCGCTTTCAGCGCTTGATGCGCACCTTGTAATCCGCATGCAGCAAGTGCTTACACGGCTACAAAGAGAGCTTGGCATTACCTTTGTGTATGTAACCCATTCACAGTCTGAGGCCTTCGCTATGGCAGATCGTGTGATCATAATGGGGCAAGGCGAGATTGCGCAGGCTGGACCATCAAAAGACATCTACCGCGCACCGCGCACGCGGTTTGTGGCCGAGTTTGTTGGTCGCAACAACATCATTTCTGGCAAGGTGACCAAAGCCACAAAAAGCCTTGTGCATTTGGATGCTTCATTTGGCCCGCTGACAATCAAGCCATCTAAAGAAAGAGCTTTGCAAGAAGGCGACGCGGTTGAATTTGCGATTGCTGCTGACTTCGTCAACTTGCATGAGGATAAACCGAAAGCCAAATCAGGCACCAATATCGTACCTGTTACCTTGATATCAGAAGAATTCGTCGGCTCAGTCGTAACCCTGTTTTTAGAAGCAGAAGACGGCAGCGAGTTTAAGACCCAGATACAAGAGCGCGATTTGGCCGATATTGAACTCACATCAGGCCGCGCCTTTTATCTCAGCTGGTCCGCAGACCGCACCCATTTGTTGGAGGGTTGACGATGATTGCTAATCCAATCCCGTGGCCCAATGGAGCAAAATGCGCCTGTGCCATTACCTTTGATATGGACGCTGACAGCTTGATCCATATTGCAAGGCCCAAGGACAGTTATGATCGGCTTTATCCCATCACAATGGGTAAATATGGGCCAACGGTCGCCGTGCCGCGCATCTTGGAAACCTATAAGAAATTTGGGTTGAAGCAGTCTTTCTTCATCCCCGGTTGGTGTCTTGAACAATATCAAGAAACCGTGGATTTGATTTTGAAAGACGGCCACGAAATTGGTCATCATGGTTGGATCCACGAAGACCCGATTGTGACCAAAGGCAATCAACGTCACTGGGTGGAAAAAGCACTCGATAGCTATGGCCGCATCGTTGGCGGCAAACCACGCGGTTATCGCGCACCCGTCTATAATGTCACTCAAGAAGTGATCGACCTATTGATTGAGCATGATTTCAAATATGATTCCTCTCTTATGGCGGACGACATTCCCTACCGGATGAAAACGGCAGCAGGGGAGCTTTACGAAATGCCCGTTCATTGGGGCACGGACGACTGGCCACCTTTTGCCCACTATGATGAGATCGGCTACATGATGCCTGTACGCGGTCCTTCCGCTGGCCTGCAGGGGTTTTGGGAAGAGTTTGATGCGCAGTATGAGGCTGGCGGTTTCTTTATGCTCATCGTACACCCGTTCCTCACAGGTCGTTTGGCCCGTTGGCGCTTGGTGGAACAATGGCTTGAAAAAACACTTGAGACAAAAGACGTTTGGTTCGCACCTTTAGAAGAAATTCAAGCGCATGTTGAAAAACTCACCCAATCAGGTGACTATCAACCACGCACTCATCAACTACCATATTATGAAGGGCCTGTTGCATGAGCAATATGATGAATGGCAACGAAGAACTTTGGAACGAGGACATTGCGGAAGAATGACTTATAAAAATGTAACCCACGTCAATCACCCCCTCATTCAGCACAAACTCACCTTGATGCGTGACAAGAACACAGCGTCTGCGGTTTTTCGTCAATTGCTCAGAGAGATTTCGACGCTGCTTACCTATGAAGTGCTGCGCGATATTCCGCTGACAACGCAGACGATCGAAACACCAATGGAAGAAATGGAAGCGCCTGTTTTGAAAGGTAAGAAGTTGGCGTTTATTTCTATCCTACGCGCGGGCAACGGTTTGCTTGATGGCATGTTGGACCTTGTCCCTTCGGCGCGTGTTGGGCACGTTGGCCTTTATCGTGACCATGAAACGCTGGAACCAGTTGAATATTATTTCAAAGTGCCGAAAGAGATCGACAAGCGATTGGTGATTGCCGTTGACCCAATGCTTGCAACAGCCAATTCTGCATCAGCTGCGATTACCCAGTTGAAGAAAGCGGGCGCGAACAATATTCGCTTTGTGTCTTTGCTTGCAGCACCAGAAGGAATTGAAGCGCTGACTTCGGCTCACCCAGATGTCCCAATCTTCACAGCGGCAATCGATAGCCACCTTAACGAGCGTGGCTACATCATGCCGGGTCTGGGTGATGCAGGTGACCGCATGTATGGCACGAAGTAAGCCGCTTTAATCAACAGTGATCGCGGCAGTCGCGGTCACTCTTTTACCAGCCACCATATACGTTTGGTGATCATTCGTGTTGAGTGTGACACGCACCACGTGGCTACCCTTTGGCAGCGCGCCAATGGTTGTGACATTTTCATAGACCCTGCCAAGCTTCACGCCATTAATATAAATGTGCCCGTGGCCCGTGCCCGCCACATGATCGCCATCTGCAAGCTCTTTGGCAAATTGGAAATTCTTCGTATCGACGTTTACTGTCCATCCCCCGGTATCTCTATCTTCAGACACGGAAATTTCTAGATTTGGCTGTGGTTCATCCGCTGGCACTTTGTACATGCCCGCCATTTTATTATCTTCGTCCGTATCATCCGCACCCGCCATTTGGTGACTGCCGTGCCCACTCACCGGTTTGGATGAATACCGTGCTTTCGTGACCACCTCGCCCGCAGGATCAAGGGTTACTTTCAGCGTTAAAAGTCGTCCCTCTTCCAGTTCGCCTTTTACTTTCATCAGCATAAAATGAACACCATCATTACCAAGGCTGGCGCTGCTATTAGCAGGCAAGAGCGCCTCAACATTTGGTTCAACACCATGGATCATGCCATGGTCAGCATCGACAGAACTTACGCTTACAACCCTTTGCGGTGGGCCTTCGTTTTTAATCTTTAACGACACCAAAACCGTTTGTTCATTGCCCGGCAGTGCATTCGCGACGGCCCCACTTAGTGTTACCTTACCGTTGTTTTGCGCGTCGTCTTGCTGCCATAAAAAAAGGGCACTGATGAGGGAGACAGCAAAAAGACCCAAAAGAAAAAGCCTTGCACCTTGCATTCAGTATCTCCTATTGATGATGACAGTCGTTGCAAAAATTCATTTGCATACAAATTAAAACATAATATGCAACCGAACACCAAACATATAATAATGCATAGAGCAGTAATTGCCATGATTGGCCTGTGGTTCTTTAGTGTATCCTCGGTCGAAGCACTGGCTCATGCGTCCAATCAAGCGTTCGTTCCCTTATTGCCGACAGGGTTTTATACAGCTGCAGGTGTCGCCGCGGTCGCGGTTACGGTTTTGCTCCTCGCCATCCCCAATATCGCGAAATTCTTTTCGACCAATGCAACGATCACGTTGTTCACAACCAAAGGCTATGACGGGCATATCTATACAAGCCTATTGAGCACCTTTTTTTGGGCGTTTTTAGTGATCGTCGGATTTCATGGCTCGCACGATCCACTCGTCAATCCACTGCCCTTGTTTGTGTGGACTGTTTGGTGGGTGGGGTTCGTCACACTTTCTGCCCTCATCGGAAATTTTTGGCATTGGTTAAATCCTTGGAGCGGGCTTTATGAACTCGTTGTTGGTTCCGCCAATCGCAAACCGCCCCTTACGCTTCCAGCGTCGCTGGGGAGCTGGCCAGCGATCATTATCTTCATCGGTTTTGCGATCTTCATGCTGGCCTCTATTTCACCGGAAGATCCAGAAGAACTTGCGTATTTCGTATCGCTTTATTGGCTCTTCACCTTTATCGGGATGATTTTATTTGGCAAACAAGAATGGAGTACGCGGGCTGAATGTTTCACCATGATCATCAGATATTTCTCAGCGCTTTCGATCATCGGCATTCATGACAACAAAGTGAAAATCGGGGTGCCCAGTTGGAAATTGAAAACCCAACAACACCAAACCACCTCAGCTGGCCTCTTCGTCCTCACCGTATTCGCCGTCAGTAGTTTTGATGGTCTCAACGAGACATTTTGGTGGCTTGATTTTCTTGACATCAATCCGTTGGAATTTCCAGGACGCTCCGCTATTTTCTGGGAAACAACGGCCGGCATTTTCATCACGCCTTTCATACTCATCAGCCTGTTTTGCGGGTGCGTCTATTTGGGCCTTGTCATGGTTGGAGAAACCGCGCGTTTTAAAGAAGCTTTTTTCGTGCTCGCAATCGCCATCGTTCCAATTGCCGTTGGCTATCACTTGGCCCACTATCTTTCATCGTTTTTGGTCAATATTCAGTATTCGCTTGCCGCAGCAACAGACCCATGGACAACGGGGGCGGACTATCTCAATCTTGGAACTTTTTATGTCACAACGGGTTTTTTCAACACACTTGAAAGCAGTCGCGTTATCTTTTTAACGCAGGCGACCGCCGTTGTCGTCGGCCATATTCTCTCAATCGTTGTTGCCCACGCTGCGGCTTATTCTCTATTTAAAAACAATAAAATAGCCACAATCAGCCAGATACCCTTGGCAATGTTCATGATTACCTACACGCTTTTCGGATTGTGGTTGCTTGCAGCCCCAAGAGGCGTTTAAAATAATTTTTGACTAGACAAATTGTTTGTATACATACAAACTGCCTTCAGCTCAGGTTTAGAGCTGTGTATGAAAGGGGAGATTCATGACTGATTTTTTAAATAAAAAACCTTCACGACGCACCGTATTAAGTTCACTTGGCGCGGGTGCTGCCACTGCGACAGCTTTAACAACTATGCCAGGCTTCGTGCGCTACGCGCAGTCTCAAAGTTCGGCACCCATTAAAATCGGCTTTCAGGTTCACCGCACAGGCATTGGTGCAGCCTATGGCCGTTGGTATAACCGCACAACAGAAGCTGCGGTTAAGTTGATCAACGACGGCGGCGGCATTAACGGTCGCCCTGTAGAAATCGTCGCAGAAGACGATGGCACCGACCCAAAGCGTGGTGCGGAAGTGATCGAGAAATTTGCAAGCGAACATAAATGTGACATCGCTTATGGCACTTTGTTCAGCCACGTTGTTTTTGGTTCAGCCCCACGCGCTGGCGAATTGAAATTGCCCTATTTCGTTGTGTCTGAAGGTCACCATGTGGCAAGCGGCAAACTAAACCGCTACACCCTGCAGCCGGGCATCACTGATGTAAAAAGCCAAGTGCAGGCTATGGCACCATTTGTTGCAAAGAACCTTGGCAAGAAGGTCACCATGATCTTCCCAGACTTCGCATTTGGCCATGATCACCGCGACTTCTTCACCAAAGCAATCGAAGAACAAGGCGGCGAAGTGCTTGCCCATATCGCGATACCACCGCGTGAATCGTCCTTCACAAAATATATGCCGCAAATACCGCGTGACACTGAAGTACTCTATCATGTGATGGTTGGCCCTAGCGTTTTGACTTTTGTGAAAGAACTGGGCGAGTTCTTTGGTTCGCAAGGTCCAAAACTGTTTGGCTTCATCGATAGTTTGGAAGCGGTAGATATTGGCAGCACTGGTCTTGAATTCTTGGAAGGATCATACTTTTGGGAAGGCAATCCACGCTATGCGCAAGAAGATCAAAGCGAGTATGACAAAGCATACCGTACCGCTGTTGGTGTTGATGCTAATGGTGCGTCAACGGCTGATCCGAAAGATGTTTCAACCTATGCCCATATGTTTGGCTGCTGGGAAACATTGCACGTGGTCAAGGCTGGCATGGAGGCTGCAAGTTATGCTGGCCCTCAAGACCGCGCGAAGTTGATTGAAGCGGTTGAAGCCATGACTGATCTGCCAGAATCAATTGCCCACCCACAAGGGGCAAAACGCTTTAATGGCAAAACCCACCAAGTCTTTGGCCATCAATACATCTCGCAGGTGAAAGACGGGAAACTCGTTCGGGTTCACACAACATCGATCGAAGACACGCTTTATGCTGATGAAGTCGATTATACAACGAGACCTTTCTAACGAAGGTTTCAACTGTGCTGGCGTTTATCGCCAGCACATTCATTCAACGAATAGGTTCCACCCTCCCCAAACAGATGAAATCTGAACCATGGAATTCGGTCCCAATCTCATCCTTGCCCTGATTGAAGGTTCGGTCCTTGCTGCTGTTTTAACACTTACAGCGGTTGGACTGAGCTTGGTTTTTGGTGTGATGCGGGTTGTGAACGTTGCCCACGGTGAATTTTACATGCTCGGCGCAGTGCTTGCTTATGTGATTGCAAGCATGATTGGCGGCGCGCCAGCCATCGCATTTGTCGCGGCCATTTTAATAGCACCCCTGTTGGTTGGCAGCCTTGCCGCTCTTGCTGATATCGTGATCTTGAAGCGGATTAATTACGATCCTGAAAACACAATCGTTGCCACCATCGGAATACTCTACATCATCCAGCAAATCACACTCGTCACCTTCGGCCCTGATGCAAGGCCTGTCGAAGCACCGTTTAACCAACGCCTTTCTATCCCTTGGTTTGAATTTAAAAATGGTGCTTGGGAGATGTATTGGCCGTGGGGGCTTGGCACCACCAGCTACAAGTTGTTTGTGATCTTTGCCGCCATCGCCATTATGATTGCCCTGTGGATGTTTATCTCCCGCACCAAAGCTGGCCTCATTATGCGGGCAACGCAGCTTGACCGTGACATGGCGCAGTCTTTCGGTATGCCTGTTGACCGTGTCAATGCGCTGGTGTTTGGCGCAGGCGCGGCTCTCGCAGCCCTTGGTGCCGTGCTGATTGTGCCGATCCAACAAGCCCATTATCAAATGGGTGAAGAACCTTTGCTGCTTGCCTTTATCGTTGTCATCATTGGTGGACTTGGCAGTTTACCCGGCACTATTGTCGCTGCCATCTTCATTGGCTTGAGTGATGGGGTTATCTCAATATTCTTTTCGCCAACCCTTGCAAAAATTCTGTCGACACTTCTTGTCGCCTTCGTCCTCATCTTCCGCCCGCAGGGCCTTTTTGGAAAGGTTGAGCGATGAGCAATACACGCAAAATTTGGGCCTTACATTTAGGCGTTATCGCGATCATTGGCGCGTTGCATTTCATTTTGCCTGATTATCACCACGGCTTACTGGCGCGCACCATGGTGCTTGCATTGTTTGCTATGGGTTACAATTTTACCTTTGGCTACACGGGCCTTTTAAGCCTCGGCCACGCCTTATTTTTCGGCGTTGGCATGTATGCCATGGGGCTTGGCATCACCGAACTTGGCCTATCGCCGGGCGCATCCATCCTCTTCGCCCTTTTATGTTCAACGGTGGTTTCAACGATCATTGGGGCGCTTGCTCTGAGAACAGCAGGTGTATCGCTCATGATTGTAACCTTAATGTTTGCGCAAGCAGGCTGGTACGTGATTTTGTATTTTGGCAGCATCACGCGCGGCGATGAGGGCTTCGTCATTCCGCAAGCTTCCCGCCTTGTTGGAGGTATTGATCTTGCCAATTCTGAAAACCGCTATCTAATCGCCCTCTTCCTCTTTGCGGTTGTTCTTTTAATCACATTGGCCTTGGTTCGTTCCTCCTTCGGCAAAGTCTTGGTGGCCATACGAGAGAATGAAGAACGGGCGAGAATGTTGGGTTACAATGTCTTTTCCTACAAGCTTCGAGCGATCATTGTGTCAGGTGTGATTTCTGGGCTGGCAGGTGCTGCTTATGGCATTTTATTCGGCTATGTGGGTGCTACCTTCGCCTCGGTTCAATATTCAATCCTGCCGCTTTTATGGGTTCTCCTAGGTGGCGCTGCAACCGTGCTTGGCCCATTCGTCGGCACGCTGTTTATGACCTATCTCATCGACAAAGCATCCGAAATCACCGAAGCGCACTTGCTGGTTGTTGGCGTTGTCTTAGTTCTGCTCACCCTATTTGCTCGCGAAGGCATTATGGGTGAAATCAAGAAGAGGTTAGCTCCATGGCTGCCGTAACTCTTCTTAAAACCCAAGGCCTCACCCGTCATTTCGGTGGATTAACCGCCGTTGATAATGTCGATTTTGAATTGCCTGCCGGACAAATCCGCGCGCTCATTGGGCCGAATGGTGCTGGCAAGTCCACCTTTGTTGGCATGCTTTGCGGGCGCATTAGTGCTTCTGAAGGAAGCGTCGCCTTTGAAGGCAAGGATGTAACCTCAGTTCCCGCCCATAACCGCATTGCCATGGGCATGGCTTACACTTTCCAAATTACCTCAGTTTTTTCAAAACTGAGCCTGTTTGAAAATGTCGCGCTGGCTGTGCGTCGTGCAACAAAAGCGACAAAAGCAGAAGTTGAAGCAAGCGTTATGGATGCGCTTGCCCAAGTTGATCTTTCTGATCGTGCACAAGAGATGGCCGGAGACTTAAGCTATGGCCATCAACGCTTGTTGGAAATTGCCATGGGGATTGCGCAAAAACCAAAACTCCTCATCCTTGATGAACCAACACAAGGCTTGGCTGAGGCAGAAATTCAAAACTTCAATCAGTTGATCAAGAACATGTCTAAGACCTCGACCATTCTTTTGATTGAGCACAATATGAATGTCGTTATGGCAACGGCGGATTATATCACGGTGTTAAATTTCGGCGCGGTTCTAGCGGAAGGAACGCCTGACGAAATCAAAGCCAACAAAGCCGTCCAAGCGGCCTATTTGGGGGCAGAATAATGTTGGTTATCGACAAGATTGATGCAGGATATGGCGACGCAAAAATCTTGCGTGGCATTTCTATTGAAGCCAAAGCAGGCGAAATCACCTGTCTCTTCGGGCGCAATGGTGCAGGTAAGACCACAACCATGAAAGCCATTATGGGCCTTGTTGATGTGGATAGCGGCTCGGTCACGCTGGAAGACGAAGTGATCAGCACATTGCCTGCCCATGAAGTGCCAAAGCGCGGCATTGGCTATATCCCTCAAGGGCGGCGTCTTTTCTCTGAGTTGACGGTTGAAGAAAACATCGAGACGGGCTTGCTGGTGAGCAAAGGCGGCAACGCGATGAAAACCCGCGTGCTTGATATTTTCCCGCCGCTCAAGAGCCGTTTGAAGCAACAAGCAGGCACGCTATCGGGCGGCGAACAGCAAATGTTAGCAACCGCCCGCGCCCTTGCGATTGACCCCAAAGTTTTGCTTTTGGATGAACCGACCGAAGGCTTGCAACCCTCAATGATTGAACAAATCAGGCAGGTGGTTGTTCAAATGAAAGAAGAAGGCGTTGCCATCATTCTTGTCGAGCAGCGGGTTGATGCCGTGCTTTCTATTGCTGACAAAATTGCCTTCATTGAGAACGGCTATAGCCGCGAAACAGTGACGGCTGACGAATTGCGCAGCAATAAAGAATTGCTTGATAAATATGTCGGCGTCTAAACGCTAGAGTGCATCGCTTGTTGTGAATGACACGCCTGCTGCCGTCATATCCTGCATGGCTTGCGCCAAAGATCCGTCCATATCAATCGCACGGCAAGCATCCATAATGACGACCGCCTCAAACCCCTGTTTCACCGCATCAATGGCAGAATAACAAACACAAAAATCAGTGGCGATGCCGGTTAGATAAACCTGTGTCGCCCCTCGCTCTCGCAGATAGCCAGCAAGTCCTGTTTCCGTCGTTTTATCGTTCTCAAAGAAAGCCGAATAACTATCAATGTTTGAGCGGAATCCTTTGCGGATCACCAAGTCAGCCGTGTCAGTTACGAGGTCTTTATGAAACGCTGCCCCCTTGCTACCAATCACACAATGGCGCGGCCACAGCACTTGCGGCCCATAGGGCATTTCAGTCATGGAAAACGGTGCGGCTTCTTCATG
>CAZKKW010000061.1:0-13131 GCA_964553335.1 uncultured Hyphomicrobiales bacterium | reverse complement strand
GTGCTTGTTGATGCCGTGGAAGACTTAATCGGGCCTGATATCCTAAATTGCGGCACGGTGCTGTTTATCAAAGAAGCGCAAGACCCGGGGTTTGTAAGCTGGCACCAAGATGGCCGCTATATGGGGCTTGATCCGCTGGTCGGTGTTACGGCTTGGGTAGCACTGTCGCCCGCGACAGAGGTGTCTGGCTGCATGGCGATGGTGCCCGGAAGCCATAAACAAATGCAGGAGCACAATGATACATTCGGCGAAGAAAACATCCTTACCCGTGGGCAAGAAATTGCCGATGTCGACGAAGCAAGCGCCGTTCTAACCCCCTTGCAACCGGGGCAGGTGTCATTCCACTGCCAAACGGTGATCCATAGCTCTAAGCCAAACAAGAGCGATGACCGCCGCATCGGCTTCGCCATCCAATCCTACATTCCGCCTCACGTTGCGCAAACATTAGGTCGAACCCATGCGCAATTGGTGCGTGGGCGTGACCCGTTCGAGAATTTCGACAGAACCCATAGACCGCAAGGGGATATGAATCCTAGCGATGTGGAGATGCGTGACCATGTCAATGATGTTTGGTCAGATGTGCTTTATCATGGAGCGGAGAAGCGGCGGAATTATTAGAGGGGAGATGGTTGCAGGAAGCTCGCTGTTTGTTCATCACCCCAACTCAATCGCCACATGCAGCTTGTTGCCATCAAGGTCACGCGCATAAGCGCCATAGTAACCGGGGTGGTAATTGCGGGGTCCGGGCGAGCCGTCATCTGTTCCGCCACTTCGTAACGCCATTTCGTGAAAAGCTTTCACACCGGCCTCATCTGCGGCATAAAACATCACCTGTGTCCCATTGCCAAAGCTTGCGGGCTGTTCGTTATAGGGTGTCAGAACAAAGAAAGTTACCTTTCCATCACTACCAGCATACCCAATTTCATCCGGTTTGGTGAGCTCGCGCTTCATACCAATGGTCGCCATGACTTTGTCATAAAACGCGGTTGCTGCTTTGAGATCATTCGTGCCGATACAAACGCCAGATAACATTGACTTTCCCTTCTCAATTTGGGTTGCCTTTGGGCTAAGCTATCGACTGAGTATGGAGAAATCAAAGACTAGTCAGCCCACTAACAACATTGTGACTTAGCGATGATGCTGTTTTCATGCCATCAAGTGTTACTTTGGTCAAAATCAAATAAGCAAATAAAGGTTTCCCATGAGCGAGCAGCGCCCTCCATTTCCTCCGTTTAATGCCGAAACTGCCGCGCAAAAAGCGCGTAAGGCTGAGGATGCTTGGAACAATCAAGATCCAGTCAAAGTCTCTCTGGCCTATACAGAAGATAGCTGGTGGCGTAATCGATCTGAGTTCGTGCAAGGGCGTGATGAGATCGTCGCTTTTCTCGCCAACAAATGGGAAAACGAATTGGAATACCGCCTGATCAAAGAGGTCTGGGCATTTCACGGCAATCAGATCGCGTGCCGTTTTCAGTATGAGTATCACAACAAGGCGGGCAATTGGTTTCGTGCCCACGGCAATGAGCAATGGCGCTTTGATGAGAACGGTTTGATGATGCGGCGTGAGGCGAGCATCAATGATGTGCCGATTGTTGAGAAAGATCGCAAATTCATCTGGCCAAAAGGCCCGCGCCCTGAAGATTATCCAGGTTTGACTGAGCTGGGCTTATAAAGCGCTATTCCAGTAAAATCAGCATAATCGCGCAGACAATAAGTAAGATACCGACGATCTCCATCCATGTTGCCTTCTCGCGAAAAAAGAAGACGCTGGCGATGAAAGTGAACACCAGTTCCACCCGACCAAGCGCGCTAACATAGGCGGCGTTTTGGAGGGAGAAGGCGGTGAACCAGCAGACAGAACCCGCCATGCCGATAATGCCCACGGGGGCAGCATAACGCCATTCGCGGACTACTTTTTGAAACTCGATCTTATCAAAGATTAAAAACCATCCGCCCATGAGAAGCGTTTGGAAAATCAAATTGACGGCAAGCGCGAAGGCGGCAGCCATGATGAAGTGAGGTGTTTCAACCGAAAGCGTCGCCCCGCGAAAACAGACGATGGAAATGCCGAGCAGTGCAGCTGATAAAAGGCCGACCATCGTTGCTTTCTCCGTCAGGCCTTTCGCCAGACCGCCGAAAGTGAGCTTGGTATCTTGAAACGATAAAAACAACGTGCCGATGGAGCCAATGATGATCGCCGCAATGGCGATAGGGCCGATGGTGTCGCCCAGCAGGACCGCACCGAAGATCGCAATCAAGATCACATCAAGCTTCGAAAACGTGGTGCCAACGGCGAAGCTGCGGAAAGAGAACATCCAAAGCAAGACAACCGTGAACAGAATTTGCGCAATCCCGCCTGCAAAGCAGTAGAGCAGAAAAGTCGTGTTGACTTCGGGTACTTCATAGCCGCCAAACTGATAAAGCGCCCACACATATAAAACCGCCAAGGGCCATGCATAAAAGAACCGTGCATAGGCCGCACCCGCCGTTGAAAGCCTGCCTTTGAGTGACTTTTGAAGCGCCGAGCGTAGATTTTGACAAAACGCAGCGGTTAGGGTGATCGGTATCCAGAGGCTCAACATCGCACTTTGTCTATGTTTGAGTTCGTATGTCCTTGCTCGTTACCAACCAGCGTGACAAATTGAGCCTATATAAACAAGCGTAATCGCTCAATAAATTGGAACCGCCGCATGAAAGTCACCGGACTTCACAGCTACCCCATCAAAGGTATGCGAGGACTAGACCATACTGAAATGGCGATCGAAGAGCGTGGCCCTGCCGGAGACCGTCGTTGGTTGCTGGTGGATAATGAGAACCATTTTATCACGCAACGTGAAACGTCAGGGCTTGCGAAAATCACCGTTGCTGAAACCGCCAATGGCTTAGAAATTTCGCCAGAGGCTGGTGGCGTGATTAAAGCTGCAATTCCTGATGGTGCAATTAGAGCGAACGTGAAAATTTGGGATGATGTGGTTTATGCAGCTGTTTGTGCCGATGCGACCAATGCGGCCTTGAGTGAGGCGCTGCAACGCGAGGTGAAGCTCGTTTTCATGGATGACGAAGCGCACCGTAAAGCAGGCGCAGAGGTTGTCTTAACCAACAGTGAAGTGAGTTTCGCTGATGCCCATCCGTTGCTTGTGACCAATGAGAAGTCGCTCACTGCCTTGAATGATCAAATCTTGGGTTCAGGTGGTGAGGCCGTGCCCATGAACCGCTTCCGCAGTAACTTGGTGGTTAATGGTGTCAGTGCATGGGAAGAAGACAGCTGGGCCGTGGTTGAATGCGATGGCGTCATCTTCGATGCTGATATTCCTTGCTCGCGGTGCATCGTAACAACGCAAGACCAACAAAGCGGCGAGGGGGCGACAGACAATCAACCGATTAGAGTGCTTACCCAATTCAGGCGCTCTGGCGACCCTCGTGTAAAAGGCGTTTTATTCGGGTTGAACCTTATCCCACGCGGAAGCGGCACGATTAAAGTCGGCGCGGAGTTCAAAGTGTTAGAAGCACGCGAGAAATGGAAGATCGCTCAATAACGGGCAGGCTTAAGTAATCGGCACTTCGCGTTGCTGACGTTCTTGTTGCGGGGAGCGTGTGTAGAGTTCGCGGTAGCATTTTGAAAAATGCGACGCTGAGACAAAGCCACAGGCAACGCCTACTTCCACAATCGCGATATTAGATTGCAATAACAAATGCCGTGCACGGTCGAGGCGAAGCTCAAGATAGTAGCGGGCAGGCGAACGGCCAAGGTTTTTATGAAATAATCGCTCAATCTGACGACGGGATAGGCCAACTTGGCCTGCGATATCAACAAGAGATAGCGGCTCAGAAAGGCTTGTTTCCATCATCTCAATGATGGTCAAAAGCTTGGAATTTTGAACACCAAGGCGAGCGCGAAGCGGCAGGCGTTGGCGGTCACGCGGGTTTCGAACGCGGTCGGTCAGGCACATTTCGCAAACGCGGTTGACCACGTTGCTGTCGTGATCTTCGTCGATCATGTGCAACATGAGATCGAGGGCAGCGGTTCCGCCAGCGCAGGTATAGATGCTGCCATCAACTTCAAAAAGGTCAGCATAAACATCAGCTTCAGGAAAACGTTCTGCAAAGCCCGGCAGGTTTTCCCAGTGGATGGCGCATCGCTTTTCATCCAGCAATCCTGCTTCTGCCATAATCCATGCACCCGTGCAAAGGCCAGCAATAGATGTATTGCGGCCATTTGATGCGCGAAGCCATGCATTCAGTGTTTTGTTGGAATAGTTCTCAATGCCCATGCCCGCACAAACCAAAATCATGTCGGCACGTTCATCCACATGGATGCGACTGCGTTCTTCTTCGAGTGAACCATCAACGGAGCATTCGACATGGTTGCTTGCGGCGACAGCCTTGCCGTCACCGGAAATGAGGCGCCATGTATAAACATCGCGGCCATAATAGCGATTGGTTAGCCGTAAAGGCTCCAGTGCCATGGTGAAGGCTATCATGGAGAAGTTAGGTGCCAGAAAAAACACAAAGTGTTTTCGTTTGGGCGTGGCCATAGTTGGCGAATTGGCTTCCATGCGTCTAAACCCCCACACGGCAGTAGTAACTGCAAAATTGTTAGCAGAGAGTTGTGAAGTTTCAAAACAGAATATTCATGTTGAGATGAGTTTTGTTTTGAAGGCGACAAAACCATGGTTCAACGTGTCGCAAGATTGCTTGATATAATAACGCTATCGATTACAAGAATTCGTGGTATCAGCTATGGTAACAGCGTTTTGAAAATCACAGATAGGATGGGGAGCACATGCGTAATTACTCCGTAATGAGCCTCTTAAAACAAGGCCTTAAGGGTCATAAAGATTGGGAACCTGCGTGGGGTCTTTCGACGACGCCGAAGGATTCTTATGACGCTGTTATTATTGGCGGCGGTGGTCATGGTTTGGCGACGGCTTATTATATGGCCAAAGAGCACGGCATGACGAATATCGCTGTGATCGAAAAAGGCTGGATAGGCGGCGGCAATGCGGGGCGTAACACCACCATCATTCGCTCTAATTATCTCTATGATGAAAGTGCTGCAATTTACGACCATGCGCTGGACCTATGGAAAACTCTTGGTCGTGAGCTAAACTACAACATTATGATGAGCCATCGCGGTGTTTTAAACGTTGCCCATGATGAAGGTGAAGCCCGCACGATTAAGCGCCGTGTTGAGGCGAACCGTTTGAACGGTATTGAAGCGGAATGGCTTGATGCAAAACAGGTCAAAGAATTCTGTCCTTTGGTGAATATCAGCCCAGATGTGCGCTATCCAATTCTTGGCGGGTCACTGCAACGCTCAGGCGGGTCTAACCGTCATGATGCTGTGGTTTGGGCGTTTGCGCGTGCCGCTCACCAGCTTGGTGTTGATATTGTTCAGCAATGCGAAGTGACAGGATTTAAGATTGAGGGCGGTCAGATCACTGGCCTTTCCACCACCAAAGGCGATATCAAAACGCCAAAGGTTGCCTCCGTTGTGGCTGGCCACTCCAGCGTTATGGCGAAAATGGCGGACTTGAAGCTGCCGATTGAAAGCCATCCGCTGCAAGCCTTGGTGTCTGAGCCAGTAAAACCGATTATGCCATGTGTCTTGATGTCCAACCAAGTGCACGTTTACGTGTCGCAGTCAGATAAAGGCGGCATGGTGATTGGTGCAGGTATCGATCCTTATTGTTCTTACAGCCAACGCGGTGGTTTCAACATTATTGAGGAACAAATGGCAGCCGTCATGGAATTGTTCCCAATGATGTCGCGCCTTCGCATGGTGCGCCAGTGGGGCGGTATTGTGGATGTTTGCCCTGATGCAAGTCCGTTGATCACGAAGACACCAGTTAAAGGCTTCTACATCAATGCAGGCTGGGGCACAGGCGGCTGGAAAGCCACGCCGGGGTCGGGTCATGTGTTTGCAGATCTTGTCGCAAATGACGAACCGAATGATATTGCCGCGCCATTTACGATGGAACGTTTTGCAACGGGCAAGCTGGTGGCCGAACACGGCGCTGCAGCGGTTGCTCACTAAGAGGGGATGAAAAAATGTTTGTAATTAAGTGCCCCTATTGCGGCGAACGTGACCAGTCAGAGTTTACTCATGGCGGTGAAGCCCACATTGAACGGCCAGAATGGCGCGATGATATGACAGATGCGGAATGGTCTGACTTCGTCTTCTTACGCCACAATGAAAAAGGCGTCATTTCTGAGCGCTGGATGCATGCTGCTGGTTGCGGCAAATGGTTTAACGGTCTGCGCAACACCATTACCGATGAGATTTACGGTTTTTATAAAATGGGCGAAAAGCCGCCTAAGGTTGATACTGCTGAACCGGCTACACCTGCTGGTGAATTATTGGGTTCCGGCAATGATGCGGTGAAGGTCGTGGTTGACCTTTCTGAAGGAGACGCGAAATGAGTACCTATCGTCTCGACAAAGGCGGTCTTATTGACCGCACGAAGCCATTGCGTTTTACCTTTGATGGTAAGCCTGTACTGGGTTTTGAAGGGGATACAATTGCCTCTGCAATGATTGCCAATGGTCAACACATGATTGGCCGCTCCTTCAAATACCATCGTCCTCGCGGCATTTTGGGCATTGGTTCTGAGGAACCAGCAGCCCTTGTGCAAATGGGTGACGGCAATGCTGAAACCACACCAAATGTGCGGGTGACAGAGCAAGAAGTTTTTGCGGGACTTTCTGTGCGTTCACAAAACGCTTGGCCGTCTCTCGGTTTCGATGTGGGGCGTGTAAACGATTATGCGTGGCGGTTTATTCCGGCAGGGTTCTACTACAAAACATTCATGGGCCCTCCAGGTGCTTGGATGATGTTTGAACCAATTATTCGGAAAGCTGCCGGTCTTGGTAAAAGCCCGACGGAAGCAGATCCAGACAATTATGAGCACGTCAATCGTCACTGCGATGTACTGGTAATTGGCGGCGGTCCTGCAGGCCTCATGGCAGCAGAAGCAGCCAGCCTTTCTGGTGCCCGTGTTATCCTCGTTGATGAAAGCAACCAGCTCGGCGGTCAATTGCTGGGCGAAACGCCAGAAACAACGCTGAATGACCAAGACCCTATTCAATGGGTCAGTGCGACAGAAACGGCCCTTCGCGCCCGTGAAAATGTTACCATTTTAAACCGCACAACGGCTTTTGGTTATTACGCTGAAAACTTTGTCGGCTTATGGGAAAAATGTACGGACCATTTGGCGCCAGCCGATCGCCCAGATCGCGCTCCTCGAGAGCGTCTATGGCGGGTCCGAGCAAAGCATGTCGTGCTTGCAACGGGCGCGATCGAACGCTCCATCGCGTTTCACGAAAATGATCGCCCAGGCGTAATGCTTGCCAGTGCGGCGCAGACTTATGCGTATCGCTATGGTGCGTTGCCGGGCAAGAACATTCTCGTTTTCGCAAACAATGACGCAGCATGGACAAATGCCTTTGCTCTAAAAGAGGCAGGCGCCAACATTGCGGGCATCGTTGATGCGCGTCCAAGCATTGATGCTGGTCTTCTTGCAAAAGCAGCAGAAGCGAGCATTGATCTCTTCCCGCGTTCTGGCATTGTTGGAACCAAAGGCCACGCACGCGTAAAACAAGCCTCCATCCGAACGCTTGATCAAGATGGCCAACCGACAGGTGCTACCAAGCAGGTTGAATGTGATTTGATCGCAGTTTCAGGCGGTTATAATCCGAATGTTTCCCTGTTCTCGCAATCACGCGGTAAGCTGAAATATGACGAGAATATCGCAGGCTTCCGTCCGGCGCATTCATGGCAAAAAGAAACATCAGCCGGTAGCTGTAATGGCGTGTTTGATCTGGCAAGCTGCCTAACAGAAGGTGTTAAAGCGGGAACACATGCCGCAATGGCTGCGGGCTTCAAAGAAGCGAAAGTTCCAGCTCTTACGTTGAAATCTAATCAAAAGACAGCGGCAGAAACCTATGAACTTTGGGACGTGCCAAGCGGAACAGGTGTGCAGCGTGCTTGGGTTGATCTTCAAAACGATGTCACAGCCAAAGACCTGCGTCTTGCGGTCCAAGAAGGGTATAACTCGGTTGAACATGCCAAGCGTTACACGACCATGGGCATGGGTACGGACCAAGGTAAAACATCTGGTGTGACCGCCTTTGGTATCTTGGCGCAGACAATGGGTAAATCGATCCCAGAAGTCGGTGTTACGACGTATCGCCAGCCTTATAAGTCTGTCAGTCTTGGCGCGATTGCGGGCCAGCATATGGGCGAACTTTATGCACCGCGCCGTGGGACACCAATGCACGAATGGCACCGCGAGGCGGGCGCTCATTTTGAAACGGTGGGCGACTGGCTGCGTGCGTGGGTCTACCCAAAAACGGGTGAGACATGGCAGCGGGCTGTTCAGCGTGAATCCAAAGCTGCACGCACAGGCATTGGCATTTTGGATGCATCAACGCTTGGTAAGATTGATATTCGCGGTAAGGATTCCCGCGAATTCTTGAACCGTATCTATACAAACGCTTGGTCGAAGCTCGGCATCGGCAAATGTCGTTATGGCCTCATGCTAAAAGAAGACGGCATGGTGTTTGATGATGGTGTGACCACCTGCCTTGCTGATGATCATTTTCACATGACCACAACCTCAGGCGGGGCGGCAGGTGTGCTTTCTCATTTGGAAGATTATCTCCAAACTGAATGGCCAGACCTTGATGTGTGGTGCACGTCTGTCACGGAAGAATGGGCGGTGTCATCCATCTGCGGACCAAAGTGTCACCAGTTGGTTGCTGACTTGTTTGGTGATGGATACGGCCCCGACGAGATGCCGTTTATGTCTATGAAGGAAACCGAACTTGAGGGCGTGCCTGTTCGCATCTTCCGCATTTCGTTTACCGGTGAGCATTCCTACGAGATCAACGTGCCATCTGAATATGGTCGTTGGTTCTGGGATACATTGATGGAACATGGTGCTCAATACGACATCACGCCATATGGCACGGAAGCGATGCACCTGTTGCGTGCTGAAAAAGGTTTCATCATTGTTGGCCAAGAAACAGACGGCACCATCACGCCGCATGATTTGCGAATGGATTGGATTGTGAGCCAGAAGAAGGGTGATTTTGTTGGTAAGCGCTCCTTGTTCCGCTCAGACACAGTGCGCAAAGACCGCCATCAATTGGTCGGGCTTTTAACCGAAGATCGCTCAACAGTGGTTGATGAAGGGGCGCATGTTATTGCAACCTCGACAGAGCCTGCGCCACCGGTTCCAATGCTCGGCCATGTAACGTCCAGTTATTATAGCCCGAACATCCAACGCTCCATTGCGCTTGCTCTGGTTAAAGGCGGCGGGGATCGCATGGGCGAGACGGTATATGTCACACAGCGTGGCAATGGCGAACCAATTAAAGCGACCATTACCGATGTCGATTTTCTAGCTGAAGGAGCCGCATCATGACCTCGATCAAAGCCCCTTTTAAACAATCACCGCTCGCTCATCGTAGTCCATTGACGGGCGATGGTGTTCAGATGAAAGAATGGCCTCATTTGAACAAAACCATGCTGCGCGGTGAGATGAAAACACTTGGTGCAGCCATCAAGTCGGTTGAAAAGGCGAAGGCCCCGACAGCCAGCCAATCAACCTATACAGATCAATGTGCGGTTCATTGGATTGGACCAGATACCTTGATGGTTATTGCTGGCGAAGATGCGGCCCTTGCAGACAGCTTCTCAAAAGTTTTGGATGGTAAGGCGTGTCAGGTAACGAATATCACGAACAACTACACCGTGATTGAACTTTCAGGCGATAAGGCGCGGGACGTTTTGCAAAAACTCTCAACCCTTGATTTGGATGCTTCAATCTTCGTTAAAGGGTCGGTTGCTGGTACGACATTCGCCCATTCAAACGTCGTGTTGGCTTGTCGCCTCGATGCGCCTGATACCTTTGATATTGTAATCCGCCGATCTCATGCGGATTACCTTTGGTGTCTTATCGCAGATGCTGGTTATGAATTTGGTTTTGACAAACAGGCAATAGTTGCCGGAGAAACACTGCGCCAATAAGTGAAACACTGCGCCAGTAGGCGCAGTGTTTTCTCTCGACTTTAAAGAGATAGTTTAGCTTTTGTTTGAAAGTCTGGCATATCTGACTTTCTGCAATTCACAGGCTGCGTTTTGATCAATCGGCAGTTTTGACGCCCATGTCACATCACCTGCTGTCAGGCCGATGTCATCCAATGTGCGACGATCAAGAGATTGTAGGTTCTTAAATGCATCCCGCCGCTCAGCATGGGCGCGGTAGGTTGCGATTGCCTGTTGTAGTTTGCCAAATGTATTTTCAATGCCGATTAAAAGCTGATCGAAAAGACTGTGTTGATCGCTGTCTGGCTGGGCGTTCATTTGTTCGCATAATGTCATTGTCTTTATCCTTTGGTTTAGAAAAACTTCATTTTAATTCGTCTTGTTCAACAATATTGATCATTAAGGTTGTTCAATCAAACGAAATGATCTAATGTGTAAGTTCAGAAAAATTGAACTGACTGATCAGGCGAGGTTTCAACATGAATAAGCACTTAGACGCTCCGGTGAATTTCAACGTACTTGCGCTAGAGCTTGACTTGTTGAAGACCTTCACAGCCATCGTTGATACGGGTAGCTTCAAAGGTGCTGCGGAATTGGTGTTGCGCACGCCTTCAGCAATCTCCATGCAGGTGAAGAAGTTGGAAGATATTGTTGGGCGCCCGTTGTTTATTCGCGATGCACGCTCGGTCAACCTCACCCAAGACGGCGAAGTGCTGCTTGCTTATGCACGGCGCTTGCTCAGCCTGTCGGATGAAGCGCTTGGCCATTTCAGAAAACCGCAAATGGAAGGCGTTGTAAGCCTCGGCGCGCCAGATGATTATGGCAGTCGTTTCTTGCCGAGCATTCTAAAGCGTTTTTCTGTCACCCACCCAGGTGTGGTGGTTGATGTGGTGATTGATCAAAGCTCAGCCCTGCGCGACCGCGTGAAAAAGGGGAAGCTCGATCTGACCTTAATTTCTTGTAGTGGTGAAGTTGCGAGCGATCCTGATATTGAAGTGATCTTGGAAGAAAAACTCGTTTGGACAGGGGTCAAAGGCGGTTGCGCTCATTTGCAAGATCCGTTGCCTGTTTCAATGTGGGAAGAGGGCTGTGCATGGCGCTCTAATGCTGTTTCGGCTCTTGCAACGAAGGGGCGTGATTATCGTGTCGCTTATATGAGCGCTCATAGTTCTGGGCAAAAAGCAGCAGTGCTTGCTGATCTCGCGGTGGCGCCTTTTCCAAAGAGCTTACTTGATCACCCGATGATCGAACTAGATGAAGAAGACGGTATGCCCGAGCTTAACACCTACAATATCGGCCTTTATAAAAAGCCAAATGCGGGGGATGCGGTTCTTGCTGTTGCAAGCCACATTCGCTCTGCTTTCCAGGAACATCAAACTCGCATTTAAAGGGCTGCGCTAACCGCGTCGCGCCCGTCCGCCGCGTCTGCGTCTGCCGCCACCAGCGGGGGCATCATCTGTTGGTGCTGATTTCTCTGGCAACGTCACTTCTTTTGCAAGATTTGGAAACGCGTCCACCTTGTTGGGCAGTGCCATCGCATTGACGAAAAGTTCTTGGAAAGCAGGTTCAAGGGCGGTTTCAATCTTCTCGATTTTACCTACCATTTGCTCAATTTCGGTGCGGTAGCCTTTGTTTAAAAGTGCCATGCGTGCGCCCGTGCCAGCAGCATTGCCGACGGCATTGACTTCGCTTAGGTCACAATCAGGAATGAGGCCCAAGACCATTGCATATTTCGGATCGATGAAATTTCCGAATGCGCCCGCAAATTTAATTTTCGCAACTTGTGTCACGCCAAGCTTATCCATCAGCAAGCGAACGCCCGCATAAAGGGCGGCTTTTGCGAGCTGGATCGCGCGGATGTCTGTTTGTTTGATGATGAGGTCAGGGCTACCGTTCTCACCACGCCAAGCGACATAGGAGAATGTGCGACCATCTTCAATCACACGGTCTGAAAGGGCCGCTTTTGTGCCATCAATAATGCCATCTTCGGTGATGACACCAGCAAGAAACATTTCGGCCACAACTTCGATAATGCCTGAACCGCAAACACCAGTAACGCCTGTTTCCTTTACCTCATCAGCAAACCCATCTTCATCAGACCATTTCTCAGAGCCGATTACGCGAATGCGTGGTTCAAGTGTTTCTGGGTTGATGCGAATACGTTCAATGGCACCGGGGGCGGCACGTTGGCCGCATGAAATTTCTGCACCCTCAAAAGCGGGGCCAGTGGGTGATGAGGCTGCGACGGTGCGGTCTTTTGAACCAAGCACAATCTCCGCATTGGTGCCGACATCAACAAGCAGCGTGATTTCGTCTTCTTCATAGGGACGCTCAGCCAAAGTTGCTGCCGCAGCATCCGCTCCCACATGGCCAGCAATGCAAGGCAATGTATAAACCCGCGCCCCTTCGTTGAGATTGATCTCAAGATCACGAGCAGGAAGGGTGAGGGCATCGGACACGGTAAGGGCAAAAGGTGCTTGGCCGATCTCGGTTGGATCAAGGCCAAGGAACAAGTGGTGCATGATGGGGTTGCCAACAAAGGTGGCTTCCAAAATATCGTCGCGCGCCACGTCAGATTGCTCGCAAATATCTGCAATCAATCCATCAATCGCCTCGCGCACAGACTTAGTAAGCGCTACTTCGCCGCCCTTGTTCATCATCACATAGGAAACGCGAGACATGAGGTCTTCGCCAAAACGGATCTGTGGGTTGGCGACACCTGCAGACGCAACCGTCTCGCCCGTCATCATATCAGACAAGTGCATTGCGATGGTGGTTGAACCAATGTCGCAAGCAAGACCATAAAGTTTTTCGCGGTAACCAGACCATAGGGCCGTGACAGTGTGTTTATCGCCAACCGTATGAACAGCGGCAGTAACCGCCCAATCGCCTTTGCGAAGGGTTGTTTGCAGGGTTTTATAAAGATGAAAATCGAGGCTGAGATTATCATAACCCCAGTCTGCTTTCAGTTGACGAACAAGACGGTCAGCATCGCCAAGCGGCTTATGCATATCTGGCTCTTCCACTTCGACATAACGAAGATGGGTCGCCAAATCGCGCGGGATGTCGCGGGTGTCAGC
>CAZKKW010000060.1:10348-13407 GCA_964553335.1 uncultured Hyphomicrobiales bacterium | reverse complement strand
GCCTTCAAGCGGCTTCATCACTGAGCGAACTTTAAGCACCCGTGCACGGTTAATGTCGCTCACGAAATCCTCGATATACGGATCATTCGGATTAAGCAGAATGTGCTGCGGCTCACCTTGCTGCACCACGTAGCCGTCTTTCAAAATCACCAGATGATCAGCAAGCTTCAAGGCTTCGTCCAAATCATGCGTAATGAAGATGATGGTTTTGTTGAGCTCTTCTTGAAGCTCTAACAACAAGTCTTGCATATCCGTACGGATCAACGGATCAAGCGCCGAAAACGCCTCATCCATCAACATGACTTCTGAGTTTGATGTCAACGCACGGGCAATACCCACACGCTGCTGCATACCACCAGAAAGTTGGTGCGGATAGTGCCCAGCAAAGCCATTAAGCCCCACACGATCCAGCCACTTGTTGCCTTCTTGATCGGCAAGCTCATCACTTTCACCACGCACTCGCAATGCAGTACCTGCGTTTTCAAGCACGGTGCGGTGCGGCAAAAGCGCGAACTTTTGAAACACCATCGACATGCGTGTTTGACGCATATCACGCAACGTTTCAGAGTCATACTTCAACACATCATCGTCACCAAAGATGACCTCACCGGCAGTCGGATCGATCAGGCGATTGAGGTGGCGGATCAAGGTTGATTTACCAGAGCCAGAAAGCCCCATAATCACCGTGATTTCGCCTTCGCGCATATCCACATTGATGTCTTGAAGACCGAGCACATGCCCCGTCTTGTCAAGCAGCTCCGTCTTACCCATGCCTTCTTTAACATGAGCAAGCGCAGATTGAGGGTCATTACCAAAAATCTTATAAAGATTTTTGATCGAGATTTTGATTGGATTGTCACTCATTACTCTATTCCTTAACCCTGAGCTGCATTGATACGGCTCAATGACGCTTTACTGACGCGATCAAGGATCACAGCCAACAACACGATACAGAAACCAGCAATCAGACCGACGCCCAATTCTAGGTTACGAATACCGCGAAGAACCAGAACGCCCAGACCAGGTGCAGAAACGAGTGACGCAATCACCACCATCGCAAGCGACATCATAATCGTCTGGTTGATACCAGCCATGATGTTTGGCAGTGCAAGTGGGATCTCAACACCGAACAGCTTTTGACGGCCCGACATGCCGAACGCATCAGCAGCCTCAATCACGTCTTTATCGACCAATCGAATACCCAAATCCGTCAAGCGGATAACAGGCACAATGGCATAAAGAATAATCGCAATGCCGTAGAGCTTAGATTCTGTCACAGAGAACAAGAAGATCAGCGGGATCAAATAGACAAATGTCGGCAGCGTTTGCAGCATATCCAACACAGGAATATTGGCACGCTGGAACCAATCATACTTAGACATCGCAATACCAATCGGCACACCAACCAAAACGCTGATGAATGTACAGACCGCAATAATCGAAAGGGTTTGCACCGCGAATGAATAGTGATCAATGAAACCAAAGAAGAGGAAACAGATCGCAACAAAGGCAGTCACAAGTACGGAACGCGACGCATAAAAGCTAACCGCGAGAACGAGAAGGATAAGCAACCACCAAGGCATCTCGACGAAGAAAGATAGTGAAGTATCAAGAATATAGCTGAGCGGTTGCGTCAGCGGATCAAGCACGAATTTCAGCTTGTCTTTAATGCCTAGAAAAGCGTTTGCAACGCCTTCAGTCATATCGCGTGTACGGGGTATCGCACCACATGCTTTGTTTAAATTATCAAGCGAAGGAAATGGAACATCCCACCATGCTGTTTCTTCTGCGCCGCCCTTTGCTTTAGCGAGCAGTTCAGCCATCGTCATTGGCCCGTCTGTTTTCCCTTCGCCACACCAGCCGCGAAGTCCAAAGGTGTCAAAAAAACCATCAAATGTCGCCATCTGGTCTTATCCCCCAATTTTGAGTTACAAAAAAAACGGGCATCCACAAGGGATGCCCGTTTAATGTTTAGGTTATTAGCCGTTCAATAGAGCAGCCAATTTACCTTTAGCTTCATCATTGATCCAGCCACTCCAAGTATCTTTATACTTGTTGAGGAAGTAAACAGCAGCTTCGTCAGCAGAAGCTTTATTGTCTTCTTGCCATGCAAGCACTTCACCCATTTGAGCGTTTGTGAATGAAACATTAGACATCAAATCAGCAATCTCTGGGTTTGATTCTTTAAACGCTGTTGTTGTGAATGTGATCACTTCAGACGGCGGGTAAGCAGAAGCACCAGGCGTTGCACAATCGTCTTTGATGTTACAAGTGTGCGCGTCTGCTACGTGTGGGCCAATGTCCACAGCTGTCATTGGGTATTTACCAAGAACAGATGTTGGCGCCCAGTAGTAACCAAACCAAGGCGCTTTGTCAGCGTATGCAGCAGCGATTGAAGTCGCCATTGTTTCACCAGAACCGTGGTCAAAGATTTCGAAGCCTTTTACGTCACGCATACCGCGTGCTGTGATGTTGTTGTCGTTGATAACACGGCAACCCCAACCAACTGGACAGTTGTGGAATTTACCACCAACAAGCTCAGGATTAGCTAAAATACCGTCGAGCGTTGCAAGCTCTGGGTGCTTTTCAATGAGGTAGTCTGGAACGAACCAAGCTTCTACACCACCATCAGAAAGAACGTCAGCAAGTTTCACAACTTTGCCTTCTGCTTCAAGTTCTTTGTAAACAGGTGCTGAGTTGATCCAAAGCTCTGTCACGATGTCTGGCTTGCCAGTTTCAGCAACTGAAGTCACAGCCGGAAGCGTTGCAGACGGAACCTTAGTGACTGAACAGCCGTAGCCTTGTTCCATGATGAACTTTGACACAGCTGTTACAACAGCAGATGAAGCCCAGTTCATTTCAGTGATTGTTACCTCACCACAAGCAGCTTCTGCTGATGTAGTAGAGACTGAGGTCATAAGCATCGCGCCAAAAGTGGCACCAGCTAGACCGAGAAGTGTTTTATGCATGTTTTTCTCCCAATTAAATGCATGACACAGTGATGGTTTATACCAGCACCTACGCGCCATAAACACAAGGGTGCGACATTTAAAAATACG
>CAZKKW010000060.1:0-10248 GCA_964553335.1 uncultured Hyphomicrobiales bacterium | reverse complement strand
ACCGTGCCCCAACACACACCCATCGCAACACGGGCACCAGTGAATATGTCTGGTAGTGAATTTGGAATGATCACACGCGATAAAATCTGAGGCTTGCTCGCCCCCAAGGAGTAGGCAGCGTGGACCTTGGAAATATTCACCCCAGACACACCCGAGCGCGCCGCAATCGTCATGATCCATAAGGCGGCAAGAAAGAGCAGTGAAATTTTACCCTGCTCACCAATGCCAAACCAGATGATGACCAAAGGGATTAACGCCAAAGGTGGAACAGGCCGCATGAATTCAACAATTGGGTCAAACCAGCCACGCAGCCAACCATTAAGCCCCATCGCATAACCAAGCGGGATACCAAACAAGCACCCAAGGCCAAAACCAATGAACACACGAGCCAAGGACCAAAAAACATTTTCCCATAAAGAGACGCCCTGATAGCCTTCAGCATTCAGCATGAGGAAGGTCGACCAAACCTTTTCAGGTGGAGGCAAAAACAACGCTTCCATTGTCATACCACCAGCTGGCCGGATGGATAAGCTTCCACGTCTGGTGATGAATATCTCACCGCCTTCAAAAGGAATAACCGCTTCGCTCGTCACCGCAACGCCATTGATCTCAGTGATTTGGTAGCCATCTTCCTTGCCACCCTCATCATTGTTTTGAGCCCGCAAAATCTTGGAGCGGCGCTCAATCATCATCACGGCATCGTCTTTTGCAAACCCTGCCGATGTATCGTCTACAGTGAGCTTCTCAACTTCATCGCCTTGCTTTGAAACGCGAATGGTAACCGTTGCCTTGTCCGTTTCTCCGGCTGCATTCTTGGCGGTATACTCAAATTGAGCATCACCCGTAAAGGGACCGGGTAGACTGAAGGGTAGAAGTTTCGATTCTGTGGCCAAGCCCCAAATAAAGAAGATCGCAAGCACACCAAAAACAGAGGCTAAGCGGTTTGCAATAACGGCACTTTCATCACCAAAAGTGACGGTTTTCAAACTACCAAACCCTTTTGCTTCCTTGCCTTTTTTATAAAGGCGGAAAAGGAAAGAAAACACCGTGCTAAAGACTAAATAGATGATGAAAATCACCGCAATGCCCAAAATCATCCATAAAGACGTTCCAAGGGCACCTTGAACTTCGGAGATGAAGTCAGCTTCTAAAAAAAACATAAAGTCCCCTAACCTGCACCTTCAGTGCGACCCATGATTTCTTCCTCCATATCCCAGATCATGCCGAGAATTTCATCCCGTACTTGCCCGAATTTCTCATGCTTTTTCACTTCACGAAGATCCGCATCGACCCCCATCTCAGCGAAAGGAAGATTGTATTCTTTGTGAACACGGCCCGGACGCGGCGCCATCACCAACAGCCGTTCGCCAAGCAGCAAAGCCTCTTCGACCGAGTGCGTGATCAAGATGATAGTCTTGCCCGTCTCTTTCCAAAGTTTCAGCACAAGTCCTTGCATCTTCTCCCGCGTCAATGCGTCGAGTGCGCCCAGCGGTTCGTCCATCAAAATAACATCCGGTTCATTGGCTAAACAGCGGGCCAAAGCCACACGCTGCTGCATACCGCCAGAAAGCTCATAAATCGCTTTGTCTTTAAAATCTTGAAGACCAACAACATTAAGCAGATGATCAACTATTTCATTTGTCTCGCGCTTGGGCATCCCCTTCATTGAGGGACCAAAGGCAACGTTTTTTCGCACGCTCATCCATTCAAACAGCGCACCTTTTTGAAACACCATACCGCGCTCAGGACCGGGGCCAGAAACGGGCTGGTTATTCAAGGAGACTGTCCCGTTAGTCGGCGCTAAAAAACCTGCCACAATGTTCAATAACGTCGTTTTACCGCAACCCGATGGGCCAAGAACGGAAAGTAATTCACCTTCTTTGACGTCGAGGTTTATGCCTTGTAACGCTTGCACCGCATCACCATTCGGTAATTCAAAACGCATCGAAATGTCTTCGATAAGTAATCCGGACATTGGCTCCCCCGCATCAAGATAAGAAAACAGCCCGAATTACACGTAATTCGGGCTGCAGTTTAGTTTTCAGCTTAAAGCTTTGAAGCAGCTTCAAGATAGCTTGAGTTTACAAGTGCATTGTAATCACCAAGCGCTTTGATTTTGCCGCCTTCTTCCAAAGACTTCGCACCAGCTGCCAAGAACTCAGCGACACCGCCGCCCATCCATTTAGCAGAAAGCTGCTCTTCAACTGTTGGGAACACGAATGTGCCGATAACAGCTTTTGTGCCTTCAGCGTCCATACCTGCAGCTTTACCAATTGCTGCCATCATTGGTGCTGGATCTTTCGCATATTTTGCGTTCATGTCAGCCGTGATTTTAAGGAACTTAGCAAGAATCTCCGGGTTTTCTTCTCCGAAAGCTGTTGGAATAGATGTCACGTCGAACACTTTACCAACAACAGCTTCTTTTTCAGCACCTTCAATGATTGGGCTACCGTGCTGCTTCATTGTACGAAGCGCACCACCCCAACCACATGCCATAGCAAGGTCTGTGTTTGGCTGTGAGAAAGCAGCCGCTGAGTCAGATGGAGCCATATCAACGATTGTCAAATCTGATTCTGCAATGCCGAAATGTTTCATTTGAGCCAAGAAGCCAGAATGCGCAGCAGTACCAAGCGGCACAGCAACACGCTTACCTTTAAGGTCAGCAACATTGTCTTTTGTGATTTCAAGCTCTGAACGAACAACGCAGTTGTCGTTGTCTGAGTATGATACAGCCACATCGACCACTTGAAGGTCTTGACCTGCAGCCGTTGCAACGAGGAACGGTGTAACACCTTGTGAGAATGAAATGTGTACGTCACCTGATGCCATCGCAGCAGACATTGCTGTACCAGCGTCAAAAGACACCCAGTTCACTTTTACACCAAGTTCTTTTTCATAAATTTTGTTTGCTTGAGCAAATTGGTTTGGGGTTGGCCATTCCAAGAAGTATGCAACAGTCAGTTCATCAAGCGCTTTTGCTGGATTTGCTGCAAGCATCATTGTTGCAGATACGCCCATCGCCAAAGTCGCGGCTAATTTTTTGAAAGTCATATGATTTCCCTTTATCCCGATTGTCGGTTCTCCCTACTAAAGCGCTGCGAACATAGTCCGGCGCTCTAGCTTATATAAACAACACAACTATTTACAGGAAGTAGGTAGGTCCAAAATAACGAACCGCGTAATACCAGTTTACTTTAAGTCATAAGTTTATGCAGACTTTTTGATCTGCTGTGCGCCATATTGCTGAATGATCGACACGTTAAATTTCAGATGGCTTTTTGCCAAGCATCTGGGCCGCAACCTCAGCAAGAATGGCAATACCTGCTCTAATTTTGTCTTCTGAAATTGATGAAAAGCCTAGTCTGAAATAGTTTTTATGAGCTTCACTATCAGCGAAAAACAAATCACCACGCTCAATCACAATACCCCGCTTTAAGGCTTCCTCGCTAAAGGCTCCTGCATCAAACCCTTTAGGTCCACGACACCAAAACGATGTTCCACCGAATACGGGCGCTTCTGCCCAACCGGGAAAATGCAGATCAAGCGCCAAGGCCATTGTTTCCCAACGCTTGTGATACACGCGGTGCAAACGGTTGATTAAGGCATCATGCCCCCCAAGAGCCAAGAACAAAGCAACCACACGCTGATTGTTGCCGGGTGGATGGCGCAAGACAAGACGCCGCAATGCGCGCAGCTCTGCGATCAATTCAGCGGACGCCACCATAAAGCCCAACCTCAAACCCGGCATAATTGTTTTTGACAGACTACCCACATGGACAACGCGACCGGATTGACAAAGCGACTTGAGCGCAGGGGTTGGTTCGCCACGATAATTGGTTTCATATTCATAATCATCTTCAATAACGATCGCGTCATTCGCGTCGACCCATTCCAACAGCTCAATGCGCCTTTCCATGCTCATGGTAATATTGGTAGGGAATTGATGGCTTGGCGTTGTGAAAACAATTTTGGCATCGCCCAATTGGTCAACACGGATACCTTGGTTATCAACACCTACTGCCCGTACATCATTAGAATGCAACTCAACCATATTGCGTAGATCAAGATAACCAGGATCTTCCAGCGCGACGGCTGTGTCTTTTTTAACAAGCAGGTTGCAAAGCAAAAACAAAGCGTTTTGCGCGCCCATTGTGATCAGAATTTCCTCTGGCTTCGCCATCACTCCTCGGCGTGTGAGAATGCGTTGCTGAATTTGTTCAAGCAGCATCGGGTCATCAGCGGTAAACAGGTCATCCGTCCAAGCATCCAGCCATTTCACGCTCATAGATTGACGCATACAATCACGCCATGAGCTAACGGGGAAAAGGCTTGAATCGACCTGTCCATAGATGAACGGATAGGGGTAATCGTGCCAGTTCTTCGGCTTGAAGACGTTCGTTTGTGTCGCTGGTGAAATACGAAGTTTTGTTGACCAATCAACCTTGGTCAATGCTTCATCGGGCACGATAGCCTTCGCGGTTTGGCGAACGACAGCAGCCCTCGCCTCATCAGACACATAAAATCCAGAACGCTCTTTTGCCACCAAGTATCCATCAGCAGCCAGCGCTTGATAAGCAAGCATCACCGTATTGCGAGACACTTTAAGCCGTTTAGCCATAACGCGGGTGGATGGAACAGGTGCGCGCGGCGGCAATTGATCAGCAATCATCGCATCAACCAGCATTTCTCTGATTTGCGCTTGAAGCGTCATTGGTTTTTCACGTTCTATGTGAAAAAGACTATATCTCATAACACCACCTGACCAACCACCATCTAAGGCAACTAACTGGCACTATGTCACAATTATCCCGCTGGCACCATAGCGTCTTCTCTCTGGCACCAAGCAACGCCTCACTCAAGGAAAATGTACTTATTACGACAAATTTTTCATCAAAGAGTCGCTCAAATGAAATTTTATGCAAAATTTTCATTTTACACTCGTTTTCATGGAAGATATTCAAACCGTCGAAATTAGTGCCATTGTAGAAGAACGCCAAACGGGGGTCGGCACGGATATTCGCGCCTTGCGGAAATCGCGCAACATCACCCTTGCAGATATGGCAACAACTCTGGACCGTTCAATCGGCTGGCTCAGCCAAGTAGAACGCGGCCAAACAGAACCAGCCATTCCAGATCTTCGAAAAATCGCCCAAATCTTCGAAATTCCGATAAGCTTTTTCTTCCGCAACGAATTAGCCGATGAGAGCGAAACCGGCCTCATCGTTCGCGCTCACTCACGGGCGAAGCTTGGATCGCGGCAGGATGGACTGGTGGAAGAGCTATTGTCTCCCAATCTATCTGGTGATTTTGAAATGATCCGCTCAGAATTTGAACCGCATTCAAAGAGCGAACTTGTGGCAGCACGGCCAACGCAAGAAGGTGGGTATTTAATCTCTGGCGACCTCACCTTATGGATCGGCGACAAAGCCCATCACCTAACAAAAGGCGATAGTTTTCAGTTTCAAAATGAACAATACCGCTGGGAAAACAAAAGAGATGAACCGGCCGTCGTCCTTTGGGTAATCTCGCCGCCGGTCTATTAAGAAACTACATTGTTGGAGGAGTGAACAATGGCAGAATTACCAACCCATGCACGGGTCGTTATCATCGGTGGCGGTGTCGTCGGTGTATCGTGTCTATATCACTTGGGAAAAGCTGGTTGGAAAGATTGTGTCTTGCTTGAAAAGAACGAGCTAACCGCTGGTTCCACATGGCATGCTGCTGGTAACTGCCCGAATTTCTCCAATTCTTGGGCCGTGCTGAACATGCAACGTTACGGGCTGGAGATGTATCGCACACTCGCCGATGACGTAGATTACCCGATGAATTATCACGTCACAGGCTCGATCCGCCTCGCCCATTCTATGGAGCGGATGCAAGAGTATGAGCGGGTCGCTGGCATGGGCCGCGCTCAAGGGCTTGATCTTAAGGTCTGCACGCCGCAAGAGCTGAAAGAAATCAATCCGTTCATTGAACTGCACGATCTTGAAGGCGGTCTTTGGGATCCGTTGGACGGCGATATTGATCCCGCTCAATTAACCCAAGCAATGGCCAAAGGTGCCCGCGATCTTGGTCAACATATCGCCCGCTTCTGCCCTGCAACGGGTGTGACGCGTGATGGTGACGAATGGATCGTCCACACCGACAAAGGCGATATTCGCTGTGAGTTTGTGGTCAATGCCGCTGGCTATTATGCCCAACGTGTTGGTGAATGGTTCAAGCCATATGGCGGGCGCACCGTTCCAATGGTGACCATGAGCCACCAATATATGCTTTCCGGTGAGATTCCAGAATTGGAAGCATGGACCAAAGAACAGGGCCATAAAATGCCTTTGGTTCGTGATGTGGATATTTCCTACTATCTGCGCCAAGACAAAAACGGCCTCAACCTCGGCCCGTATGAGCGCAACTGTAAAGCCCATTGGGTAAGCCCTGAAGACCCGCTCCCTGATGACTTTTCGTTCCAACTTTATCCAGATGATCTCGACCGTCTAGAGTTCTATATGGAAGACGCCATGGCGCGTTGCCCGCTTTTGGGGACACAAGGCATCGAGCGCGTGATCAACGGCCCAATCCCTTACGCACCTGATGGCCTGCCGCTGATTGGCCCAATGCCCGGCGTAAAGAACGCCTTTGAAGCGCATTGCTTTACCTTCGGTATCGCCCAAGGTGGCGGTGCCGGTAAGGTCTTGGCTGAATGGGTCACAGAAGGTGCAACTGAATGGGATATGTGGGCAGTCGACCCCCGTCGCTACACTGATTACTGCGACCATGATCATTGCACCCAAAAGGCCATGGAAACCTATGGCCACGAATACGCCATGCACTTCCCACACCATGAATGGCCGGCAGGGCGCGATAAGAAACTCTCAGCCAACCATGCAAAACTCTTAGAGCTTGGCGGTCAAATGGGCGCTTATAACGGCTGGGAACGCGCAAACTGGTTTGCCAAAGATGGCGACGATACTTCTGAAGAAGCAACCCAAACATGGAACCGCAAAGGCCCGTGGGAGCCGCGCATTCGCGAAGAATGCGAAGCCGTGCGCGATCACTGTGGTGTGCTCGATATGCCGGGTTTCTCTCGCTATGTGTTGAAAGGCGAAGGCGCTGCCGAATGGTTACGCACCATGGTAACAGGCGGCCTTCCGAAAGTTGGGCGTTTGAACCTTGGCTATTTCGCTGACCATCGCGGGCGGATCGTGACTGAAATGTCCGTTATGCGCCACGACGATGACCTCTTCACCTTGATGACGGCAGCCGTTGCCCAATGGCACGACCTTGAATGGCTGCAAAAACACTTGCCTGAAGACGGTTCTTTGTCCCTCACAGATCACACGCTCGATTACGCCGTGCTGCTTGTCACAGGACCAAAGACACGCGATATCCTTGCACCCCTCACCGATGGAGATTTGTCCCTTCCGTGGCTCACCCATCAAAAAGCAACCATAAACGGCATCACGGTCTTGCTTGCACGCGTGTCCTTTGCAGGTGAATTGGGCTGGGAAATACATGGCGCAATGACAGATATGCCAGACCTTTATGATGCAGTGCTGGGCGCTGGTGCCACACCATTTGGCATGTATGCGCTTAATTCTCTGCGCCTGGAAAAAGGGTACCGCACTTGGAAAGGCGATCTTTCAACCGACTACACCATGTTTGAAGGCGGCTTAGATCGTTTTGTCAAACTGAATAAAGCACAAGATTACCCGGGCAAACAGGCTTTAATGAGCGAGAAGCAGCAAGGCGCAAAGAAAAGCTTTGTGACCATGACCGTTGACCTTGACGAGTTTGACGCGCCTTCTATGTCCACCATTTGGAATGGCGATGAAGTTGTTGGAGAAATAACATCTGGAGGCTACGGTTACCGCGTTGACAAAGCCATCGCACTGGGTGTTGTTCGCAGCGATCTTGCAAGACAAGGCAACACGTTAGAAATTGAAGTTTACGGTAAGCGCCACAAAGCAGAAATCCAAGCGAATGAACCGCTATGGGATGCAGGCAATGAACGAATTAAAGGGTAAGACAATGACACGGAATATAGTTCTTCTTGATGGCGGCATGGGCCAAGAGCTGCTTTCAAGAAGCGATGTCAAACCAACACCGCTATGGTCTGCGCAATTTCTGCTTGATAAGCCAGACATTGTGGAAGGCGTTCACCGCGATTTCATCGAAGCTGGTGCCAAAGTCCTCACCTTAAGCTCCTATTCGGTCACCCCTGAACGGCTTCAACGTGATGGGGATATCGCTGATTTTGAGCCGATGCAAAAACGCGCACTCGATATCGCAGAACGTGCAGTCTGTGGCAATAAAACTGTCACAGTGGCAGGCTGTTTACCGCCCATGATTGCAAGCTACCGCCCTGACCTTGCACCTGCCTTTGATGCGTGCGTCGCAACTTATCAGCAAATCGTTGATGCCCAAAAAGAACGTGTCGACGTCTTCTTATGTGAAACAATGTCATCGATCAAAGAAGCACGCGCTTCCTTAAAAGCTGCCAAGACCACCGACAAACCTGTATGGGTTGGCCTCAGCGTAGACGATAAAGACGGAACAGTTTTGCGGTCTGGCGAAAAGCTGTCTGAGGCTGTACTTGCAATGGAACAAGATGAAGCAGATGCCGTCGTCATTAATTGCTCATCACCTGAAGCAATTAACCAAGCCATGGAGATTTTGGCTGAAGGTATGCTTCCCTATGGCGCATATGCCAATGGGTTCACGGGAATTGCCGCCCTTCAACCGGGCGGGACAGTCGACAGCCTCACTGCGCGCGAAGACCTAAACCCACAAACATATGCAGATTTTGTCATGGGCTGGGTTGAAAAAGGCGCGTCAATTGTTGGTGGCTGCTGTGAGGTTGGACCAAAACACATCAGCGAAATCAACGACCGCCTAAAAGCGGCAGGTCACACAGTAACAGGGCAGCTCTAACCATGGCGAAAATTCCACAAAGTGCAAAGGACTTAATTGAAACGTTCCCGCTCGGCTTTGTGGCAACCGTCACGAAAGAAGGTCATCCTAATCTATCGCCAAAAGGCACATTTATGGTGCTGGATGATGAGACCATCGCCTTTGCCGAAATTCGCTCACCAAACACCATGGCGAACCTCGCCCATGAAGCCCATACAGAAGTGAACTTCATCGACATTTGGAAGCGCAAAGGTGTTCGCATATTCGGACCGGCTTCAATTATTGAGAAAAACGCCGAAGCCTTCGAAACCCTTCTACCAACTTGGGCAACACCCTTCCCCACCTTAGCACCCCGCATCAACGCCATCGTTTTAATCAAAGCCGAGCGTGTCAAACCGATGACCACCCCGCCTTATGATGATGGCGCCACAGAACAAGAAATGATTGCCACCTACACAGCGAAGTTTGCGGAGATATACTCATGAAGACCCCGCCATCAAAAGCGCGTGTCGTCATTGTTGGCGGCGGCATTGCTGGCTGCTCCGTTGCCTACCACCTTGCAAAGCAGGGTTGGAAAGACATCGTTTTGTTAGAGCGCAAGCAACTGACTTCTGGCACCACATGGCATGCGGCGGGTCTCATTGCCCAACTTCGTGCCTCCAAGAACATGACCAAGCTTGCCAAATATAGCCAAGAACTCTATGGCGAATTGGAAGCAGAAACGGGCGTTGCAACAGGGTTTCGCCGCTGTGGCTCAATGACCGTCGCGCTGAATGATGAGCGCAAAGAAGAAATCTTCCGCCAAGCCTCCATGGCCCGCGCCTTTGGTGTTGAGGTGGAAGAAATCTCCCCAGCCGAAATCAAGCAACGTTATGAGCATCTCAACATTGATGATGTGGTCGGCGGTGTTTATCTGCCCAAAGACGGTCAAGGCGACCCTGCGAATATTGCCCTTGCCCTTGCCAAAGGTGCACGGCTTAAAGGCGCTCAGGTGCTTGAAAACATCAAAGTCACCGCCATTCACAAAAAGGATGGAAGGGTTACGGGTGTTGATTGGGCTAATGACAATGATCAAGGCTCCATTGAAGCCGATTATGTCGTCAATTGCGGCGGCATGTGGGGCCATGAAGTGGGCCGCATGGCGGGCGTCACCGTCCCGCTTCATGCTTGCGAGCACTTCTACATTGTAACGGAAAGCATTCCGGGGCTTACACAATTGCCTGTTCTGCGCGTGCCTGATGAATGCGCGTACTACAAAGAAGACGCGGGTAAAATCCTCGTTGGTGCCTTTGAACCCGTTTCGAAGCCTTGGGGCATGAAAGGCATTCCTGACGATTTCTG
>CAZKKW010000059.1:2761-13555 GCA_964553335.1 uncultured Hyphomicrobiales bacterium | reverse complement strand
GCTGTCGCTGAAAAACTTAAACTTGGCACCAAGGCTGAATTTGACCCTCTTTTATCTGACCCTAATAATGCTGGGGTGGGTTCGGCTCTTACGAGCTTGTTGGGGTTTGTTGCCAATGGTGGAGCTTCTGACACGCGAGAAGAGCGTGTGCTCAATTCCTTGTCTGAGCGTTTAACTGTTTATGCTGTTAATGAATCACGGGTCGTTGCTGTTGAAGTGGTAACGCGCGAACCTGCGCTTTCGGCTGATATTGCCAATGCAATCACCAATGAATACCTTCAAGTTCAACGCGATGATAGTCGGACAAACACTGAGGGGGCATCTTTATTTCTTGAAAAGGAAATTAGCCAACTAAGAGAGCGTGTCGCAATCGCAGAGCGTAAGGTCGAAGACTTTCGTTCTAGTGCTGATCTAATTGCTGTTGATGATGAATCGACGCTAACAAAACAACAACTTAGTGAAACTTTGACTTTGTTGAGTGATGTGAATGCGGAGCGTACAGAAGCGGAAGCTAAGGCAGACCAAATTTTGCGGCTTCTTAATTCTGGCGCTGCCCTTGATAGCTCATCAGATGTACAAGTATCACCGCTTATCCAACGCCTGCGTGAACAACAGGTAGCACTACGCGCCCGTATCGTGGATTTGCAAACCAGCCTCTTGGCAAGCCACCCACAGGTGAAAGCTGCCAAATCGCAACTGGCTGATTTAGATCGGGAAATTGCAAGCCAAGCACGCCTGATTGCGCGTGCTCTTGAGGGTGATGCTAAAATCGCTAAAGTCCGTCAGCAGGAACTTGAACGTGAAATTTCGCGACTAAAGACGGCAACGTCTCGCGCCAATGAACAGGAAATAAAATTGCGTGCTTTGGAGCGTGAAGCCAATGCTCAGCGTGAATTGTTGGAGACTTATCTCACTCGTTTTCGTGAATCGACCGCACGTCAAAATTCTGATTTTCTACCCGTTAATGCGCGCATTATTTCAGCTGCCAGTGTTCCACTCAATGTGCATTTTCCAAAGCCAGTTCCAACTCTAGCTGTTGCGACATTTGCGGGTGCATTCTTAGCAAGCCTCTTTATCCTCGCCGGTGAGCTTTTGACAGGGCGCGCCATGGTGACTGTGAACCGTCACGAGGGCCCAAGTGTCAACGAATTTGATCTTGATGGATTTGTTGCAAAGGAAAATGAAGAGCCTTCGTCATCCAACGTGCCTGAACAAGAAGAGCCCAACGCGCCTGAACATGAGAAGACCAACGTGTCCGAACATGAGGAGACGCGAGGAGATGCTGAGGTTGCCAATATTATGGCCATAGCTCGGCGAAAGAATGAGACGTTGAGTGAGGAGGTGGATAAATCGGCTTCATCTGAAGACGAGGTGCCAGAAAGTGCAAGCCCGACAGGTGCGAGCGATGATCACGATGAAATGCTAGATTTCACGGCTCAAAAACAATCCACACAATTGCGTCAAAAGGTAAAGCGCCGCAAGAAACGTGAAGCTAAACCTGCAAAACCAGTAAGTGATCTTTATACAACTGCCCAAGCAATGGAAGCGATCGACAAGTATCAGTTGGAAAGCGTTGTTGTTTTGCCAGTTTTCCAAAACCGTAGCTGTGCTGATTTCGCTCTGCAACTTGCTCGTTCAATCAGTGAGGCTGGTAACGGCGTTGCTTTCGTGAACATGGAGGATGCGGACGTTTCAGAGGATGCGGCGCTTGCGGGTATCTCTGATGTTATCACGTTAGGGGTGGATCTTGATGACGTGATATTTTCTGATCCGGCATCTGAAGTTGATTTAATCACAAGCGGCACTTCAGAGCTCTTTGTTGATGATTGGGAAGAGGGCCATATTCAAAGTGTCATTCAGGAATTGTCTGAAGGCTATGACGTGACCGTGCTGCATGACCCAATGGGTGTTGGGGTGCCTCATTTCGATGAACTGGTTGAGCACGCAGATATGATTATCTTCGCCACCAATGCGTCGTTGACCCGCAAACAGGTTGCGGCAGTTCTTCGCGAAAATGTTGATAATATTCCGGCGCATTCTATGTTTGTCGGCATTCAAAATTCTGATGGAGCGGTTGCCGCTTAAGGCTGGATTACAAATTCAAGAACGCTAGAAGGCTCAGTAAAAGTTACTGGGCCTTCTTTTTTGAGCCGAGCAAAGTTGCCCGCCATTTTTTGAAGAACGCCCACACAGCATCATTGTTTTTAATTTGTTGCTTAACGTGACGCTTTAGGCGGATTGCTACGTAAAAAAGGCGTCCTTTGGTTGTCATTGGAAGTGTGATGTCAACCAAGTCATGATGTTCATCGCACCATGATTTTTTGTACCGTTCGCCGCCAACACCAAAGTCAAAACGCCTCAAACCTTGCAGGCAGCATTCTTCTATTTTTTTGTAGAAGATGAATGCACCAGGCGAGATGGATTTGTATTTTTCGTTCATACTCATAGAAGTGAAATAGCCGAAATTTTGACCTTTAAACGTGCCATGAGCGATGATCCCAAGAATTTCGCCATCGGCTTTCAAAGCGGTGTAATTGAGAAGGTTGTCTCCGCTACTTTCGGTTTCTTGGTTGAGTGCATCGAAGAAGGCTTTTGTGGGCGCATTGTCAAATGGATTGGTGATACCTCGTTGCTCAAACCATTCCTGTTTTTGCTCCAAAAATAGCTGATAGAATTCAGTACCTTCCCTGGCATTTTGAGAGTTGTAAAATTCGTAACCGCCAAGGGCGCCAAGGCTACGCTCTTGAGCGCGCAAAATTTTACGTTTTCGCTTTGCATTGCCATAATTAAGTACGGCGTCGAAATCGTTAGCCATTGATACAGAGCCGCCATTTTCGGGCGAGGGGCTATGGGTAAATGCTGCTGTTAATGGCGTCTCGAAGCCGTCCCATTTGAGCGGTACACGTGTGAGGTCAAAAACATCAATGGCGGGGGTTTTAAGCGTTGCGATTTTTTCCAACATTTGAGGAAGAGCTGCACTGATTGCAGCAAAGTGGTCTGGGTCACATAAAGAGAATTTATAATTGGCGTGATCGCCCCCCATGAAACAGGCCGTAATAAGCCCTGACTTTTTGATCACTATTAGGGGGAGTAGAAGAACAATTTTTTCGTCAATTGACGCGGTGATCAACAGGGGCTTTGTGCCTTCGTCTTTTCCAATCGTGTCTTGCCAAGCTTTTTGCCAAGCATAGGTTTGATAGACCGTCGAAGGGGCACTGACCTCGAACTCTTTCCATTGCGGCATTATATCTTCAAACGAAGAATAAACTGAAATGTTGAGGTCTGCGATTTTGAAGGCAACTTGCGCATTAGGAATACTTGTATCGCTTTCTTTAGTCTCCGCCATTTTGCGCCTGTTCATGCTGGTTGGATAAAGGATTTAGTCACGTTCTGCGGCTAACATGCCATCTTCTTATTAAGAATTAGAATACCGGGTGGGTTTTTGACAGCTCTTAAAACCTCATTTATGCGATTTGGTTTAAACGCAATTGGCCGCTCTGGTCTTGCTAATGCGATCAAACCTATTTTTGGTGGGCTTGGTGCTGTTTTGATGCTGCACCATGTGGGTAATCGCGCGCCTAGCTATTTCGGCGGCAATGATCACCTGTCCATTAAGCCAGAGTTTTTGACACAGATGCTTGATGAATTTCGGCAGGAATGTATCGATATTGTCTCGTTGGATGAAGCCATATGGCGAATGCAGACGGACAAGAAAACAGCCCCCTTTGTCGCGCTTACTTTTGATGATGGTTACCGTGATAATATCGAGACGGCTTATCCAATTCTTCAGTCGTTTCGTGTGCCATTCACAATTTTTGTATGTTCCGGCTTTGTTGATCGTAAGGTTCCTATTTGGTGGTTGAGCCTTGAAACGATTATTCAGGCAAACAACGAGATTGAACTCTATATTGATGGGCAGATCCATCAGTTACAATGCGTTGGCAAAAGTGAAAAAGGCACCAGTTACGAAAAAGCCGTTGATCTTCTCCAGAATGCCCCTTTTGAGGTTGCTGAAAATTGTCTGACACGCCTTTACGATGATTATCAGCATGATCCGTTAGCTCTTGTTGATCAAGAAATGTCGACGTGGGATATGTTGAGCGAGCTTACAAGTGATCCGCTCGTGACCATTGCAGCTCATACTGTTTCGCATCCATTTCTTCCTAAATTGAGCCGTGAAGAAGCGTGTCTCGAGATGGAGGATAGTCGCAACAGAATTAAAGACATGACGGGATGCGATACTGAATTTTTCGCCTACCCTTATGGGTTTAAGGGGGCCGTTGGTCCACGAGAAGTGCGGCTTGCGGAAGAAATGGGTTTCAAGGCAGCTTTTACTACCCGTAAAGGAACACTATCTGCTCAGCACGCAAAGCATATGTGCGCTTTACCACGCATTTCCATCAATGGTCATTTCCAAAATATGGGTGCGATGAGGGCTTTGCTGAGCGGTTTCCCATTTTTTGTTTCCAACCGATTTAACCGCGTCAAAACGCTTTAGTTAAATTGCTTAGCTTATTGGTTTGGTTGTTTCGGCGTAATTGCTCGTTCACCGCGCCAACCTAGCCAGATGATAAATCCGGCAGGTATAACCCAAAACAGACCCGCAAACGCGTAATAGACGAATTGAAAGAAGCCGGAGGCTTCTGGCAAAAGGCGCACTGCAAAGACCATAGCGCCAAGCGAATAGATCACGATGAAGGCAACCAAAAAGATGGTTGCGATGATCTTACGGGCGCGTTTCATGATTTATCCTCAGCGTTTGTTTTGCCGTGTCTAACGTGTGGCTTAGGCTTTGTGAAGAGCAGGCCTAGCGATTTCATTCAAAGTGAGCGGACAAGCCCTAGCATTTGGACTTTTTTGTCCCCATACAGTTGTAAAGAACTGTGCAGGGCGCTATTTCGCTTGGAAGAATAGTCAACAAAGGCTTTGCGATGACTTTGGCAGGTGAGGCATCAAAAATGGAAACATTGATCGAAACCAACACGCCAGCAGGGCGCTTGGCGATGATCCGTGCCTGGCTCTATACGGTCCTTGGTTTGATCTTTGCCATGGTGGTTGTTGGTGGTGCGACACGGCTTACGGATTCAGGCCTTTCGATTACCGAATGGAAGCCGATCCTTGGGGCTATCCCACCGTTGAATGATGCTGACTGGCAGGTGGCTTTTGATAAGTATCGCCTGATCCCTGAGTATCAAGAAATCAACAAAGGTATGAGCCTTTCAGAATTTCAGTTTATCTTTTGGTGGGAGTGGGGGCATCGCTTTCTAGGCCGCTTTATTGGTCTGGTTTTCTTCATCCCTGCCGTTATCTTCTGGGTGCTTGGATGGCTACCCAACCAATTAAAACCGCGCATTGCCATTTTGTTCGTTTTAGGTGGCCTACAAGGGGCTGTCGGTTGGTGGATGGTAGCAAGCGGGTTGGTTGACCGTGTCGATGTGAGCCAATACCGCCTTGCCACGCATTTGAGCCTTGCGTGTTTCTTGTTCGCCGCCGTTCATTGGGTGGCCCTTGGGTTGAAGCCGCGTGAGGCACAGGGAAGTAGTGCCTTGGGTCGAGCTGGTTGGATGTTGCTTGTCTTGGTGTTTGTTCAAATTTTCGCTGGCGCGTTGGTGGCCGGTATGGATGCGGGGCTTGCCTATAACACATGGCCTTTGATGGATGGCCGCGTGGTGCCTAATGGACTTTTTGTGATGGAACCATTTTGGCTCAATTCATTTGAAAACGCTAAAGCGGTTCAGTTCAATCACCGCCTCATTGCCTATGGCCTTTGGGCACTTGTGCTGCTTCATGCCATTTGGATTACCTGCAAGGCTGTATCAAGCCGTGTCAAAGCCTCTGCGTGGCTGATCTTCGCAGCGGTCACAGTGCAGGCGCTGATCGGCATTGCGACCTTGCTGCTTGCTGTGCCGCTTGATGTGGCCTTGTTGCACCAAGCAGGTGTGTTGTTCGTGCTGATGGCCTTGGTTTGGCACCTAAGACAAATTGAAGGTTCTTACAGCTTCATTTGATTGTAGGGTCTTCAGCTTTCTTTCGCGCTGGCGTTAATTCCACAATGCCCGCGATGATAATGAGGGCGGCACCCACCCAATGAATGAATTGTAATTTCTCGTCTTCAAGCAGCAAGCTTGTTGAGATAACCGCGACCAAGACTTCAGACATCATCAGCAGACCAACCCGCCCTGGGAACAGGTATTGGCTTGCCCAGAAGATGCTGAGAATTGAGGGCAGGAACAGGACAAGTGCTGCAATGACCATAATGGGCGTTTGCACCCAAAAATCACCAAAATCGGGCACCACTAAAATGCCAACAGCCAGCGAAATTGGGAAGATGACAATCGCTGCGACCAGAAACTGGAAAAACGTGCTGGCGACAAAAGGTACGTCGTTGTAGCGATTGAGCATGGCACCGCCAATGGCCCATGCAACGCCTGATAAAAAAGCGAGAAAATCCCCAATATTGAAAGCTCTGATATGATCGCCTGACAGCAGGAGCAGCAAGCCGAATAGTCCAATGACAATAGCGGCCCAACGGCGCAGGGTTGAGGGTTCTTTAAGCCAATAAATCCCGATGAGCGTTGCCCATATGGGCGTTAAATAAAAGAACAAAGTCGCTCTGATAACCGAGGTATGGATGATGCCGAGATAGTAGAGCGTGATGCCTGTTCCTGTGGCGATCCCGATAAGAAGCGCTTTGCCAAGATGTGCGCGGTATTGGCGGAACCAAAAAATCAAGAATGGCAAAAGCACAAAGGCGGCGATTAGATTGACGAAGCCGATCGACCATTCGCCGGGGACGCCTTGTTGGTCTAAATAACGAAGCGGCCACCAAACAGCACCCCAAAGGGCAGCGGGCAAGACGACGGCTAACGAGGCTGTAAGTGGAGTGGGTGCTTGGCGTGTCACAGGGTGCGCCTAAAGACCGTTTATCGATTTAACTTCGAGATACTCCATCAAACCCCAATCAGAGCCCTCGCGTCCGTTACCTGATTGTTTGTAGCCGCCAAAGGGGGTGTTCACGCTGCCATAGCCACCGTTTAGATTGACGGTGCCGGAACGAAGGCGCTTTGCCACCCGTAGGGCGCGTTCAGGGTCTTGGGTTTGGATATAATTGCCAAGACCGTAGGGCGTGTCGTTGGCGATTTGGATGGCTTCTTCTTCCGTTTCAAACGGCATGATGGCAAGCACGGGGCCGAAGATTTCCTCGTTTGCAATTGTCATGTCGGGCGTGATGTCAGCAAAGACGGTTGGTTTGACGAAATAGCCTTTTTCAAGCCCGTTCGGTTTGCCTGTCCCACCTGTTAGAAGACGGCCTTTATCATCAATGCCAGCTTGGATGAGGCCTTGGATTTTGTTCCAGTGAACGTCACTGACGACAGGCCCGATATGATCGCCTGCTTCATGGCCTGATGCTACTTTTTGCGCTTTCGCGAAGGCTTCTGCTTTTTCTAGGGCTGCATCGTATATAGAGCGCTCAACCAGCATTCTGGTTGGGGCGTCGCAGGATTGACCTGCATTGTCAAAACAGCCTGCAACCCCTCGTGATACGGCGTCATCATCTGCATCTGCAAAAATGATGTTGGCCCCTTTGCCGCCAAGTTCTAGCGATACGCGTTTGATTGTATCTGATGCCGCTTTAGAAATTGCGATGCCAGCACGGGTGGAACCGGTGAAGGATACCATGTCGATGTCGCCGTGCTGCGATAGGTGGGAGCCGACACTTGCGCCATCACCGTTTACAAGATTAAACACGCCCTTTGGAAAGCCCGCCTCATGGATAAGCTCTGCCACGATGAGCGAGGAGAGGGGGGCGATTTCTGAGGGTTTTAGAACCAAGGTCGCGCCAACGATCAACGCAGGAGCAATTTTCAAGATCACTTGGTTCATCGGCCAGTTCCACGGCGTAATCATCGCGACAACGCCAATCGGTTCATGGGTGATCAAACAATCGTCGCGGCGTTCTTCAAAGGTGAACTTGTTCGCGGCTTCAATGGTTGCGCGAATATGGTCCGCGCCAGCGGCAAATTGCACATCGCGAGAATAGTCGTGGGGCGCCCCCATTTCCAAGGTCATCGCTTTTACGATGTCATCTTTTCGGGCGTTAAACAGGGCTTCGAATTTTTCAAGCAGTGCAATCCGCTCGCTCAAAGGCGTTTCTGCCCATGCCGGAAAAGCAGCCTTTGCCGCAGCAACAGCGCGGTCTGCATCTGCAGCGCTACCAAGTGAGATGGTGGCACATTGTTCTTCTGTTGAAGGATCAATGACAGGAAAATCATGGGGCGTTGCAGGCGCTACCCACTCACCGTTGATGTAGAAACTTTTATTGTTCATTGCTTGCAGCTCCTGACGCATAATTTTGTCGCGCCGACTGTGCAATATTTTGATGGCTTTGTAACGAGCAAAAACGACGGGGGTGTTTTTCTGGGCGTCGTTGTTGGAAGGTTATCCGTCCGCCACGATGTCGCGCATCACTTCCAAGAAGCGAGTGACTTCTGCTTCTGAATTATAATGACACATGGAAACACGAACACAGCCAGATAAACCGAGTGGCTCAAGCACGTTGCCAGAGTAATGATCAGCCTTTCGTGTGTGGGTGCGGATGCCTGCTTGATTGAGTTTTTCAACGACATCAGGTGCGTCCATGCCATCAACGTTAAGGGCAACCAATCCTTCGCGCATGGGGTTTTCTAGGCCGCCGATGATTGAGACCTTCTCCATGTCGGCAAGGCCCTTCATGTTGCCAACGCCATATAGCATTGCATCGGTGAGGGCTTTTTCTTGGGCGTGGATTGCTTTTGAAGCGGCAACAAGGCGCGCGCGCGGGTCGGTGCTGTCGCTGACCTTGCTTCCAAGCCAATCAAAGTAAGACACCACATCGCTAAATGTCGCGTAAGCGCCCGTGTCGCGGGTGCCAAGTTCCCAATTGTCTTTTGGTGAACCGATCAAGCGTTCATGATGAGCAGCGCCCAATTTGTCGGAGACCCATGCAAGTCCGTAGCCGTGGCGTGAGAAGCATTTATAAGGTGAAATCACATAGGCATCGATGTTGTAGGCGTCCACATCAAGACCACCGTGTGCGGCGTGCTGAATGCCATCAACGATGATGAAGCAGTCAGGACTAACGGCACGAATGGCCTTGGAGACGCTCTCAACATCCACGCCCATGCCGGTAACGGGGGAGGTGTGGACAATGGTTGCAACGCGGGTTTGAGGCGTGACAACGGCAGCATAGGCGGCGGCGTCCACGGAGCCTGTGTCGTTGTTATGTTCAACGGGCAGGTAGTCGAGGCCTGTCTCTTTGGCCCAATGGCGGGCAGCACTTCTGGAGGCGGGGTGTTCTAGTGTCGTGCCAATTACATTGCCGTCTTTGGTGCTTGCAACCACTGCAGAACGGATAACGCGAAACAGGAGTTCCGTGCCGCTTTCACCAACAAAGACTTGGCCTTGTTTGGCATTTAAAAACAGCATGGTGTCTGCTTTTGATTTCGCGATGATTTCCATCAGCTTTTCAGCCGCCCCATTGGCGCGGCCCTGATTGTCTGGGATTGCGGCGAATGTGGCCGAGGTTTCTACAGCGCTCTTAAGCGTCAGCGCCCCACCAGCGTTTTCAAAGAAGATGCGCTCGCCTTCAAACGGGCAGCTATCCACATGAGCAAAACGGTCTCGAACTTCTTGCATTAAGTCAGGAGAGAACATGAATAACCCCGTTGATAAGCTAAAGGTGCATTATGGGAAGAGCGGAAGCTGCTCAAGGCCAAGTGTTTCTTCAAGGCCGAAGGCGATATTGAAGTTTTGTAAGGCTTGGCCAGCCGATCCTTTGACCAAATTGTCAAGGGTCGAGATGATGATCACACGATCTTCAATCCGGTCTTTAAACACGTTGATCACGCAATGATTAGAACCACGTACCATTTGTGTTTGTGGCAGAACACCTTCATCAGCTACGTGCACAAATGGTTCGTCTTTGTAGGCATTGATAAGCGCTGTGCGCACATCGGCTACTGTTTTACCTTCTGTAAGGCGTGCATAGATTGTGCAAAGCTCACCACGGCTCATTGGGATGAGGTGAGGGGTGAAATTGACGGTGACATCTGTACCGCTTGCTTTGCTTACTTCTTGCTCAATCTCAGGCGCGTGACGGTGGCCTGCAACGCCGTATGGCGTGAGACCTTCGCCGGCTTCAGAAAGTAGCATGGCTTGCTTTGCGCCACGTCCTGCACCTGTGGTGCCAGACTTGGCATCAATGATGAGATCGTGCGGCGCGACAGCACCTGCCGCTGCAACGGGAATAAGCGCCATCAATGTCGCGGTTGGATAGCAGCCGGGGCAAGCCACAATGCGGGCATCTTTGATGTCACCACGATAGTGCTCGGAAAGACCATAGACAGCATCGCCTTGTAGATGCGGCGCGCGGTGCTCTAGCCCATACCATTTGGCATAAGTAGCTGTATCGCGCAGGCGGAAGTCTGCTGACATATCGATGATTTTAATCGCGTCATTGGCCTCATAAATTGCCTTAGTGACATCTTGTGTCGTGCCATGCGGGAGGCCGCAAAAAACGGCGTCTACATCGTCCCAATTGACTTCTTCCCATGTGACGAGATCTGGCAGGTCAAGCATGTGAAAATGCGGAAAGACTGCCGACATTTTCTTGCCTGCGTGACTGTTGGCAGTCAGCGCGGTGATTTCAATGTTTGGATGGCGGGCAGCCAAGCGCACGAGGTCGGAACCTGTATATCCAGATGCGCCGAGCACACCGATGCGAAGCTTTTTGTCTGCCATGATATTTCCTGTCGT
>CAZKKW010000059.1:0-2661 GCA_964553335.1 uncultured Hyphomicrobiales bacterium | reverse complement strand
TCTCTTACGCCTCGCGTTTGCGTTGTGCAAGAAGGCCAAGGAAGCATTGTGCGATGGTGGCACCTGCAAGCGAAGTTATATCTGCATGATCATAGGGGGGAGAGACCTCCACAAGATCACCGCCAACAAACGGAATATTCTTCAAGCGACACATAATGTCCACCGCTTTAGCACTGGTCAGTCCGCCACAAACAGGTGTTCCAGTTCCCGGTGCAAAGGCAGGGTCGAGGCAATCAATGTCAAAGGTCAAATAGGTATTCTTGCCGGCGACACGATCTTGAATACGCTTTGCGATCTCTTCGTCGCTGAGCTTGTGCATTTCCTGCGCGTCAATAATTTCAATGCCATAGGTTTGGCTTGCATGGGTGCGGATACCGATTTGGATAGAATGATCCACATCAATCAAGCCGTGCTTAACCGCGCGGGTGATCATGGTGCCGTGGTCGATGCGGTCTTCTTCATCATCCCAGGTGTCTTGGTGGGCATCAAATTGAACGAGGGCGACGGGCCCATGTTTTTCTGCGTGCGCTTTCAACAAGGGGTACGTGACGAAGTGGTCACCGCCGATGGAATAAAGGAAGGTGTTGCTATCAACCACCTTTTTGGCCGTTTGATAGATCGCGTCAGGTACTTCTTGTCCGCGTCCGTAATCGAACAGGCAATCGCCATAGTCGACGACAGCGAGGTCTTCGAAAATATCAAAGCCAAATGGGTAGTGTGGTGCTTCACACAAAATGACAGACGCACGCCGCACGCCTTGTGGGCCAAACCGTGTGCCGGGGCGGTTTGAGGTGGCGGTATCAAGCGGGATACCAAGAACGGCCACATCTGCCTTACTCAAATCTCGTGAATATTGCCGACGCATAAAGGAGAGGGCGCCTGCAAAGGTTGGCTCACTGGCAGCACCGTAAGGGGTTTCGCTGGTGAAGGCGAAATCATTGGCAAACTTATCTTTTTCATATGTCATGGCGTAGAACCCAGCTTTTTGATTGCTTAGTTCTAGCTGTCAATCGGATTCAAGCAAAGAAGGATCTTCTTGTTGGTGCGATTTTTTTTGGGGGCGACGGAATAAAATCAATCCATTGAGCAGTTGCAACCCACCTTGGATCATCACCGCATAGACGGCACCCATTGCGCCGATCGTTGGAATAAACGCAAAGGCTGCGACCGTTGTGCCAACAACGGTGATAATGTTGATAATGAGATGAAAACGGAAGGCTTGAATGGCAGGCGGAACAAAGCCGATGAGTGAACCAATATACATTGGGAATGAGGCAAGGCTCATAGCAAAGACCAAATCACCTTGGCCAGAAATTGTACGGCCATAAATCAGGGTAATGAGAAGGTCGCCAGCAAAATAAGCAATACCAATAAAACTGAGCGAGACAAAGGCTCCAGCGCTCAAACCGATGCCGATTTCTTTGAGGTAAGACCCCATTTCTCCATTTGAGAAATAGCGAGAGAGGCGCGGGGTGAGAGCAGCACCAATTGAGTTTACAGCAAGCAGGCCAACCAGCAATAGGTGGCTGATAGCCGCAAAAATACCGAGCGTTGTTGTGTCTTCATATTGGTCCAGAATAATCCGGGGGATTGAGAATGTTAGATAAACTATGGCTCCAGACAAAGCCATTGGAAAGGCAAACCGCACCAAATCCACGCGCGTCGCATCGCCAACCTTTGGTTCTGCTTCGCGCATAAAGCGTCTATCAATCACGAGATAACAAACCCACCATGTCATTGTGAACGCACCGAGGGCATAGTCTAGGCGATTGGAAGAATAAAGCACGAGCGCGAGCACGAAGGAAGAAAAGGCAGCTCGCATGACCATAGAAAGTGCGATAGCACGCATATCGCCGCGTTTATGAGGAACGGCGTAATTGATGTCGCTCATCGTTTCGGAAAATTTCCAACTGGCGGCAATCAAAATGACGATAAGTGTGAGCTCACGGTAGCCAAGACCAAAGCCGACAGCGGCAATGGCAAACACGCCGATCGGCAATGTTATCCAACGCACAGAATCGTAGTCTTCAATGCTCCAGCGATTTTTTTGATCTGTTGCGTATACCAAGCGGAACATTAAGGAGGCCATTGCCATGATCGGGTTTGCGATGGCGAGGCCAAGGGTATAAAGGCCAACGGCTTCGGGGCCGGAAAGCCGAGCTAGGATGATCATATTCATCCATTGCAGGCCGTAATATCCGATTTGACCGCCCAAGCTCCAGCTTGCTTGAGAAAACAGGCCGTTTTTGCTCATGATGCTACGACCTTAAATTTGTGAAAGAGAGTTTTGACTGCTTTGCAATAGGTCAAAGTCTCGGTGAAACGATTTTTACACGTGATATCAGCAATATACGCATTGCAGCCTTCGTGATAAAACCCAAACTTATCAATAAGTTCGCCGAACGTTTCGACTTTGTTATAACGGGTTGTGACGACTGCGGGTGTCATGCGTATGCTCAGGGTTTGAAACGTTCAATCTGCATCTTAACATCGAGATGTTAAGCAACGCTTTCTAAGTCAGTTGAGAATAATTACTTAACCTGCGAACTGATTGCGTGATTTTTGCCGATGCAGAATAAAAAACACGGGCAAGACCCGTGTTTTTTGATTGTAATATCATCATCTTAAAGCCAGCGTTTTGAGAACTGGCCCCAATAACGC
>CAZKKW010000058.1:6713-13665 GCA_964553335.1 uncultured Hyphomicrobiales bacterium | reverse complement strand
GCTGGTAAAAACTTCAAAGTAAGCCAGAAATTCTGTCACGATTGCCACGGTGCCTACGAAGATCAAGATTCGCTTGATTACCCTGCTGAAGAAGTTGCCACAACGCAGCTAAGTAAACCAAAATAAAAGACTACTGAGACAGGGCTAGAGGTTGATTTAAAGCTGATCTTTCGGCTTTTGGCCTGCAAAGAATGCATCAAGATTATCAAGTGCTCGAAAGCCCATCGCATCGCGCGTGGCAACCGTTGCACTGCCAATATGCGGCATCATGAAAATGTTTTGGTGATTTGAAAACTTTGGATTGCCAATGGGTTCCTTAACAAAGCAATCAAGACCAGCGGCTGACAATTTCCCGCTTTCAAGGGCCGCGATCAACGCATCTTCGTCCACCAAGGCACCACGCGCTGTATTCACCAGCACCGCACCATCAGGAAGCTTTGCAAAACGGTCTGCGTTCATCAATCCAGTGGTTTCAGGTGTTGCAGGGCAATGAAGGCTCAAAAAGTCAGAAACAGACAAAAGACTGTCGATGTCTTCATGGAACGTCGCACCCTGCTCTTTGTCAGCGGGCAACCGGTTGCGGTTATAATAATGCACTTCCATGTTGAAGCCACGGGCATTGCGCGCCATCGCTTGCCCAACACGACCCATGCCGATAATGCCAATGCGACTGCCAGAAACCTGCTTGCCAACCATGAAGGCTGGTGACCAAAAATCCCACTTGCCATCACGCACCATCGTATCACCCTCAACACAGCGCCTTGCCGCACCAAGCATCAACAACATGGCAATCTCAGCCGTCGCATCAGATAGAACATCGGGCGTATTCGTCACCACGATACCGCGGGCATTCAACGCTGGAATATCGCAATGGTCTGTGCCAACTGAATGGTTGGCGATAATCTTCACGCGTGGGTCAAGCTTGTCGACCGTATCGCCATGGAAACGCTCAGAATGGCAAGGCAGTATGGCATCCACCTTCGTGCTCATCTCGATGATTTCAGCAGCCGTGTGCTCACCATCAGCATGATTGATGATGCACTCATAATCACGCTCTGCCCGTTTCAGGGTATTGTCAGAAAGGCGGCGCGTTATCCAAAGGGTTGGTTTTGTCATTGGCTCAAGACTTCGCGCTGTGCGCTTTCATAACTTTCCGGCTGACAAACAATGTGATGGCGGCAAACAAAACCATTGCCCCATACCAAAAGAATTTAGGCCAGGTGCCGTCGACCAAAAATGGATCATCAGAGGAACCAAGCGAGCGAACACGCACATCCTTACCGACCTCAAACAGTGTTGATGCGCCATAAGCGCCATAAATAAACGCCAAACCACAAGCAATAATCAGCGTCATGATCAAAATGAATTTCACCTTGTCACTAATACCAAAGGCTTCTTCCACATAATCATAAACGGCAAAGGACATGACGAATAAAACGATCAACCAAAACGGCAAGCCGCCATAAAAGCCCGCAAAGCCAGACGAAATGGAACCCGCCAAAGCGAAAATGAATATCCCGATCAGCGCTGTGGCGATCAGTCCGACAATTCTAAGTGTCACAGTATCCATTCGAGTTTCTCCTCGTTAAATCATCAAATCAATCAAGTTCGCGCAGCATCCAGCTTGCTGTTCGAAGCAATCTATCATCTTCTTCTTGCCCACCAATCAGCTGCACACCTATCGGCAAGCCAGCACTGCTTGTGAGCAAGGGTAATGTCAAACAGGGCAATCCGGCAAGCGTCCATAGTGTCGAAAACACGGGATCGCCGGTATGCCCTTGTGAACGCAAAGGTGCCGCCCCCGCAGAGGATGGCGCCAAAATGGCGTCAAAGTCCATGAAGAACTCTTCAAAGAAGGAACCAACCTCACCCATGACACCGATGGCGTTGTCATATTCGTCTTTTGAAATCCCCTGCCCGTGTTTGATCACGGGTTGAAGCGTCGTACTGATATTGTCCCAATGCTTGTCAAAGGTTTCAGCCATATGCAGGCAAATTTCATATTCGTGGATGGTGCGCTGGGTTTCGATAAGGCTTGCAAAAAACGGCGGCGCTTCAATGCGCTCAACGCGCTCACCCAAGGCGTTCACCACCTCTTCCATCGCCTCAGTCGCTTCTGCGTTCAAGCGATCAAGAAATGGCAGATCGAGCCAGACCAAATCAGGATCAACAGGTGGTTCAGACTTTGCACCTTCCAGCATTTGCGGGCGGGCTCTGGCGTAAGACGTTGCATCTGCCGGATCATAAATTGCAAGCGCATCAGCAAGCAGTGCGGCGTCCTCCAATGAGCGCGCAAAAACACCTACTTGGTCAAGCGACTTTGAGGTTTGCAAAATGCCCGTTCTTGGGATCACGCCGCGTGTTGGTTTGAAACCATAGGTGCCACAAAAGGATGCAGGGCGAATGACGGAACCATTGGTTTGTGTCCCAATGGCAAGCGGCACATGAAAACCTGCAACAGCGGCAGCAGAGCCAGATGACGAGCCACCCGGTGAATGTTCAAGGTTATGTGGATTGCAGGTTTCTGCAGGATGGACAAAGGCAAACTCAGTGGTCACGGTTTTGCCAATAATCACAGCGCCCGCTTCATGCAAACGCTCAACAATCTTGGCGTCGCTTTCAGGCATACGCCCTTTAAAGATCGGCGACCCAAATTCTGCCGTCATGCCCTTGGCATCGATGATGTCTTTCAAGGCGACAGGAAGCCCATGGAGCGGACCAAGCGGCTTGCCAGCAAAGCGGCGTTTGTCGAGCTCTTCAGCTCGTGCCAAAGCGCCTTCACGGTCCACATAGGTCCACGCCTTGAGTTGACCATCCGTCTCCTCAATCCGGTTTAAACATGCGGTGGTGAGCTCAACAGAAGTAAGCCATCCTTGACGGATTTTCTCACTCGCTTCTGTGGCGCTCAGGCCATTGGGTGGTAAGTCAGACATAGGTACTTATCGCCTTATGGAATCCACTTACCGAAGAGATAATCAGGGAACCAAAGCGCAATGCCCGGGAACTGATACATCAACACCATGCAGAAGATCACGATGGAGAGATAAGGCATCAAGCCTCGGAAAATTTCCATCAACTCAATCTGGTTCTTCAAAACCCCCTTCAAATAATAGGCAGACATGGCCATAGGCGGGGTCAGGAAGGAGGTTTGTAGATTAAGCGCCACCAACATCGCGAAGAAATATGGATTGATTTCAAACAACGGCAACATCGGCAAGAAGATCGGCACGAAGATGATCAAAATCTCAGACCATTCAAGCGGCCAACCAAGCAGGAAGATGATCAACTGCGCGATAACGAGGAACTGCCAAGGCTCAAGGTCTAGGCTTAGCACCCAATGTTTCACCAGTTCTTCCCCGCCAAGTAGGGAGAAGACTGAGGTGAAAATCCAAGCGCCAATAAACAACCAGCAAACCATAGCGGTCGCTTTCGCCGTTAAGAACACGCTCTCTTTTAGTTTTTGCCAAGTAAGCGCACGGTAAAGTGCGGCAAGACCGATACCACCAGCAGCACCCATGGCCGCTGCTTCAGCGGGCGTTGCAAGACCTCCTAAGATTGAGCCAAGCACCAACATAATCAGCACGGTGAGCGGCACGAAAGAAACGAGCAATTCGCGATAAATCTTGCCAACAGGTGGAATGTCTTCCTCCTTCGGCTTCGGCGCGATTGAGGGGTTTATCATCACACGAACGATTACGTAGACGATATACATTCCTGCCAGCATCAAGCCCGGGAAGACTGCGGCGGCATAGAGGCGCAAGGGTGAAAGTTCAGCAATCGCTGCATAAACAATCAGCATGATCGATGGTGGGATCAAGATACCAAGCGTACCGCCCGCACAGATCACACCTGCAGCAAATTCGCGGTTATATTTAGCGTTCGCCATTGCAGGAAAAGCCAACAAGCCCATCAAAGTTACAACCGCGCCAACAATGCCGGATGCCGTTGAAAAGACCGCACACGTAATGAGGGCCGCAACAGCCATAGACCCCGGCAAATTGCGGGCAGCTAAGTAGAGCGAGTAAAACAGTTTGTCGATGATGCTCGCACGCTCGACAATATAACCCATAAACAAGAACAAGGGGATCGCAACAAGGATCGGGTTATCCATCACCTCAAAGGTGCGGTCAGCAAACAGGTAGTAGATGCGATTTGTGAAAATGTCGGTGAATTCAACAATCGTATCGCCTTGGGTGGTGTAATAGTAAAACCCGAAGGCAAGACCCATACCGATGAGAGTGAAAGCAACAGGAAAACCAAGCAAGACCAGAAAAATAAAACTGACCAGCATTAAGATGGCGACTTCAGGGTTTGACATAATAGGCGTATCCGAGCTTGGTAGAAATTACTTGTTTAATCGACCGATCTCATCGAGATCGGCTTCTGCGAGTAGGTCTTCCGTTTCTTTCACATCATCAAGACGCGGCATCCATACGCCCGTCTTAAAGGCTTTCCAGCACCGCATCATTTCTGCAAGGCCTTGCAGCATCATCAAGAAACCAACCACTGGAACCAGCGTTTTAAAATAATAAATTTGAATGCCCGCAGGACTGTTGAGGCTTACTTCCTTAAAGCGCCAGCTTTCATCAGCTGTCAGCCATCCAGCAAAAAACAAGGCTGCCATGCCGGGGAAGAAGAACAAGATATAAAGGATGAAATCTGAGATCGCCTGCCGCCTAACCGAATAGAGGCGATAGATGAAATCCCCGCGCACATGCGCCCCTTGCGCCAGCGCATACGGTCCCGCCATCAAGAACAGCGCACCATACATTTGGATTTGCATATCCAACGACCACACGGTTGGTGTGTTCAGCACATAGCGCACAAAAACTTCATAGGCGACAGCAAGGGTTAGGATCAAAATGCACCACCCAAAGGCGCGCCCCACCCATATGCTCAAGCCTTCAATGGTATATATAAATCGTTCCACGAGGTTTCATCATCCGCGTTGTAGCCTGCCGATTGAAAGCGGGCTTAAAAATCTGATTGTCGAAGAGAGCCCCAGAGACCAACAAGATGAGCCTCTGGGGTTTTAGTGAATAGGAAAAGTCTAAAGCGACTTAGCCAAAGTAGTGATTGTATGCCAGCTTGTAGTCAGGCTGGTTCAAGTTGAGATAGTTCATCACGTCTTTAGCGTATGCTTTTTGTGAGACGATAACTTTCGCGAAGAACGGATCTTCCGCAGAAATACGATCAACAACTTTGTCCCAAGCTTTAAGCTGCTCAGTCATCACACTGTCAGGTGTGCGGTAAACATTCACGCCCTGCTCATCGCGCAACTTCACGAGATCCTCAGCATAACGCTTCGTGTTGTTCCAGTAGAAGTTTGAGCTTTCAGCTTCTGAAGCGTGCTTCAAGATTGCTTGGTGCTCAGCTGGAAGACTGTCGTGCTTCTTCTTGTTGAAAGTAATCTCAAAGAACTCTTGTGACTGGTGGAAGGACGCAAGGTGGTAGTGCTTAGACACATCTTGCATACCAAAGTCACGGTCTGATGTTGGGTTGTTAAACTCAGCAGCGTCAATCAAGCCTGATTTCATCGCTGGCTGAATTTCGCCACCTGGAAGCTGAACAACGGACATGCCCATTTCCAAAAGAACGTCAGCAGCAAGACCAACTGTGCGGTATTTCAAACCAGCCATTTGTGACGCGTCTTTGATTTCTTCCTTAAACCAACCCATTGGCTGTGCTGGCATTGGTGAGTTGAAGTAGGACACCAAGTTTAGTCCGAGAGACGCCATCAATTCGTCAAACAGCTCTTGGCCACCACCGTAGTGAACCCAACCAAGCACTTCGTTTGAAGACCAACCAAAACATGGGCCAGTACCGAACAAAGATGCCGCTTTTGATTTTGAATACCAATAAGCAGGCACATAGTGAGCGCCATCAAGTGTGCCACGGTGAACCGCGTTTTGCATTTGACCTGTTTTAACAACAGAGTTCACTGCAAGAAGGTCGATCTTAAGATCTTTACCAGCCATCGCATGAACACGGTCTACGTAAGACTTAGCATTTTCAAGGAAAATACCTCCGCCCCAACCGGCTTGAACTTTAAGAACTGTTGGTTCAGCCCGTGCAACAGCGGGTGCGGCTAGTGCGCCTGCTGCAACAGTAGAAGCTACTGCGCTGCCTTTTAAAAATTTTCTTCTATTTAGCTTTTCCATTCAAAATTCTCCTCCAATAAAACTGAACTGGTCCATCCTCCCATGACGACCAATTAAAATCTAAGCACCTTTTAACCATTGCAGCAAGCAACAGGATGCCTGACGCTCTCACATATGAAATGTTTTTGGAGGGCAGCAAAACACAAATTGCAACCAAAGGCTGCAATTTGCTTATTCATAGCTGTAAAATGGATAATATATACCAAGCTATCTTTAAATTTTAGGAATAAGTACTATTCCAAAAACTACACGGTAAAACTGGCAGCCTCTTTCGCCAATGCCTCAATCGCATCCCAGTCTTGAGCACCGATCAATTTTTGAGGGGCCAACCAAGAACCGCCAACGCAGAGCACATTGTCTAGCGAGAGATAATCCGCCGCATTGCTTGGAGAAACACCACCCGTCGGGCAAAAACGAACATCTTGCAACGGCGCGCCAATGCCTTTCAAATAGTTTGGTCCACCCGCAGGGCCAGCAGGGAAGAACTTCATGCAGCTATAACCATGTTCACTCAGGTTCATAACCTCTGATGCAGTCGCCACACCTGGAAGAAGGGGCACATCGGTGTCAGCCGCAGCCTCTAGTAGTTTTGGTGCAGCACCTGGGCTTACAAAAAACTTTGAACCAACCGCTTCTGCTTGTTCCATTTGGGCACGGGTTAACACCGTACCAGCACCTGGAATTGCGCCCTCAACCTCTTTCGCAACCAGCTCAATTGCTTGCAAGGCAAGCTCGGTGCGCAAGGTAATTTCGATAACAGGAAGGCCGCCTTTAACTAGAGCTTTGGCCAA
>CAZKKW010000058.1:4876-6613 GCA_964553335.1 uncultured Hyphomicrobiales bacterium | reverse complement strand
ATCTATTCGCACGAATGACCATAGTAGGCTATCTTCTTTTTACATAAATTCTGAAAAACTCCGCAGCAAACTCAAAGACACCCATGGGCGTTGAGATGCGTTGTGATGAGGTCTTTGACGAAGTCTTCAACCGTCTTGTCGCTTAGATAAACCAGCTTATCCTTCATCGCCAAGGTGAGAACGCCGTGCAATGACACCCAAATTTCCGCAACAAATCGAGTGCATTGTTCCTCAGTTTTAAAGGCTGGACCAACCGCCTTTTGAATGGCGACGACGGGCTTTGATAAAACCTCACTGTACCATTCAGGCAATTCGCGTGTTTCTGGATAGACATAGTCAAACAAGACAGACCACAAACGCGCATCGGACATGCCAAGGGCAACATAGGCATCCGCCATGTCATAAATACGCTGAACTGGATCATCCGACTTTTTAGCCGCCTCTTCCAAACATTCGGTGATCGCCTCAGTCGTGCGGGCGTTCACCAGCAACACCAGCTCGTCCAGATCACCAATCACATTATACAATGTGCCCGGAGAACATTGCGCAGCCTTCGCCACGGGGCGCATAGAAATCGCCGCCAAGCCCCCCTTTCGCGCCAGTCGTTCAGCCTCCGAAACAGCCTTTTTCTTCAAATTATCATGGGAGAGTTCAGTTTTTCTCATAGATATTTCAAGCCTTTACGCTTTATTTTGAACATCGTTCAAAAAAGATATTGAACAGCGTTCAAAAAGAGTGTATGTTATTTTGAACAGTGTTCAATAATATCGAGGAAAAAGCAATGTCTCTTTCACTTTCTGAACTAAAAAAACCATTACCCGTTTGGGCGCCAAAAGCTTGGTACTATGCAGCTGTGCGTACAGGCTTGAATATCGGTGCCCTTTTTTCAAAAGGTCTCGCAATTGGTCAAAAGCATGGTTTTGACAGCGGCGTCATGCTCAACCACGTTTATGAAAACAAGGCGAAGGGCATTGGATTTCTAGGTCGTTTCATAGATCGCCAATATCTAAACTCAATTGGTTGGGTCGGCATTAGAAATCGCGGAGAGCTCCTCACACAAACCATCAAAGAGACATTACAGCACTATGGCGCGCTTCATAATCAGGTAAACTTCGCTGATCTCGCCTGCGGTGGCGGCCGATATGCGCTGCAAGCGATGAAAAACGTCAGCGGCATTAAAATCAACGCAACCTTGCGCGATTATGCTGATGCCAACATCCAACAAACGCGCAAGAATGCCCAAGAGTTAAACCTCTCCCCTCGCATTGAAAAAGCCGACGCTTTTAACGCTCACGATCTCGAAACGATCGATCAGCAAGATGTTCTCGTCGTGTCTGGTCTGCATGAAATCATTGATGATGACGACCTCATTCGTCATCACTTCAAACAGCTCAAGCGCGTTTTAAAACCTGATGGCACTTTAATTCTCACCATACAGCCCGACCACCCACAACTAGAATTCATCGCTCGCGCTCTAAAAACTCATACTGGTCGCCCATGGGCCATGCGCATTCGCAATAAAGACTTGATAACTCAGTGGTTAAACAATGCAGGGTTTGAAATTCAATCAATAAAAATGGAGAATACAGGCATATTCGGCATCATTACTGCGCAGCAAGGGGCATAACATTGTCGATTTATCAGTTAAAACCTGCCTTTCAAGGATTGCTCCGCCCATTGGTTCGCGTTCTTGCGCGGATCGGTGTTACAGCCAATATGGTGACGATTTTTACAGCC
>CAZKKW010000058.1:0-4776 GCA_964553335.1 uncultured Hyphomicrobiales bacterium | reverse complement strand
CTTCGCGGCGCCCTTCAAGAAGCAAACGAGGTAAGTGCATGAGTTTTCTAACAACACACCTTGCCGCACCCATTACAGGATTTGCCATTCGCCAAGGGTCGCAATTAATCACTGGTGCCCGCGCTTTCCATCACCATGATGATGAGCAACAGGGTTTTGCTCGTCCCTGCGTCTATTTCGCAAACCATCGCTCGCACGGTGATTTCGTTTTGTTGTGGTCGGTGCTGCCACCAAGGCTTCGCGCCGTAACACGCCCTGTTGCGGGTGCAGATTATTGGAGCAAATCTCCTTTTCGTAAATTCATCGGTGAAGATGTCTTCAACGCGCTTTTCATCGAGCGTAGTTCCCGAGAGCGGACGCAAGACCCGATCAAGAATATGGCAGACGCCGTGGCTGAAGGAGATTCTCTCATCTTTTTCCCAGAAGGCACGCGCAACATGGGTGAGGAGAAATTGCTGCCATTTAAAACGGGCCTGTTTCACCTAGCGCAAACCCTCGAAGAGCGCGGCATCAAAGCTGACTTCGTGCCGGTATGGATCGACAATTTAAACCGCGTCATGCCGAAGGGTGAATTCATTCCGGTTCCCCTCTTGTGCAAAATCCATTTTGGCGCTGCTGTCCCTTTTGAGGGTGATGACAAAGATACCTACCTTGAACGCGCGCGAGAGAAACTGGCCAATCTATCAGGCGAAGATCGGGGGACGGTATGAGCGATACCCCTGCATCCGCTAACGCCCCCGCACCCGCAAACGCATTTGTCGAAACCATGTCTGCGCGCCCAGAACTTATGTGGTTATTTATCGGTATATTCGGCCTTTTAGCGACCGCCTCCATTGTCTCATTTTTGCTAAAAACATTCGCAAAGAAAGCAGACAATAAAACGCTTGAAAACCTTCAAGACCGGATCAATTCATGGTGGGTAATGATCGGCCTTTTGGTTGTTGCTGGTCTTTTAGGACGCACGGCAACCATCACCTTCTTCGCGATCTGCTCCTTCATGGCGCTTCGAGAATTCATCACCTTATCAGACACAAGGAAAGGCGATCACTGGTCGCTAATCTTGATGTTCTTTGTCGCCCTACCTGTGCAATATTGGCTGATTGGCATTAGCTACTATGGCCTCTATTCGGTTTTCGTTCCGGTTTATTGCTTCCTCCTCTTGCCCGTCATCGCCGCATTGCGCGGTGATACAACGCGGTTTTTCGAACGGGTGGCAAAAGTGCAATGGGCACTAATGATTTGCGTCTTCTGTCTGTCTCATGTGCCAGCTCTTATAAACCTCACCATCCCCGGCTTTGGCGACCGCACAATTATGCTGATCGTCTTCTTGCTCCTAGTGGTTCAACTAAGCGATGTGATGCAATATGTTTGGGGCAAGTTATTCGGCAAAAAACTGATCGCCCCATCGCTATCCCCTTCCAAAACATGGGTCGGCTTTCTTGGCGGTGTCGCCTCCGCCTCCTTAGTTGGCGCTTCATTGTTTTGGATTACCCCTTTTAACCCGTGGCAAGCTGGCCTAATCTCAATCGTCATTACGGTAATGGGTTTTCTTGGCGGGCTTGTTATGTCTGCCATCAAGCGCGATTGCGGCGTTAAAGATTGGGGGCACACAATAAGAGGGCATGGAGGTTTTTTGGATCGTCTTGATTCCGTGGTTTTTGCAGCCCCTATCTTCTTTCACGTAACCCGTTTTTTCTATTCAACGAGCTAAGGTAAAACTAATGTCTTTCTTCAAGAACGAACTTTTCAAAGACAAAACATTCTTTCCATTGTTTCTCGTGCAGTTCATCGGCGCGTTTACAGACAATGCTTTAAAGAGCGCCTTCTCATTTCTTGTCGCCTTCAAAGGGCTGGATCTATTGGGTTTTCCTGCCGACTTCGCCTTAATGCTCGGCGCAATCATGTACATCTTGCCGTTTGTCTTATTCTCTGGTGTCGCAGGCGACATCTCAGATCGTCATGATAAAGCGGAGATCATCCAGAAAACAAGGCTCGCCGAGATCGTTTTGGCCACATTAGCAGGCATTTCGCTTTATGCGGGTTCAGGCTTCTTCATGCTTGTCTGTATGTTTTTATATTCAACGCAGTCCGCCTTTTTCGGACCGGCTAAATATTCAACATTGCCGCAAGTTCTGAAAAAAGAGCAGCTTGTGAGCGCCAATGCATTGTTTGAAAGCTCAACCTTCGTCGCTATTTTGGGCGGGCTTTTAACGGGCGGATTTTTAGCAGGCAATGATCTAACGCCAGCGCTGGTCGTCCTGCTTCTGATTGCGTCTATCTCAAGCTATATCATCTCAAAAATGCTGCCATCCATTCCTTCTTTCAACAAAGAAGAAGCAGCTCCACTGGCACCCGTTGCAACGTCGGTAACAGCCGTAAAAGAAGTGCTTAAAAACATCCGCCTTACACGGTCAGCCATTGGTATTGCGTGGTTTTGGGCGATTGGCCTTGTGGTCATCAGCATTTTCCCAATTGTAGCTAAAGAAGACCTTGGGCTTTCAGCAAATGCAGCCAACGGACTAATCGGCGCTTTCGTCATCGGCATCGGTCTTGGCACCGCCTTGATTTCAAAAATGCTCGATGGAGAAATCTCCGCAAAACATGTGCCGTTCGGCGTTCTTGGAATGGCGATATTTCTGGCCGATTTATGTTTTTCCATCAAAGCCTATCCCGAAGGCCTAACCGACCAAAGCCTTGGAGCACTCCTCACCACATGGCATGGGTCACACATCATCATTGATATGATCGCCATTGCAGCTTTCGGCGGCGTTTTCACGGTTCCCCTTTATGCAATCTTCCAAGCAAACACAAAAGAAGAGACCCGCTCGCGCGCCATTGCAGGCAGCAATATCTTAAACTCATTCATCATGATTGCCTTGGCCGTTTCTGCTTCTATCATCATGGCGTTGAACATCAGTTTTGCAGGCTTGCTCTTCATTCTCGCCATCATCAATGTGGGCATCTCAATCTATCTCTTCCGCATGATGCCAGCCGATGCTTTGAAAGCTGCCATCGCCGCAATCTTGCGCCTGCTCTTTTCAGCCCGCGTGAAAAACTTGAGCGCTTACGGTAACCCAAATGAGCCCGCTGTCGTGGTGGCAAACCACACTTCTTACCTTGATGCGATTTTAATGGGTTGCTTACTGCCCGGCAGACCAGCCTTTGCAGTGAATACAAACATTGCAAAAGCATGGTGGGTACGTCCCGCGTTCTGGTTCTTTGACCTAATTCCCGTTGATCCAACCAGCCCCTTGTCTGTGCGCAAAATGGTGAAAGTGGTGCGCGATGAAAGACGCCGCCTGATCATTTTCCCAGAAGGCCGCCTCACGGTTACAGGCGCATTGATGAAAATTTATGCGGGACCCGCCATGATTGCGAGCAAGGCGGATGCTCCCCTCATCCCCATTCGCATTGAGGGCGCACAATTTTCAAAGCTCTCCTATATGGGCAAGAAACTGCCAACCAAATGGTTTCCAAAAATCACAGTCACTGTGCTTGAAAAACAGGAGCTTGATTTACCAGAACACCTAACAATGCGCGGCAAACGTGCTGCCGCCGCTGCAAGTCTTCATAGCGTCATGACACGGATGGTGTTCGACACAAGCCCGATTGATACAACGCTCTTTACCTCGCTCATCAGCGCCAAAAAGACCTATGGCAAGATGAAGGTGCTTGAAGATATTGAGCGCACGCCAATTGGATACAAACGCGTTATCACAGGCGCCTTCGCGCTGGGTAATGTTATGGCGGATTATAGCCAAACCAATGACAACATCGGCCTGCTGCTGCCAAACTCAAACGCCTGTGTCGTCGCCTTCTTTGGCTGCCATGCTTATAATCGGGTACCAGCCATGTTGAACTTCACAGCAGGTAAAGCGGGCATTCAAGCAGCCCTCACCGCTGCCAGTATCAAAACGGTTTTCACATCGCGAAGGTTCGTTGAAAAAGGTAAGCTTGAAGCACTTGTTGAAGCGATTGAAGAACAGGCAACCGTTGTCTATCTGGAAGATTTGCGCGGGAAAATCACGGGCACTGGAAAAGTGAAAGCATTGCTCCAAGCAACCTTCCCGTCCATTGCGCTTCGCCTAAGTGGTGGCGCTGCAACGAGGGCGGATGATCCGGCCGTTATCCTCTTCACGTCAGGCTCAGAAGGTCTGCCAAAAGGCGTGGTGCTTAGCCATCGCAACATTCAGGCAAACCGTTATCAAGTCACAGCGATGATTGATTTTTCTACCAGCGATACCGTGCTTAATGCCCTGCCGATGTTCCACTCATTTGGCTTAACGGCAGGCACGCTGTTGCCGCTTCTTTCAGGCGTAAAATCGTTTCTTTATCCCTCTCCGTTGCATTACCGAATTGTTCCTGAAATTGCCTATGACAGCAACGCCACAATCATGTTTGGCACAGACACCTTCTTGTCTGGCTATGCCAGAATGGCGCACGCCTATGACTTTTATTCCCTGCGCTATGTCTTTGCAGGAGCAGAGCGTGTGCGCCCCGAAACGCGCAAAACGTGGAACGAGAAATTTGGCCTGCGGGTGTTAGAAGGCTATGGCACAACAGAAACCGCGCCCGTTCTTTCCATCAATACACCAATGGCCAACCTTCCCGGTTCCGTTGGCAAACTTATGCCCGGCATGACGGCGAAACTTGAAGATGTGCCAGGCGTGGATGAAGGCGGCAGACTGCATGTCTGTGGCCCGAACGTCATGAAGGGCTACCTCAAAGTTGACCTTCCAAACATCATCCAACCACCAGAAGACGGTTGGCATGATA
>CAZKKW010000057.1:6479-13681 GCA_964553335.1 uncultured Hyphomicrobiales bacterium | reverse complement strand
GCGTACCATACTGGCCCACGACCATTGTGCATGGCACGAATATCCCAAACGGCAACCGCTGCATGAGTTAAAGTAAGCAAGGGCAGGGCATACGCAAAGGGCATGAAGCAAGCAGTCCAAGCAATAAGCGGCGGCACGACTGACACCATCATTTGAACGGCTTGATCGCTCTCATTGTGCGCTGTCAGCGCCAAGCCCCAGCGAACACCCGCCATAAAAGATAAAATGATCGCGCCATAACCGATCAACAAGGCGTCCGCTTGTTTGGGTGTGATGGTCTCTGCGCCAAGTGTCATAGCGAATAAGCCGAAAACCATAAAAGGAAAAACACCCGCAAGCCCAAGAATAAGTGCTGCTTTAGGAATGTTCTTGTCTTCACCAATTGGATCGTCTGAAAAAAGGGTCATACCAAATTGTTAATAGTGAGGGTGTGCTTTGTCTAGTGCGCCTCATCCCAATTGTCTGCGGCCCGCGCATCCACTTGCAACGGCACAGAAAGGGACATGGCAGGCATGGTTGCGTTTTCCATCACAGATTGAACAAGCTTGGTGGTGGCATCCACTTCTTCATCAGGCAGTTCAAAGATCAATTCGTCATGCACTTGCAATAACATTTGCGCGGTAAGCTTTGCCTCACTCAATGCGTCTTCCATGCGGATCATAGCGCGACGAATAATATCAGCGGCGGAGCCTTGTATCGGGGCGTTGATCGCGGCGCGTTCATAAAAATTGCGCATGTTCGGGTTTTTCGTGTTGATGTCAGGATAATGCACACGGCGCCCGAAAATGGTTTCCACATAGCCATTGGCATGAACGAACTTTTTCGTCTCTTCCATATAGTCTTGAATGCCGGGGAAGCGCTCGAAATATTTGTCGATATAATCCTTCGCCTCACCGCGCCCAATGCCAAGCTGGTTGGCTAGGCCAAAAGCTGAAATGCCGTAGATGATGCCGAAGTTGATCGCTTTCGCGCGGCGGCGCACCATCGGGTCCATGCCTTCAATCGGCTCGCCAAACATCTCACTTGCCGTCATGGCGTGAATATCAAGTCCATCTTCAAAGGCTTGTTTGAGCTGTGGGATGTCCGCCATATGCGCAAGCACACGCAGTTCGATCTGGCTGTAGTCGGCAGATAAGAGCTTGCGACCGTTGGCAGCCACAAAAGCTTGTCTGATCTTGCGGCCTGATTCCGTGCGGATTGGAATATTTTGCAAGTTTGGTTCCGACGAGGACAGACGACCTGTTGACGTGCTTGCTAATGAATAGGACGTATGAACGCGGTTTGTTTCGTGGTTGATGTAATTCGGGATCGCGTCCGTATAGGTGGATTTCAGTTTTGAAAGCTGCCGCCAGTCGACAATTTTTGCGGGTAGCTCATGGCCTTCTGCGGCGAGGTCATCCAGCACTTGCGCGCCCGTTTGCCATGCGCCTGTTTTGGTTTTCTTGCCGCCGGGAAGATTCATCTTGTCAAATAGGATTTCGCCCAACTGTTTGGGAGAACCAACATTGAAATTCTCACCAGCAAGCTCAAAAATCTCAGCCTCAATGCCAGCCGCTTTTTGTGCGAACTCACCAGAAAGCCGCGAGAGCATTTGACGATCAACACTAATGCCACGCTTTTCCATGCGGGCAAGGGTCGGCACCATTTGGCGCTCTAAGCGTTCATAGACCATGGTCATTTGTTCGGCAGCCAAACGCGGTTTTAACAGCAACCATAAGCGCAGTGTCACGTCTGCGTCTTCAGCTGCATAAGCAAGCGCTTTATCAAGCGGCACTTTGTCAAAAGTGATTTGAGATTTGCCAGAACCACAGACGTCTTTGAAAGGGATCGGCGAATGATCAAGCCAGCGCTCTGAAAGCGCATCCATTCCGTGACCACCGGACACCCCTGCATCAAGCGCATAAGAAAGCAGCATCGTGTCATCAAAGGGCGCGACTTCAATATCGTAGCGCGAGAGCACGAGCCAATCATATTTGAGGTTCTGTGCAATCTTGAGAACCGACGGGTCTTCAAACAAGGCCTTAAGGCGCGGCATGACATCGCTCATGGCGAGTTGCTTGACGGGTTTCCCATCTGGCCCTGTTAGCTCCCCGCCTGTGTCACCAATTGGGTCGCCGAATAGATCACCACTGACTTCTTCAGGGTCTTTATGGGCGAGCGGGATATAGCAGGCTTTGCCGGGTGCGAAGGCGAGCGACACGCCCACCAAATCAGCCGCCATTGCATCAAGGGAGGTGGTTTCTGTGTCCACCGCGATATAGCCACGGTCACGGGCTGTCGCACACCACTGGTCGAGATCATCAAGGTCGGTGATGAGTTGATAATCAGCATGGTCCACCGCCATGCCATTTAATTGGTTCGCGCGATTTGATGCATGAGATTGTGGGGTCCACTCGCCAGCTGACGCCCTGCCTTCTTCGCCGCCGCTTGCATCAAGGTCTGGCCCGCGTTGCGCTTCATAGCCTTCCACTTGAATATCGGCTGCATCAATGGCGCTAATATCAGCCTCAAAGGTTTCTGCCACCCGCTTGGTAAGGGTTGTAAATTGCATGCCTTTCAAGAAAGAAAGCAGCTTGCCGCCTTCCACCTCAATGAGGCTTAAATCATCAAGCGGCACATTAAGGTCCATGTTTGCGTCGAGCTTCACGAGCTCACGCGAAATGCGGGCTTGATCAGCAAATTCGATCAGGTTTTCGCGCCGCTTGTTCTGTTTGATTTCACCCGCACGCTCAAGCAGTGTATCAAGGTCACCATATTCAAGCAGCAATTGCGCAGCGGTTTTTGCGCCAATGCCGGGCACGCCGGGCACATTGTCTGTGCTGTCGCCGGCTAATGCTTGCAGGTCGATCATCTTTTCAGGGCCAACGCCGAATTTTTCATGCACTTCTGCGGTCGCAATGTGCCTATCCTTCATCTGGTCATACATGCTGACGTTGTTCGTCACCAACTGCATCAAGTCTTTGTCTGATGAGACAATCGTCACCTTGTCTCCGCGCTCATTGGCGATGCGGGCATAGGTGGCGATCAAATCATCTGCCTCAAACCCTTCTTGCTCAACGCAGGGCATGTTGAACGCTTGGGTGGCTTTGCGGATTAAGCCAAATTGCGGGCGCAAATCTTCGGGCGGTGCCTCTCGGTTGGCTTTATATTCGGGATAAATTTCATTGCGGAAGGTTTTGGATGAATAATCAAAAATCACGCCAAAATGGGTTGCAGGCGGTCCAAGCTCACCGTCTTTTGCCTGATTGAACAACTTCCACATCATGTTGCAAAAACCAGATACCGCGCCCACAGGCAGACCATCAGTTTTGCGGGTTAAAGGCGGGAGCGCGTGGTAAGCTCGGAAGATATAGGCTGACCCATCGATGAGAAAGATATGATTGTCGGACATTAAGCACTCCTGTTACGCCGTAATCTAAGGCGCGAGGGCCGACATGTCATCAACTGATAGGGGTTGTTAACAAGGTCAAAGAGAGCTTTTAATCCACCGCGATAACCTGCTTCGTCCACATCCAATCACTTTTTATGAATGTGATCAAAAAATCGCCTTTTTTCACGGTCAACTAATCGTTAACCATATCTATATTTCAGGTCTTATTGAAAACGGATACAATGGGGTGATTCATATTTTAGTAATCCAGTTTAGCTAGGGTTAACATTAACTGTTTATGAGCGTCTAATGAGATCGTTTGGCAATGAATGCCAGCACCTCAATAGGCGCATCGGGTAAGGAAAGATGAGAAAATGCGGTTTTTAGTAACATCCACATTGGCTGTTGGGCTTGCACTTGCAACGTCGAGCGCAGCTTTGGCTCAAACACCAGCTCTCATAGAGGCTTTTAAAGATTGGGCGGCTTATTCTGTGAGCGGTCAAAACGGTAAAGTTTGCTATGTGGCATCACAGCCTAAAGATCAGCAACCATCAGGTGTGAATCGTGATCCAGTGTTCTTCATGATTTCTCACTGGCAAGGTCGCGGTGTTCGCAATGAGGCTAGCGTGATTATTGGTTATCCGTTCGCTGAAAACTCTAAAGTTTCAACCGAAATTGATGGCGCAACATTTACAATGTTCACCAAAGGGGACGGTGCTTGGATGGAAAACGTTGCTGAAGAAAACCGTTTGGTTGCAGCAATGAAAGCCGGCAGCAAGATGACGATTAAAGGTCGTTCGCGCCGTGGCACAAACACAGTTGATACCTATTCATTGAGCGGTATCACTGCAGCGCTTAACAAAATTGCTTCTGTTTGCGGCTAAAGCGACTAAATAATTTTTGATAAAAGCCGCGTTCTCCAAAGTGAGAGCGCGGCTTTTTCTTTGCGTCAAACGGTGTTGACTGCTATAGCCCGTCACTTAAAGCCCTAATCGCAAACGTGAATGTAGCAATGACTGCAACGCTGAACCTTGTGGATATGAAACCTGCTGAGCGCCCAAAGGCGGGTGGCGTGGACAATCGTATTCCAATTGTCGGATTGACCCGTGAGGCATTGATCGAGGCTTTGCACGAAATTGGTGTGCCGCAAAAGCAATGCAAAATGCGGGCAAACCAGCTTTGGTATTGGCTTTATGTGCGCGGTGCAACTGGCTTTGATGAGATGACCAACATCTCCAAAGACCTACGCGCTAAAATGAATGAGCATTTCACCACCGACCGCCCTGAAGTAATTTCCGAGCAGGTCTCAAGTGATGGCACACGAAAGTGGCTGTTCCGTTTTCCTTCCCGTGGCGCGGGTAAGCCTGTTGATATCGAAACGGTCTATATCCCAGAAGAAGGGCGTGGCACGCTTTGTGTTTCAAGCCAAGTTGGTTGCACGCTCACCTGTACGTTTTGTCATACAGGCACGCAGAAAATGGTGCGCAATTTAACGGCAGGAGAGATTGTTAGTCAGGTCTTGGTTGCCCGCGAGCGCTTGGGTGACATCCCAGATATGGCGATCACCAAGGGTGCAATTGTTCCCAAAGAAGGCCGCGCAGTCTCAAATGTTGTCATGATGGGCATGGGTGAACCGCTTTATAATTACGACAATGTGCGTGATGCGATGTTGATTATGGCGGACGGTGAGGGCATTAGCCTGTCAAAACGCCGTATCACGCTTTCCACATCAGGGGTCGTGCCGCAAATTGCACAAATTGGCGAAGAAACAGGTGTTTCACTGGCGATCTCGCTGCATGCCGTCAACGATAAATTGCGCGATGTGCTTGTGCCAATCAACAAGAAATATCCGATCAAAGACCTGCTGGATGCATGCCGCAATTACCCCGGCCTTTCCAATGCTCGCCGTATTACGTTTGAATATGTGATGCTAAAAGGCGTCAATGACAGCCTCGATGATGCGAAGGCGCTTGTTAAAATGCTGAAAGGCATTCCGGCAAAGATCAACCTCATCCCGTTTAATCCGTGGCCTGAAACCGAGTATGAATGCTCAGATTGGGAACAGATTGAAACGTTCGCGGATGTGGTCAATCACGGTGGTTATGCGTCACCGATCAGAACGCCACGCGGGAGCGATATTTTGGCCGCTTGCGGCCAGTTAAAATCTGAAAGCGAACGCTTGGCCGTGCGCGAACGTGTAGCGCTTGAAGCGATGATTGGCTCTGAGGATTAGGGTTCTGATCTTAGAGGTTTTTACCAATGTCGAGGAAGCGATCACGACGGTTTTGCTTCACTTCTTCCGCAGACAATCCTGTCAGCTCTTTCAATGATGCTTCAATCGCGTTGCCCACTTGGTGGATCGTCTGAACAGGTTCACGGTGCGCGCCGCCGACAGGTTCTGAGATAATCTCGTCAATAACGCCAAGTTTAAGCAAATCTTGCGCTGTGATCTTCATGGTGCTGGCGGCGTCTTTTGCGCGCGCTGCATCGCGCCATAAAATGGATGCCGCCCCTTCCGGTGAAATCACGCTATAGATTGCATGTTCTAGCATCATCACGCGGTTACACGTGGCAAGCGCGATCGCGCCACCAGAGCCGCCTTCACCAACAATAACGGCAACATTGGGTGTGCTGAGAGAAAGACATGCATCTGTTGAACGGGCAATCGCTTCTGCTTGGCCGCGTTCTTCGGCGCCAACACCTGGGTAAGCGCCTGCTGTATCAACCAGCGAAATCACAGGTAGTGAAAAGCGATCAGCCATTTCCATAATGCGTACAGCTTTGCGGTAGCCTTCTGGTCGGGCAGAACCGAAGTTATGACGAATGCGCGATTCTGTATCGTTCCCGCGTTCATGCCCCATGACAGCAACAGGTTGTCCGCGAAAACGGCCAAAGCCTGCGATAATAGCTTCATCTTCTGAGAATTTGCGATCACCTGCAAGCGGCACAAAATCCTCAATCATGTGTTCAACATAATGGGTGAAGTGTGGTCTATCTGGATGGCGAGCAACCTGCGTTCTTTCCCAAGGATTGAGTTTTGCATAAACATCAGCCAACGCTTGATCGGCTTTGGTTTCAAGCTTTGCAATTTCATCATTGATGCCGACGGCAGAACCATCATCATCCAGCGCTCGCAATTCCTGAATTTTGCCAGCAAGGTCAGCAACAGGTTTTTCAAACTCTAGGTATTTCATCATGATCAACTCTCACAGGGTTTCAACGCTCTCACGTCAAGAAAGGTCACGCGTTTATTCTCAAGGCAAGCGAAGCATGTCAAGAAATTGTGGCAAGAAACATTGTGTAACGGCAATATAGTTAAAAACACAGGGGAAATGGGAAGAAAAACCGCTAGAGATTACAAATTCAGGGCTTTGGCCTGTCAATCATCGCACTGACACACACTTGAATTTGTATTCTCCGTTGAACACTTCATCGGTAAGTCTGAATTTTTTGTCTGACTTTGCACAATGTTGTTTGGCAAGCGCATATACCGCGGTATCTGACCATTTTTCGCGCAGATGAATGCTGTCGTTGCTTTGCTTCAATATGTCTGGTTTATCTTCCAAAAGCGGAGTTACCTCTACGCCTCTATCCCGCATTAAGAAGCGTATCATCTGTTGGTATGATTTTGGGTACCAGCTCACTTGATGGGCAGGTCGGTCAAGCACCACAGAGGTGGCCTCTTTTCGCTGTTTTATGAAGGGTTCACAATCAACCGAGAAACCCTCATTTTTGTTCAAAAATGGTGCGTTCTTTGAGACCGTTACAAATACTCTCACCTCAGGAGGCGCCCAAATACCGTCGAAAATTGGATTTGGGCCACGGCAACCCC
>CAZKKW010000057.1:0-6379 GCA_964553335.1 uncultured Hyphomicrobiales bacterium | reverse complement strand
CTTCATAACAACCAAGCGGTCGATGTTGTCTGGCAAAACTATCTGGCGCAATGACAATGAAACCGAGCTTTGACAGTCGTTTCATATCTTCGCGGTGATGGCCAAGCCCTTCGCAATAATGAAGGAATAAGATCAAAGGCCATTTGCTTGACGGGTTTGTTGCCTGAAGCGCCTTGTCGAACGCATCGCCGCGCATCAACCGACCGGAGATACCGCCCAATTCTTCAGGGAGATAAACGAGGGCTTCATTCCACGTTTTGTTGAGCTCTTGCCTGTCAGAGATTGCCAGCCAGTCTACTTTGAACCTGTCTTTAGCTTGTGAGGAGGCACCATTCAAAAGCAGTAACGTGGTTATAAACGCTACCACGACCACAGTTTTGGCTAGCATGAATAGCAACGATTTGCTGCGGCACATCATTAAAAAAGCATAACGCACATCCAATCAATTGCAAATTGGCCTACGTATCACCCCTCAATCATTAAGCGGATGATGCCCTTCCACCAGCGCACGCAATCGTTCATCGAGCACATGAGTGTAAATCTGCGTCGTTGAAATATCCGCATGGCCAAGCAATTGCTGTACCGCCCGCAAATCGGCCCCGTGATGCAGCAAATGGCTTGCAAAAGCGTGGCGCATGACGTGGGGGGAGACTTTGGCGGGCTCAATGCCTGCTTGCACGGCGAGGTCTTTTAGGTCGCGACCAAAAGCTTGACGGGTAAAATGACCTTCTTTGCCTGATGAGGGAAACAGCCAGCGCGATGCTTTGCCATAATAGCCTTCAGCAAGCGTTAGATAGTGCGCCATAGCATCACGGGCGGCATCACTTAAAGGAACCATGCGCTCTTTTGAGCCTTTGCCAATGACCCACAAAAACCGATGTTCTTGACCGACAGAGCGGGCAGGCAGGCTGACAAGTTCTGTGACCCGCAGGCCTGTCGCATAAATCAGCTCAATCATTGTATAAAGCCGCGCATTGCGAAGTTTTTCAGCCTTCGTCCCGATTGATCGGCTTGCAAGCGACTGGGCGGCCTCAATAAGTGTCGTCACTTCTTCTTCACTTAAGACCTTTGGCAAGGCGCGTTTTTGTTTCGGTGCCTCAATTGGCCCACTTGGATCATCGCCGCGCAAACCTTCGGCGAATAAAAACTTGTGAAGTTGGCGAACCGCAGAAAGACGCCTTGCTAAAGATGAGGCGGCGAGACCGTCTTTTGAGGAAGACGCAAGGAAACTGCGAATATCTCCGGTTGTCGCTTTATCAATCGACGAGCGCTGCGCCTTTAAATGTGCGCTATAAAAGCTGAGATCACGGGCGTAGCTATCAAGCGTATTCGTCGCTGCACCGCGTTCTGCGCTCAACATTTCCAAAAAATATTCGATGCGCCCATTATCGCTCACAGCGTGGCTCTTAATTGTTTAATTTTTTGGAGGGAACAGAAATTGTCATATTGCGCTCAGTGGGTTCGACCAGAAAGGCAAGCGCAATCATGCTGACGTAGCCGATGCCTCCAAGGAGCAAAATAACAAACAGGAATTTAAACAAGCTTGGCATGGGTGGGTTTAATGTACTTTGAAAAGTGTTTTTTGTTGATTCACCTAGATTTTCGCATGATGTGGGTGTCAATACAATTGCTTAAGACTGGTTTTTGTGAAATAGCGGACTAACGACAAATGAGAAAACATGATGTTTTTGATGTGTTTGGCGGGCAGCGCATCGAATTTTCCCGCCCATACGTAACGTTAACACCTCCATCGAGCATTGTGCCCGCCGCTTAAATTTCACCAAACCAGTCCGCAGTTCTCCATGAAAAAATGCATTTCGCCCAATGACGCTTACCAAATTCGCACGAATCTCAAAGGGCGCAATATCGTCTTTGTCGGTATGATGGGGTCCGGCAAGTCTGCAATTGGTAAGCGGCTTGCTGCCAATTTGGATTTACCTTTTATGGATGCCGATAATGAAATTGAAGCGGCAGCTGGTATGTCTATTCCAGATATCTTCGATTGTTTTGGTGAAGATCACTTCAGGCAAGGCGAACGTAAAGTGATTGCGCGTTTAATGGAGGAAGGGCCGATGGTGCTTTCGACAGGCGGCGGTGCGTTTATGAACGATGAAACCCGCGCGCTCATCGCATCAAATGCTGTTTCAATTTGGCTAAAAGCTGATTTAGAAACACTTGTTCAACGGGTAAAGCGCAAAGACAATCGTCCGCTCCTTAAAACGGGAGATCCAGAAGAAATAATGAGCAATTTGCTGAAAGAACGTGAGCCGTTTTATAGTTTGGCAAATGTCGTCGTCGAATCGCGCAATGAATCCCATGAGAACGTTGTTGAAGCGGTTGCGGAAAACCTGCTTGCTGAAATGCAAAACTGAGCTCAATTTTTCATCGGTGGTCTTTTTTGTTCAAAACGATTTTAAAAAAGAAGTCGAAACGAGAACAAACCGGAATTCCCACATTAAGGCTGGTAACAGTCCTTGGTTTTGAATAAATACCAAGGGGTAACCTATATAAATGAGGCCTGTGTGTCCGAACAACGTCATCTATCACCCATCGAAACAGTCAATGTTGCCCTTGGCGATCGCTCTTATGACATTTTGATTGGCGACAATCTTATCCAATCTGCTGGTGACGAAATCTTGGCGCGATTTGGATCGGTTAATGTTGCCGTGGTGAGCGATGATAATGTGGCAAGCCATCATATGGACCTTCTTGTCCAATCGCTTGAAGGTGCAGGCCTTAAAGCGACTAAGATTGTTGTGGCACCGGGCGAAGCATCCAAAAGCTGGCAGGTGCTTGAAACTGTCGTTCACGGCATTTTATCGGCCAAACTTGAGCGTGGTGATCTTGTGATCGCGCTTGGTGGCGGTGTGATCGGTGATCTGGCAGGTTTTGCCGCCAGCATCGTTCGTCGCGGCATGGCCTTTGTTCAAATTCCCACAAGCTTGTTAGCACAAGTCGATTCCTCCGTAGGCGGTAAAACTGGCGTCAATGCCCCGCACGGCAAAAACCTCATCGGTGCTTTCCATCAACCAGGTCTTGTGCTTGCTGATACCAGCGCTCTTGATACCTTAAGTGACCGGCACATGCGGGCTGGATATGCAGAAGTTGCAAAATATGGTCTCATCAATGATGACGCCTTTTTCTCTTGGTTAGAAGAGAACTGGAGTGATGTGCTTAAGGGCGGTGATGCCCGTCGTCACGCGGTTGCCACCTCTTGTCGTGCGAAAGCAGCCGTTGTTGCTGCCGATGAAAAAGAAGCGGGCGAACGCGCCCTTCTTAATCTTGGCCATACCTTTGGGCACGCGTTTGAACGGGCGACAGGTTATTCTGACCGATTGGTGCATGGTGAAGCGATTTCCATCGGCATGGTGCTTGCTCATCGCTTCTCTTGCCGTATGAATTTAGCCTCAATGGATGACGCCAATCGGGTGAAAGCCCATTTTAATTCAGTTGGATTGCCGACAGAGCTTTCCCATATACCAGGTGATCCTTTTTCGGAAGACGAACTAATGGACCATATTGCACAAGACAAAAAAGTAAGTCGTGGCGCTCTAACCTTCATTTTGACCAATGGGATCGGCAAAGCATTCATTGCAAACGATGTGCCGCCTGCTGAGGTGAAGAGTTTTCTCGCTGAAAGCAAGGAGCTTAGCTAATGCTTGGTCTCACCCCTGATCAATGGTTGCTTATTCTCGCGATTGTGGTGCTCATCATCATATCCGGTTTCTTTTCCGGTTCTGAAACAGCGCTGACCGCAGCCTCGCGAGCGCGCATCAACCAGTTGGAAAAATCCAAAGAAAAACTGGCAGAGCGGGCAGGTATAGTTGGCATCTTAATCCGCTCGAAAGAGCGTTTGATCGGCGCACTTTTGCTTGGCAATAATCTAGTGAACATTCTCGCTTCTGCCCTTGCAACCAGCTTGTTTTTAAGCCTGTTTGGTGAGGCTGGTGTGGCCATCGCAACGCTTGTGATGACGTTGATCGTCGTCGTCTTCGCTGAGGTGCTTCCAAAGACATGGGCAATCTCAAACCCTGAGCGCTTCGCCCTAGCGGTAGCGCCCATCGTGCGGGTCATCGTCGGTATATTTGCGCCAATCACCAGCATCATATCTGCCTTCGTGCGTTGGCTTTTGGCGCGTTTCGGCATCAGTGTTTTGGAAGATCAAAGTGTTTTATCAGGTGCTGATGAACTGCGCGGCACGCTTGATTTAATGCATGAAGAAGGCGCCGTTATCAAATCAGATCGTGACCGTGTGGGTGGCGTGCTTGACCTACACGACCTCGAAGTTGAAGACGTTATGGTTCACCGCACCGAAATGGAAAGCGTGGACATTAATCTCGACAATGAAGAGCTGATTTCTCTCATTTTACAAAGTGCCTATACGCGCATTCCACTTTATGACGGCGAGCAAGATAATATTGTTGGTATCATCCATGCAAAATCGCTTTTTCGCGCCTTGTCTGATGTTGGCAATGATGCATCCAAAGTGGACTTGTTGGAGATTGCTCAAAAACCTTGGTTCGTGCCGGTTACAACCTCATTGCAAGTGCAACTGAACCAGTTCCTGCGCCGCCAATCGCATCTTGCCATTGTGCTTGATGAATATGGCGAAGTGGAAGGCTTGGTCACTCTTGAAGATATTATCGAAGAGATTGTTGGCGATATTTCAGACGAGCATGACATCGATCTTAAAGGTGTTGAACCCCAGCCTGATGGTTCTTTAATCGTCGACGGTGGTGTGCCAATCCGTGATATTAACCGCGCGATGGATTGGTCTTTGCCCGATGATGAGGCGACCACGATTGCCGGATTGGTGATACACGAAGCCCGCACCATACCCGAGCAAAGCCAACAGTTCACCTTTCATGGGCTGCGCTTCTTAGTGCTTAAGAAAGAGCGTAACCGCTTAACTTCGTTGAAGCTGGTTCCAACACAGCCAACAAAATAGGCGGTTTAAGCTTTATGAAGCGCACCCTTAATCGCCACGATCAACAAGGCGAGGGATGCAACCGCATTCCAACCGGCAAAAGATAGCCCAAGCACACGAAGGGCTGCTTCATCACAAAAGACGGGTATTAGGTCAGGGTTGGCCTCAGCACTACCAAGCGGGGCAATTGTAGTGGTAAGGTCGCCTGCGCCACACCCTGCCGGACCCAACCACCATTTCCATTCAACACCTGCATGGCGCACTGCAAAGAACAAGCTGACGGCAAAAATGAAAGCAAGCGCAATAAACAAGAGGCGTTGCGCCTTTGGGGATAGAAAATTTCCCGCGCCAAGCACCAACAAAAACGCAACTGGAATGCCCACATAATAAGGAAGCCGTTGCTGTAAACAAAGCGCGCAGGGTTGATAGCCGCCAATAAGTTGAAACGCCCATGCGCCTGCCAGAACCAAGATTGCAAAATCAAGAATGAAAAAAGCACACAATCTGCGGTTCATACTCTTTTCCCTTAGATAAGTTTTATCAGCGCAAAGCCACCAATCAACAGCACCATACCAACCGTGAGCGCAAGGCCAAGACGTTTTTCAATAAAAGCTTGGATAGGGGGGCCGAATGCGCGCACGAGACCTGCGACCAAGAAAAACCGCAACCCGCGACCAATAACACTGACCACCGCAAAGGTAAGCAGATCAAGCCCTGTTGCACCTGAGAAGATCGTCAAGACCTTATAAGGAAACGGTGTGACAGCAGCAAAGAAAACGCCCCAGCCGCCATATTCATTGTACCATCCGGCCACTTGGTCAAACTTTTCAGCCTTGCCGTAAAAGCTCAAAATTGGTTCTGCCACTGTATCATATAAAAACGCGCCGATTGCATAGCCTAAAAACGCCCCAAGAACCGAGGCAACGGTGCAGATAAATGCAAAGAACACCCACCGATGTTTCTTTGCCAAGACCATCGGAATGAGCAGTACATCCGGCGGAATGGGAAAGAATGAGCTTTCGATGAAGGAAACACCAGCAAGCGCGGGCGTCGCTTTCTTGGTGCCTGCAAGCGCCAAGAGCCAATCATACATGCGCCGCAACCATGTAACCTTCTCACCAGAAGGAGTGTTAGGGCTTTGAGGCTCAGTTTGTTGAGTGTCTGTCATCACAATATGCCTTGCAGAAATGTTCGCGTAAATGAGGCGTTACCTGAATCGCGGCCTTGAGATAAGAGGTTGTTTTTGAATTTTTATGACTAATTTGCAAATAGCAGCATTTGCCACCTTGACGTGAGCAAAAACCCCCATATGATCGCGCGAATTCCAGACCATCGATGGTGAGGCATTTTTCTCATCACAGAGCGCCCCTCTGGCGGAACTGGTAGACGCGCGGGATTCAAAATCCCGTTCCGCAAGGAGTGCCGGTTCGATTCCGGCGGGGGGCACCATTT
>CAZKKW010000056.1:0-13826 GCA_964553335.1 uncultured Hyphomicrobiales bacterium | reverse complement strand
TCAACGATATGCAAAAGCCGGCAGGCGATACGGGCGAAGAAATCACCCTTGAGCGTTATGACGTTGTGATTGTGATGGAAGGCCCTAAAGAACCGGGGATTGTTCGTAAAAAACAACGGGCGGCCGGAATTTGGATTAATAAAGAAAATGTTGAGTTTGGCGACATTCCATCATCCTATTTGATGCAAACATCTGCCGATATGGAAAAGCCAGGTTTTGATGATGCTTTAAAGGTGTTGCAGGTTGGCTTCGATCATATGTCGATGGGCGAAATTTCTAATGTTGTGACTCAAAGTGAGACAACAGAGTTTCGCCAAGCCATAATCCGGTTGAAAATGGCAAACCAGCTTTATCGTCAAAATGTCGGCGTTGAATTTTTGGGCGATAATCTGTTTAGAGCGCGCATTCAAATTCCGCCGCTTGTCCCTGTGGGCATCCATCAAGTTCGCAGCTATCTGCTGCTTGATAACGAGTTGGTCTCAGGCTCGACCCACGCAATTAATGTGCGCAAAACAGGCTTTGAACAAGCAACGTACAGCTTCTCTCGCAATTATGGTTATCTCTATGGCATTATCTGCGTGATTATTGCGATGCTAACCGGTTGGCTCTCCAGCGTGATATTCCGCAGAGACTAAACCTTTAGAGATCTAGGCACTGGACCTGTCCCATTTTTTGATACACATGCACGCGCGCTTTATGGTGTGGGTCGGAAATTGGAAGGGCTGCAAATTGCTCGCCTTTTTCCAAAATTTTGATACAGCCTGTTAAAGCCAACGCTTCTACAACATCACTGTAACCATGCTCATAATAATGGCGGTCGCTGATTGTATAAATAATATGGCCAGATGGTTTTAGAATGCGGACAAAATCGCCGATAGTTTGTGCAATCATATAGCCGCTTACACCAACGCATACGATGCAATCAAAGCTTTCATTATCCACGGGCAGTGGTTTGGTGAGGTCAGCTTGAAAGTCATGCTTATAGATTTTTTTGGTGCGCGCAACATCGAGCATCTTTTGTGAAATATCTGTGCCCGTTAAATCATGATACCCGTTCTCTCGCAGAAGAACGCCCATCAATCCTGTGCCAGCGCCAGCATCCAAAATAGATGCGTCTTTTTCGACATGTTTTAAAACATACTCGCACGTGGCGTCAGGGCCATTCCAACCCAAAAGGTCATGCACATCACGGTCATAATCTTCCGCCCACGCATCGAAGCGCTCGCGGGCCCGTTCTGTTTCTTTCGAAACTTTATAGGCCCAACCAACACGCTCCTGTCGCTCTTCTGGCAGGTTGTCGCATGTTGCTTCGGTGTCGTTTGCTTTGTCATCAATCTGCATATTGCCCCTTAGGTTGCTTCAAAGGGTTGCCAAGCCCAAAGACCAACATAGTTATCCGGTAGTTCTTCAAATCCTGATTTCAGCGCAAATTCACCGGCCCAAGTGAACGCCAATATATGCGCTCCTAGAGGTGATTTTTTGTAAAACTCGTAAATTTGCCGACTTACAAAGAACTTCCCAATACCACTTGCTTGATGGTCGGGCAACACCACGCCATCTGCCATGTGATAGCAAAGCCCGCCATCATTCATTGTACGGCAAAAGGCAATGCATTCACCCTTGTAAAGCACTTGCACGGCAAAGGGCGTTCTTTCCATGCTGATGCGGGTCGCATTGAGGTCTTTTTTGCCAAGGTTGCCGATTTCGCGAAACCTCAAGAAAGTTTCCGCATCCACCATCTCATAAATGACCTCGTAGTCGGGTCCAAGGTCATCGCTTGGTTTTGGAAATGGATTTGGTTCTTCGGTCTGGCGCAGATAAAAGCCGCGCTCTGGCGGGTCAAGAAGTTTCATACCAGCTGATTGATAAAGGTCCGGTTTGTCGCTAATGGCCATCATGTAGCCCCCTGGTGGAGAGGTTTCATAAAAACGTTGGACCAAATTTTCAATCATGGCCGCCTGAATTTGATTGTGTTGAGGGTGGTCTGTGTCGATGGTTTCATCAGTCAAATAATACCAAAGACCCCGATCACTCATGACGCGAGCAAAGCCCACGAGTTCACCGCCATCCAATGCGTGGACGGTGAAGTCGGTGTTTATGAGCCCTTGTTTTGCAGCTGAAACATTATAGGTGTTGCCAACCACCTTTGTTCGTAGCGCTTGGTAGGCGTCAAACTCAGGTGCGCGACCAATGATTTTGAAAGAAGGGCTATCCATGGGTTCAGGCTTTTTTGTTGAATGTTGCGACTTGTATCTTGTCCCATCCCACTGTGTCGGGGGAACAATCAAGAATGTCATTTTTAGAAATCGAAAATCCCTGCGCCTCGATCAACCGGATCAATTCATCGGCGGGAGGTTCGATCTCATTGTCGTAGCGGTATTTCAATTTATCTTCGGTTTCACGCGCACTGCGTTGTGCGCCGTGCCACGTCATTTTTAAAAGCTGCCCCTCTGGTTTTAGCATTTGATGGGTCGCGGCCACGAGATCGTCAAACAATTGTCCGTCAAACGTACCAAAAAACCCAATACCCAAAACAGCATCAAATTGACCTTCAAGCTCTGCCATATGATCAAAAACATCACCGGCAATAAAGTGTATATCAGGGCAGGCAGCCTCTGCTTTATTCCGCGCTTCCACTAAAGCGGGATGATTGCTGTTTTTTAAAAACTCAAAAGATGCGGCATTAAGGTCGAGACCGACATATGTTTCAGGCACTTCACCAAAATGAAGCATGTTGTCGTAAAGCATTGGACCACAGCCAAGGTTTAAAACCTTTTTGCCTGTAACATGGCGAAACCCAGAAAGCCAAAATTCTGCAACCTCAGGAAAAGCAGCATTCTTCTTTTGAACGCTATCATAATAGTTAGCGATATAAGTGAGAGGGGCTTGTGTCGCCATTTAACTGGATGTCCGCAAAATGAGGAAAGAGGAGCGATAGGGTTCACCAATTGCTGGGAGAGGGTCAAACCGATTAACATCGACATTTGAAAGCTGATCGGTTTGGGCGGCTGGATAAAACAAACACCCAAGACGAAATGGATCGCGCAAAATAACCGGTGTATTATCTGGCACGGCGGTCAAAAATGCATTGAGCGTTTCAGACTTTGGAATGTGATTGGGGCTATCTAGGTCCACGCCCAAAAGCACTGCTGAGATGACCGCATCAAACTTTTCAAAAACCTCACCGCCTTCAGCCAATTGGTTCAAACATGTGATTTTGTGTTTTTCTGGGCTGAGGTCAATGATTTGCTTGCCAAGATCAAAGCCACCTTTGTCCACCTCGAAACAAGTAACCGCAGCGTCTGTTTTTTCTGCGACACCAAGCGCTGTGAGAGGAAGAGGGCCAGAACCGATAACGGCGACATTTTTAGCGCCCTTTAATGCCTTCAAAACAGGTTCAGTTAAAATCCAGTAGGATTGATGATCCATAATATCAGCCAAATGTTGAGCTGGATCTTCTAAGTTCAAGATAGATTTTGCCGCATCAATCTCTTTGTCAAATTCATAGGCCGCTCTGATTTGATGAAGACGCTTAAGCTGGCTCTTAATGCGATCATCAGTCAAAATCCGCGCTGTATCTTCATTGTCTGCTTGCTGCATTAATCCTTCAAGCTCGGCATAGATTGGCTCGAGTATTTGATACCAAGGCGATACGGTTTGATAAGCCGCCTTACTACTGCCGCTTGAAAGGTAAGTTCGGTTTAGCGCTTCTTTTGTCACGTCCCGCCCCCGCATTAACGTGAGACGTTTTGCGTAAAAGGCGATGACATTTGTGATTTCAATTATGCGCTCATCAAGTGAAGCTTGTTTTTTGGTCATTGACCACGCTCCACAATCACCAGCGTAAAGCTTTTATGGGGCGGACCTTCCAAAACTTTGTAATTGAGGCCTGCCAAGTGGTCCAAATCGACACTTGGATAGATGATCTGACCGGAGCCGTCTGCGGTACGAAAACAAAGCAAGGTTTTGTCAGGCACATGATCAAGAAAGTGTTTGACGATTTTTGCTTTCTGCTCTTGGACAGCACCCACCACCAAGCCGACAATCACGCAATCATAGGGCGTAAAATCGGTAACATCTGTGCTTTCTTTATTGATGATGTTGAGCGCACTCATATTAAAAATATCAGCGACTTTTCGCGCCTTTTCGCAGGCAGCCTCATAGCGCTCCATACAAGAGACCTTGGCGGCCGGATTGTTGCGTAAAAAGGCCATAGGAGATGTTGGGAACGGACCCGAGCCGACAAATAAGATATTTTGCAATTTATAAGGAGCAAGAGCAGTCGTTTCGAAATCTAGTGCCTTGTCATACCAATCATGGCTTCGAAATTTTTCCGCCACATTGGCATTATGTTCAGCGATGATCTCATCAGCCAGGAGCTTCTCGCGATCATATTCGTAATGGGCGCGCTTGGTGTGAAGCTGGTCTCGATTTTCTTGAAACGTTTGATGGCCTAATACCGATTCCACGGTTTCTTGATCTGCTACGTCCAAAATAGGATCGAGTTTGGAATAAAGCGTTTCAAGACGATCGAGGTCATCAATCGGTGTTTCTGCGATCTCAAGACAAAGTGAAATAATCTCGTTGCAGGCGTTTTGAACGTCATATTTCGTCATTTAGAATTCCATAGTAACGTTACTAACACACTAGACCTTAAGGTGTCCTAAGTGAAGATGGGTATTTGTGCAATGCAAAACAAGCCTCGCAAACAATCAAAGAATGTGGCTATATCACGAATTTCGAGCAGCGTGTCAGCGAACGTCAATCATTCATTTACCATAATGGGGTAACGTGTAAGCAACTCAAATCTCGAAAGCGTAAAAAATGGTATCAATTTTATCTCGTAATGTTCGTATTTCCCTGCTTTCACTGCTTGCTGGTGCAGGCGCGATGGTATCAACAATGTTTGTCGCGGATTTCGCAAAAGCGGCAGATTCGATAGAAGTGACTGTTGATCATGCAAAACTTATGCGCACTTCAAAGCCGGCTTCAACGATTATTATCGGTAATCCGGGCATTGCAGACGCAACGGTGCAAGATGAAACCACATTGATCATTACGGGCAAAAGCTATGGCGTGACCAACATGATTATTCTAGGTGAAGATGGTGAGCCTATCGCTGATACGCTTTTGACCGTTAGAGCAGAAGCGGTAAACGCTGTAACGGTCTATCGTCGTACAGAACGTGAGACGTTCAGTTGCTCACCAAATTGCGAACGCTCGCTTGCTCTTGGTGATGGTGCAACTACATTTGGCGAAGTACAAAGCCAAGTTGAACAGCGGAATTCATTTGCCGGTGCGGATGGCGGTGGTCAATAAGAGAACTCTCTTATACACCTTCTACAAAACTACGCATAAGTTGATGGGCGATCGCTGTTTTAGGCGGCGCCCAAAAACCTTCTGGGTGGGTGTTTTCCAAAATTGCACGGGTTTCATCGCGACTGAACCAGCGGCAAAGTTCTAATTCATCATCAAGCTTGATGTCTGTTGACACTGCTTCTGCAAAACAACCAAGCATCAGTGACGATGGAAACGGCCACGGTTGGCTTGAATGATAGCGTACCCGCCGACATTTAACGCCTGCCTCTTCCAATATCTCCCGTCTTACGGCTTCTTCAATGGTTTCGCCAACCTCAATGAAGCCCGCCAAGGCTGAAACCATATTTTCTGGAAAATGTGGGCTGCGGCCGAGGAGACATCGATCTTCGTCAACAGCAATCATGATAGAGACAGGATCTGTGCGCGGAAAATGGGTTATGCCACACGGTTCGCATCGCCGCGCATAACCTGCCTGAATGACCTTGGTTTTGGTGCCGCACTTTGGGCAAAACTGGCTGTTGCGATGCCAAGCCACCAGCGAGCGGGCTTGCGCAAGGGCACCAACATCTTGGTCCATTAACACGCCTGCTCGTGTTGCAGAGCGCAAATCAATAGCTTCCATATTCGCTGGAAACTCTTCGCGCGGTGCAATGCCGAGGGCAAATTCAGGGTCACCATTCTCAGTGAGACCAAGCAGGTGTGCTTGGTACATGTCTTCACCCAGTGTTTGAATATCCTCAGCGGTAAATCTCGCAACAAATGGCTTGGTCGATTTTATCAATTGTCTATGGCCAGCGACCACATAAAACTTTGCATTTTTAGCGCTTACCAAAGCATCAAAATCAAGCGTATCGCGCTGTTCTCCAAGTCGATCAAGTGAATTGCCGGTAAAGCCATTTTTGTCGCTCAAATCGCAAGCGGCATCAAAGAAATCTATTGTTTTACTCACAGCGCGTCTTTCTGGTTATATCGGTTATTCGCCTTCACCAAATTTATCAGCCACCAAATCACTTAGTGCCTGCATCACCACTTCTGCGTCAGCGCCTGTTGCGGTAACGTCAATGGTGCAGCCGGGTGCAGCTGCCAACATCATCAATCCCATGATGGAGGTGCCGCCAACCGAGCTACCATCCCGACTTACGGTGACTTTTGCATCATAGTTTTCAACGCATTGCACAAATTTGGCAGAGGCACGGGCATGAAGGCCGCGGATATTACAAATTGTCAGTGTTTTTTCGATCATTCAAAAGGATCATTCCGCAGCAAGGACGTGGCTTGCAACATGGATATATTTGCGACCAGAATCTTGGGCCGCAATCAATACATCGGTCATTGGTTGCTCAACCCGCACACTGGCAAGTTTAACCAGCATAGGTAGGTTGATCCCTGCAATCACTTCAATACGCCCTGGCTCCATTGCAGAAATGGCAAGATTGGAGGGTGTTCCGCCAAACATGTCTGTCAGAAGAATAGCGCCGCGTCCGGTATCAACTTTTTTGATGGCTGCTAAGATATCATCATGCCGTTTTTCGACGTTGTCATCAGCCTCGATGCAAACTGTTTCGCAGTGTTCTTGCGGTCCAACGACATGTTCCAACGCAGAGCGAAACTCTTCCGCTAATTTTCCATGAGTTACCAGAACCAACCCGATCATTATGCGCTCCGACGCGATCTATCGCTATTCATTATTGGCTGCCGCCTTTTGAATTTGCAGGTTTGATAAAATGGCCCAAAGTTTAAAATTAGCAAGCTAAAAATGCAAAAATTGCGCATTTAAGCAAAATTGGGCGGGCTTTCGTCAGCTTCGGGGAAAGCTTTTAGGGCTGTTCTGATAATGACAGATGCATCGGGATTGCGCTCAGCAATATTTATCCTGCGTATTTTGACGCCGGCAATGGTTACAAAATCCAGTTTTTCATCCGGCATGCGCTCAAGCGATTGGGGCGGTACGAGATCAACCACCAGATCAATCATGCTTTCATGGCGCGCTTCAACGTTGATGATACCAATACCACGCATTTCAATTTTTCCAAACAGACGATCCGGCGCTTTTCCAACCAAATGGTCAGCCTTTGATGCAAGGATAACTTGATCATCAGCAATAAGGCTACAAGGCGTGCGTGATTGTTCTGCTTCATCGAGCAATCGCAGGGCGATGGATGATTTGCCGCTGTTGGAGGGGCCGCGCAAAAGGACGCCGAAACCGAACAATTGAACAAGTGTTGCGTGAATTGTGTCTGGCATTATGCTGAAACTCTAATCAATAGGTTCTGACCTTAGCTTGCAGGCAAGCGGACAACGAAACGAGCGCCGGCACGAACCTCAACACCATTGCTGTCATGTGCCATGATGTTTTCAGCATAGATGGTGCCATTGTGAGCCTCAACGATCTGTTGTGTGATGGACAGCCCAAGCCCTGAATTATCGCCAAAAGATTCATGCTCGGGGCGATCTGTATAAAACCGTCGGAAAATCTTTTTAATGGCAGCTGAATCAATCCCTGGCCCATTATCTTCGACCTTGATGACAATGTCGCGTTCGTCTTTGACAGCAGAAACAACAATTTTGCCATCCCCTTTTGGAACGAATGACCGCGCGTTATCAATCAGATTGTTGATCACTTGCCCAATGCGTCCGTCATGACCTTCAATTTGCAACGGGCCTGTTTTGAGTGGCGGTAAAACCAGTTCCACCATCACTTGATCGCCGTGTACTTCATTGGTGAAGGAAATGAGAGAGGTAAGTAGTTTTCTGATTGAAACAGGGTCGGCCTGTTCACGGGCCAGTTCCGCATCCAATCTTGAAGCATCCGAGATGTCGGTAATTAATCGATCCAACCGCAGCACGTCGTGATGGATGATTTTGAGCAATTTCTCGCGGTTCTCCTCAGACTTTGCAAGCGGCATTGTTTCCACAGCGCTGCGAAGTGAAGTGAGCGGGTTTTTCAGTTCGTGGGAAACGTCTGCTGCAAAATTGCCAATCGCATCTATTCGCCCATAAAGCGCATCGGTCATATCGCGAATGGATTTTGACAATTCGCCAATTTCATCGGAACGAGAGCCGAAATGAGGAATTTTCATTCGCCGCGCTTTGGAACCGGTTGTGCGGACGGTATCAGCAGCATTGGCAAGCCGTTTGAGCGGGCTTGCAATCATGGCCCAAAGCACAATCGACAAAATGATTGTAACCGCTGCTGCAACAAGGAACACACGGAAGATCGCCATGCTTTCAGAACGAACTGTTTCATCAATGTCATCCCCTTCGGTTGAAAGCAGAAGTGAACCCAATACGGCGCGATAACGCTGGACTGGAACCGCAACAGAAACAATAAGTTCCCCAGTCTCACGCACGCGAACGACGGGTGAATCAATGCCTTTTAGCGCAAGTTCTACTTCAGGGTAATTGCGTCCATTTTTGCCACCATGATCTTGATAGGTTGGAAAGCTTGTCCGTTGAAGGTTATTGTGAACAAAGCTCCCGATGCGATCCCAAAAAGGTTCTGGCTCTGAGTTTAGGCTCGGCAAGTCAGTTCGCAGTATATCACCGCCACGGTAGAGGAATTTTGAATCAACGATTAACTCCCCACTGCGATCATAAATCCGCGCTCGTAGCTTTGTTGGCTCAATCAGTTGCTGTAAAACGGGCGCCACCTTTTGCGGATCAATCGGAAAATCTAAGCTTTCAATTTCAGGTAATATCGTACCATCTGGCCCTCCAACTTGCAGGGCAAGCAGTTTTTCCGGATCAATGGTAATGGCATCACGTTCAACATCTGCTGAAGCAGACAGCGCGCCTGCAATAATTCTGCCTTGGGTCAGCAGGCTTTCAACCCTTGCCTCGATCAAGCCTTTGCGGAATTTATTGGATAGCTGAATGCCTGATACGAGAACAATGAGGGCAACAAGGTTTAAAACGATGATTTGTCGCAATAAGCTCGAAAAGGCGGTGGCAGTGATCCATTCAAGGATGGAGCGAAAGATCCCTTTTCGCTTTTTTTTCGGGGGGGCTGCTGGCGCACTTTGTGACGAATTTTCGCTGACAATATCTGCTGGCTGTGATGCCGTTAAGAAACGAGATAAGCCCGAAAAGCGCGTGGGCTTTGCGGACTTAACGTCTGTCACATCAGTTTGATCCAGCTCACTGACCATAAACGGTCTGTCATCCTTATATGTAAATCTCAGGTATCAGGTTGAAAACACGATACACTGAATAATGAAGCGGTTCTATCCTTCCTTGAAACGATAACCAACACCGTACAGTGTTTCTATCATCTCAAAGTCATCATCTGTAACTTTGAATTTTTTTCTCAAACGCTTGATATGGCTGTCGATTGTTCTGTCATCAACATAAACTTGGTCGTCGTAGGCGGCATCCATCAAAGCATTACGGCTTTTCACAACACCTGGCCTTTGTGCCAAGGCGTGTAGAATTAAAAACTCGGTGACAGTCAGAATGATGTTCTGCCCGTTCCAAGAGCAAGTATGTCGTTCTGTATCCATAACCAAACCGCCGCGATCGAGCACGGTGTCTGCTTCTTCGGGTTTTGGTGGGGCAGAGGGGTCTCTCGGTTGCGAACGGCGCAAGATGGTTTTTACCCGCTCCACAAGCAGTCGCTGAGAGAAGGGTTTGGTGATGAAATCATCAGCGCCCATTTTCAAACCGAACAGCTCGTCAATCTCATCATCTTTGGATGTGAGGAAGATGACAGGCATTTCACTATGTTGGCGAACCCGGCGCAACAATTCCATGCCGTCCATGCGTGGCATTTTAATATCGAAGACAGCGAGATCAGGTGATGCTTGTTCGAAACCAGAAAGAGCGGCATTGCCGTCTGTATAGGTTTGAACATTATATCCTTCCGCTTCTAGTGCCATGGAAACGGAAGTTAAAATGTTGCGATCATCGTCAACTAAGGCAATCGTTGGCATGGATGGTTCCCTGTATTTATGAGAGCGAATTTAAACTGTTTAATCCGCTTTGGGTCGAGTTTAGCAAAACCTAAAATGAAGCTTCTACTTCTATATAGGGTATGTCAGTCGAAATATGGGAAAAGTATGGCAGATCGTTTTATGGGCGATTGGAAATTCAATTTTAGTTGCATGAATAACTCTCTCTCCAAAGTGAAATAAAATAACAAAAACATCTAAATGGATTTCAAGCACTGCCTTGGCAAGGCCTTCTTGAGCCCTTCCTGCAACGTGCCATAACCCATTATAAGCAATCGCTTTTACCATTGTGAATCAAGGCTTTATTTTATCGAAATCCGAATTAATTATAGGCTTGATTTAATAATATTATTTTTAGCCTAGAATTATATCTGGCTCCATTATTTCACCCCCGAAATGTGATTATATTAATATTAATTGCTGATTTTTTTGGCTGTGACAGCAGTTGAGCTGCTTGTCCGGAGAGACTTCGAAAACTTACAACCAACCTTAGAGCGTGGCGCTTGTGCGTCTGATTTCGGACGCGCATCAAACTTGGATCATGGAGTAGAAGCATGAATATCGGTGTTCAGCACGGCATTTGGAACAAAGACTTTGCAGCAGATAAATTCGGGTTGGAGTGTGTCGGCACAATTTATTGGAACTATGAAACAGCTGAACTTTACGAACAATCGCTTAGAAAGCGTGAGGGCGAAATGACCGCTGGCGGTGCGCTGGCTGTTGATACGGGTCAACATACAGGTCGTTCAGCGCAGGATAAATTCATTGTCCGTGATGCAAACACAGAAGGCAAAGTTTGGTGGGACAACAACAAAGCGATGGAACCGAGTAAGTTCTCCGTTTTGTGGCAAGATATGCTCGCCTATGCCAAAGGTATGGAGCTTTATGCGCAAGACTTGAATGGTGGGAATGATCCTAAAAACCGTCTGGCCGTTCGCGTTTTCACAGAATTTGCGTGGCACTCGCTTTTCATCCGTAATATGTTGGTTCGCCCTGAGCGCTCAGAGCTTGAAGATTTCGTGCCAGAGATGACGATCATCGATATTCCAAGCTTTAAAGCTGACCCTGAGCGCCATGGCTGCGAAAGTGAAACGGTGATTGCTGTCGATTTGACGCGCAAAGTTGTTTTGATTGCTGGCACGTCTTACGGCGGCGAAATGAAGAAATCTGTCTTTGGTGCGTTGAATTACCTCTTGCCAAAAAGAGGCATCATGCCGATGCATTGTTCAGCAAATACAAATGACGCGGGCGAAACAGCAGTGTTCTTCGGCCTGTCAGGTACAGGCAAAACCACCCTATCGGCTGATCCAAACCGCACGCTTATCGGTGATGACGAGCACGGTTGGAGCGATGATGGCATTTTCAACTTTGAAGGTGGTTGCTATGCAAAAACCATCAATTTGACCCGTGAAGCCGAACCTGAGATTTTTGACACAACAAGTCGTTTCGGCACGGTGCTTGAAAATGTGATGATCAATGCTGATACACGCAAGCCTGATTTCTTCGATAGTTCGAAAACGGAAAATGGTCGTTGCTGTTACCCAATTGATTTCATCTCGAATGCAAGTGAAACAGGCTGCGCACCGCATCCAAAAAACATTGTGATGCTGACAGCTGACGCTTTTGGCGTTATGCCGCCTATCGCGCGTTTGACACCTGCGCAAGCCATGTACCACTTTCTTTCTGGCTACACAGCGAAAGTTGCGGGCACAGAAAAAGGCCTCACAGAACCGACCGCGACGTTCTCAACATGCTTCGGCGCTCCTTTTATGCCGCTTCACCCGTCTGTTTACGGTGAGCTGTTGAAAGAGTTGACTGCAAAACACAATGTGACCTGCTGGCTTGTGAACACTGGTTGGACTGGGGGCGCTTACGGTGAAGGATCACGGATGCCAATCAAAGCAACCCGTTCCTTGTTGACAGCGGCTCTTGATGGTTCCTTGAACAACGCAGAATTCCGCACCGATGCAAACTTTGGGTTCAGTGTTCCGGTTGAAGTCGCTGGTGTTGAGACATCAATTCTAACACCGCGCAGCACTTGGGCTGACCCATCAGCTTATGATGTGCAGGCTGAGAAGTTGGTTACAATGTTCATTGAGAATTTTGGCAAGTTTGAACAGCATGTAAACGCGGACGTTCGCGCTGCGGCTCCTCATTCGGCTATTGCGGCTCAATAATCACAATAGATGTAATAATAAAAGGGCCGCAAGTTTGTGGCCCTTCTTATTGTCTTCAATTGGCCTCCTTAGAATTGAGGGCCGAACCTAGTTTGCTTGCAAGTGAGTTTCTCGGGTTGAAGCCACCGAAACCAGAGGCTGCTTGATCCGTATTAACAAGGGTTACATTACGGCCACCATTTTTCTTTTCATGTCCCAATCCAGTGAGAGTCTATGGAGACGCTTAATTGGCGTCTTCTTTGTTGATCATGATTTGGTGATAGAGTTGGCCGTTATCAAATCACCCTTGCATCACAAAAATTGGCACTTGGAGCGATTTAACCGCATGATTAAGTCTTCTTTAAGTGGCTATGGCGCAGATTGTGGTTATGAAACAGATGCTTGCAATCACCCTTCAACCCTTTTCATCCACTAGGCAGGATGTTGTGTTTTTCACACCGTCTATGGTTGGTTTGACCCTTGTGTTGATGGTGGGGTTTACCTTGGGTTTTTTAATGCCGCACGGTGCCGTAGACCCTTATGATAAGCTGGTCCATGGCGCGTTTTTTGCGGCTTTCTTGTTCTTTTCAGGCACGGCAATCAGAGATATTGCCTTGATTCCAGTGCTGGGCGTTATCGTTTTGGCAGTAGGCAGCGAAATTATTCAAGGCATGGTGCCAGGTCGCGTGGTTTCTATTGCAGACATTTACGCTAATGGCGGTGGGTGCTTGTTAGGGCTGTTCATGTTGCGCTTTAAAGCAGCCTATATCGCCTTGATCGATAGCTTGCCGTTTCTTCGCTCTTAAAGCTGACATTAGGCCACGTTAGTTGTCTTCATTTGTGAAGACTGTTAAACCGCCTCATCCAATTTATATCGTGAGCGACTTATTGTGAGTGACGAGACTGAATTTTTAGAACAAGCAAAGATCATCTCCAAGGCGCTGCCTTATATGCAGCGCTATGAAGGTGCGCGTATTGTCGTGAAGTTTGGCGGCAACGCCATGGGCGATGCAGCGCTGCATAAGGCCTTTGCGCAGGATATGACCCTGCTTCGTCAATCTGGCGCAGATGCTGTTGTGGTTCATGGTGGCGGACCACAAATTGGCGCCATGCTGGATCAACTCGGCATCAAGAGCGAGTTTAAGAACGGTCTGCGGGTTACCACAAAAGAAACCGTTCAAGTGGTTGAGATGGTTCTTGCAGGATCCATCAATAAAGACATCGTTCAATCGATTTGTGCTGAAGGCGGTTATGCGGTCGGTCTATGCGGCAAAGACAGCAATATGATGAAAGCGCGCAAAATGGTGCGCACGGAAGTCGACCCTGAAAGCAACATTGAAAAAATCATTGATCTTGGCTTCGTGGGCGAGCCAATTGATTTTGAGCCGACGGTGTTCCAACTTCT
>CAZKKW010000055.1:0-14252 GCA_964553335.1 uncultured Hyphomicrobiales bacterium | reverse complement strand
TTTTTAGGTTTTCGAACTCTAAAATTTAACGTATAAGTTTTGGAGAGGCGGATTTTCCGCCTCTCCATTTTTATTATTGGAGCGAGAGAATATGCTTAATACCAGTGTTGTGTGTGCCCGTGTTGTGGGTGAACGTTCAAAAAGCCGGATTGTTATTGGATGGGCGACTGCTTTCGCCGTTGCTATCATCGTGACATTGGGTGCAACATCGGTGACAAGCGCTCAGAGTATTTGGGAATCCACCCAAGGTGTGGTGAAGATTGTGGACGCGGAAAAGACCTCATCCAATCAACACCCAATTTCATTTAGCGAAGGTGATGTTTATTTTGCCCTGCGCGCGATAAAAGTGCAGAAAAAAGGTGGCTTTAGTATCATTTCAAAAGCACGTGGCACCCAAAAATCAACGTCGTTGTTTCTAGATGATGACGCGAGATTATTAGCCCCTTTTCTTGCGGCTGGTTTGCGCCAATCAGGTCGGAACCAAGATGTTTTCTTTTCCCTAAAATCAAGCCGTGGTGGCAAGGGCGGGCAACTCCTTGCCTCATCCGATGTTGTTACATCTGGGCGCGCTTTTTATAGAGGTAACCGCCTCAATTTCATTTTTGGTTCTGCATTAAATGATGCCAAGCGCGCAACAGGTGAACTCGATTCCAATACAAATAGATTTGGCATTCGCAAAACCCGTAAAACCTTACAAGGTAGAGATGGATCAAGAAAATCGAAGTCACGCATTGCAGTCGAAATCTTACCAACTGACAGTGTGAAATTAGCGCGTCTACACGGAAAAGTACGCAAGGATTGGGTCGTTGTTGGTTTGGATTCAGCCGTGCGGGCAGGTTCCGGTCAAATTCGTGGTTCACAGCAACAAGCTGTAACGAATGCTCCTGCGAACGCTGCTGCAGCAGCACCGCGGATATCAAACGGCAATGCGGAAGATCAGCTAGCTAAATTGAAGTCATTGAGAGACAAAGGTCTGGTGACCGAAGAAGCTTATCAAGCGCAGATTTTAAAGATACTTGATCGGTCTTTATAGGTCTTTATCGGCTTTTGTATTGGTGCCGCAGGAGCGGCACTGATATTATTTGCGGGATTTTTTCGCTAGGGTTTTACTCGGCCACTTCTTAGAGAGGGTCGAGTTTAGTCTTTTATAAAGGTCACTTACGACAGTCGTGCCATGCCAAACCAATAAGGTGTAGCGCCCATTGTCCAACCAAGAGCTTTCGTCATGAGTGCAAAAACGATTCCGGTGCTTCCCTTTGATTTAGTGGTTTTCGGCGCAACGGGTGATCTCGCGAAACGTAAAATTTTCCCAAGCCTATTCAAGCGCTTCATTGCAGGGCAGATGCCTGCAGAAGCGCGTATAATTGGCGCGGCACGAAGTGACGTCGACCAAGCTGGATTCGTTGATTTGATCAGAAATGCGTTTCACGAGTTCGCGCCGATCGAAAAAGATCAAGAAGAAGTGCTGGAACAGTTTCTAAGTCTTCTAAATTATGTGCCGATTGATGTCTTTAGCGATGCTGGTTGGGCGGAACTCCGCGATCTATTTCGCGAAGATGTGATCCGCGCTTTTTATCTCTCTGTCGCGCCGTCGTTGTTTGGCGATATTGCGTCAAAGCTTGGTGAGTACGGCATTAAAACCGATGAATCACGCATTATCGTTGAAAAACCGTTTGGTCGAGACGCAGAAAGCGCGCGCGAACTAAACCAGAAGTTACGACGGATTTTTAAAGAGAGACAAATCTATCGCATTGACCATTATCTGGGCAAAGAAACGGTCCAAAATTTAATGGCGTTACGTTTTGCCAACGGCTTGTTTGAGCAATCATGGAATGCTCAAAATATTGATCATGTTCAAATATCAGTGACGGAAACACTCGGTGTTGAAGGGCGTGGTGAGTATTTTGATAAGTCAGGCTCTATGCGCGATATGGTGCAAAATCACCTTTTGCAACTGTTATGTCTCATTGCAATGGAGCCACCTGCACGGTTTACGCCTGATGCTGTTCGCGATGAAAAACTGAAAGTCTTACGCGCACTCGATGAAATTGCAGAAGGTGACATTGTGCGCGGGCAATACCGAAGTGCAGAAACTGGTGAAAATTACGTCGACCATGCCAAGAACCCAGATAGCCGCACTGAAAGCTTCGTTGCGATGAAAGTCCACATTTCTAATTGGCGCTGGGCTGGAACTCCGTTTTATTTGCGAACCGGCAAAAAAATGCGCCATCGCATTTCAGAAATTGTTATCAATTTTAAAAAGCCACCTCATTCGATCTTCTCAAAAAATGCGCCCCTTAAGGGCAATGAACTTGTCGTCCGGTTGCAGCCGGATGAGGGTATCAAGTTGAAGATGACCATCAAAGAACCAGGCCCAGGTGGTATGCGCTTAACTGAAGTGCCACTTGATATGGCCTTTGCAGATGCTCTTGGTAATTCTGAACTAACGCCAGATGCTTATGAGCGGTTGATAATGGATGTCATCCGTGGTGACCAGACATTGTTTATGCGTGACGATGAGCTGGAAACGGCTTGGGAATGGATGGACCCAATTATCTCATCTTGGGAAGCTGGGTCTGACAAGCCATTTGGTTATCAAGTTGGAAGTGCTGGACCTGAAGAATCCCTTATGATGGTTCATAAAGATGGCCGCCGCTGGCGCGATACAGGGGAATGATAGGTTGATTACCCGTTACGATAACCGCAAACAACAAGCTGAGAGGCTGGCCACTATTGTCGCTGTTCAACTTGATCAGGCGATCGAAAAACGTGGTCATGCAAGCCTCGCAATCCCTGGTGGAACCACGCCTGCGCCCTTCATGCAAGAATTGTCGACACACGATATCGATTGGAGTTGTGTAAGGATCACGACCACTGATGAGCGGGTTGTTGAGGAGACGTCTGATCGCTCGAATGCAAAACTGGTCGGCGAAAATCTGCTTATAAACCGCGCGAGCGACGCGCAATTTTCGTCCCTACATAACACTGCCGGTGCGCAAGGCGACGATCTTAGTGATTTGCACAATCGGGTTCAAAAAATGTTGCCGCTTGATGTTTGTGTCCTTGGAATGGGCGCAGATATGCATATCGCCAGCCTCTTTCCAAAAGCGGAAGGGCTTGAAGAGGCAATCGCCTTAGACTGCCAAAGCAATGTAGCTTCTGTGACGCCTGTTTCAGGGGATGAGAAGCGTATCACGTTGACGGCACCCGTCCTTGTAAACAGTGCCAATATTCACGTGTTGATAGTCGGGCCAGAAAAATTAGACGCTCTTAATTTAGCCCAAACGATGAGTGACCAAGAAGAAGCGCCTGTGCGCGCAATTTTGGGGCATTCCGCTTTAGAGATTCATTACGCAGAAAGCTGATCACAATGCATGCGCTGAACGATAAACTAAAACGTGTCACCGACCGCATAATTAAGCGGAGTGAGAAAACCCGAAGCATATATCTGGCGAATATGGCAGCAGCAAAGCCAGAGGGTCCAGCGCGCTCGCTGCACGGCTGTAGTAACCAAGCCCACGCCTATGCAGCCATAGTCGAAGATCAAGCTGCTATGGTGAAAGAAGACGCTGGAAACTTGGGCATTGTGACCGCCTACAACGATATGCTGTCAGCGCACCAACCGTTTGAAAAATATCCTGACGCCATCCGCCAAGCCGTTCGTGAAATTGGCGCGACGGCGCAAGTTGCCGGTGGTGTTCCTGCCATGTGTGATGGCGTGACACAGGGAACGGCTTCAATGGAGCTTAGCCTGTTTTCTCGCGATGCAATTGCCATGTCTGCAGGCATCGCGCTTAGCCATAATACATATGATGCGGCCGTATTCCTTGGGGTCTGCGACAAGATCGTCCCAGGTCTCGTTATTGCAGCCCAAGCTTTTGGCCACCTGCCGACTGTGTTTTTGCCAGCAGGCCCGATGACCTCTGGCATCTCTAATGATGAGAAAGCGAAAGTACGCCAGCAATTTGCCGCAGGTGAAGTAGGGCGCGACACTTTGTTGAGAAGTGAGATGGGGTCTTATCATGGGCCGGGCACGTGCACCTTTTATGGAACGGCGAATACAAACCAAATGCTGATGGAATTTATGGGCCTGCATTTGCCGGGCGCAAGTTTCATCAATCCAAATACACCCCTTCGTGACGCTTTGACCAAAGCGGGCGCCCTTCATGCCCTGTCATTGAGTGCATTAGGCAATAATTATACGCCGGTTTGTGATATTTTGGATGAGAAAGCATTTGTGAATGGCATCGTTGGATTGAATGCAACGGGCGGCTCGACCAACTTACTTATCCATTTAATCGCTATGGCGCGGGCAGGTGGCATTATTCTTGACTGGGAAGATTTTAGCGACCTATCGGACACTATTCCGCTTCTCACCCGTGTGTATCCAAATGGCCTTGCAGACGTGAACCATTTCCATGCTGCCGGTGGTCTTGGGTTGTTGATCCGCAATCTGCTTGATCATGGTCTTTTGCATGAAGATGTGAAGACGATTATGGGTGAGGGGCTTTACTCCCACACCAAAGAACCCAAATTGACAGATGATGGCGTTGAGTGGGTTGAGGGGCCGGCAGAAAGCCTTGACGACCGCATCATCAGACCAGTTTCAAACCCTTTCCAAGAGACGGGCGGAATGAAACGTCTTGCTGGCAATCTTGGCACAGCGGTGATGAAGGTCTCTGCCGTTGATGAAAAAAATCGCGTCATAAAAGCTCCTTGCCGTGTCTTCTCAGATCAAGTGCAAGTGAAAGAGGCGTTTCAAGCGGGAGAGTTGACGGGCGATGTTGTGGTTGTGGTTCGTTTTCAAGGGCCAAAAGCCAATGGGATGCCTGAACTGCACAGCCTAACGCCGATGCTTTCCATATTGCAGGCGCGGGGGCAAAAGGTAGCTCTTGTGACCGACGGACGCATGTCGGGTGCTTCAGGGAAGGTGCCTGCCGCAATTCACGTGTCACCAGAAGCATTAGACGATGGCGCTATCGCTAAATTGCGTGATGGTGATCTGGTGTTAGTCGATGGTGAAAAGGGAACGCTTGAGGTTTTGACCGATGGCGTCTTGGAACGTGCGTCTGAGGTAATCAATCTTGATGCAAACAATGTCGGCTCGGGACGTGATTTGTTCCAGAATTTCAGAAAAATTGTAACGTCAGCAGATAGCGGCGCGAGTGTTTTTGGCGTTGAGTAGCAAGGCTTCTTAACAATATTGGAATCAATAAACGGGAGTGATGAAACAGCACTCCCGTTTTATTTGGTATTACGTTCTATTCTTAGTTTGTTGCAGCCCAAGGAGCGAATTCTTTTGCTACAGAGCTGCGTGTACGGTTTGCACCATTAAAATTCACGTTACCACTGCTTGCAAAGCCTCGAGTGTTGAACTGGTGATGACCTTTTGCATCAACGCCGCGATTTGTTGCACCAGTCGTATTTACATTGGTGTTAAAACCAGAAAGCGAGAATTGGTTGTGACCAGCTGAATCAGCAAGAGCTGCACCAGATGAAAGAACAACAGCGGCAGTAACAGTTGCGATAAGAACATTTTTCATTTTGATTTTCCTTTTCTTGTTTATAAGTGCATGTAGTTTCTTATTTTTAATTTCACGTAGTTTTTGGCTACAAACTAGAGGTGTGAATTGCCGCTTTCACCTTCAAATAAATAAAACGCGAATTTTCGTTAGGGTGTAATCACAAACGTAAAACTGGGCGCTGGTATTGCGGGCGATGAAATGCCTTAAGTGCAGTGAAATTGGTACATTTAGACTATTTATCAAACGCAAGTGAATGACTTTCGCTTGGCTTGTCATCGGGAGTATTGTATTGGAATTGCGGAGTGCTTGCGTGGGCAAATGCCTGCGTTTGCCATAGTTTATCGCGACGGACTCGACAGAAATTAGCTGTCGAAACATACTGGGAAGAAATAGAGGTCTTGATGATTAATTTGCTACGTGTATCCAAGTTCTTGATGGGCTCTTTAACTGGGATTGGCTTAAGCACGAGTGCTGTTTATGCACAGGATGCTGGCTCCAATGCGCAAGGCGGGGCGGCTCAACAGCCAAAAGGTTGGTTTAAAGTTTGTGAGGTTAACAAGCAGACGAACAAAGAAACCTGCGCGATAAATATCCAAATCATCAATGAGAAAAATACCCCGATCGCGCAAGCGCGCGTGGTGGAGCAAAAGGGTGCTCCTGCCAAGTTGTTTACAGTCATTGTGCCACCGGGTTTGTTGATCCAATCTGGTTTGCGCATTCAAATTGACGGCACGAATTTGGGCACAGCCAAATACCAAGTCTGCACGCCTCGTGCGTGCATTGCTGAAGCGCGTTTTGATGGAAAACTAATTACGGCCATGAAGCGCGGTCAGAATTTGCAAATTATTGGGGTAGGCCAAGACCGCAAAGCTGCGGGTTTCCCTGTTTCGCTCACAGGTTTTACAGCGGCTTATGATGGACCATCGGCTGATCCGTCTCAGTTCCTTGCAGCTCAACCGGATTCCGTTCAGGAAAAATTACGCAAAGCGACTGAAGCACGCAAAAAACAGCTTGAACAAAATAATTAGGAACGAAACAGTTCAATAGGTGGAATGAGCCGATCTTCGCATGAAAACTGCGGGGTCGGCGGAACTGAAGTTGACAACAATTTCAAACTGGGACACATTTCATTATAATTTACAGGCGGGAGAGTTCAGACGAATATTAGTCTGGCACCGAAGGAGCAACTATCCCGGAAACTCTCAGGTATCATGGACCGCTTGTATTTTTTTCGGCAGACTGCCGTAAAAACGACGACTCTGGAGAGCAACGATAAATCGTTCACCGACGGGGGCAAGCATATCGCTAGTTCGTATTTTTTAGCTGATATGTGAATTCTCTCAGGTTTTTGACAGAGGGGACATGCTGAATTTCAGCATGTGCCTATTTGTGTCAAACCGGAGAGTGCAATGTCTGAGACGTCTGGAAATCTTCAACAAACATCTTTGCATGATTGGCATGTCGAATTGGGCGGCAAAATGGTCGGCTTTGCTGGCTATTTAATGCCTGTTCAATATCCGTCAGGCATTGTGACAGAGCACAATCACACCCGCACAAAAGCAGGATTGTTTGATGTGTCCCACATGGGGCAAGTGCTGCTAAAGGGGAAAAGCCATACCCATGTTAGCGCTGAGCTTGAAAAGCTTGTTCCAGGCGATATTGCAGCGCTGGAAGTTGGTCGCACACGCTATACACAATTCACCACCCAACAAGGCGGCATTCTTGATGACCTCATGGTCACGCGCACAAAAGAGGATGGCACTTTATGTTTGGTCGTAAACGCTTCGCGCAAAGATAGTGACCATGAACTGATGAAAGCTGGTCTTGATAGCTCTGTCGAAATAATACGCATAGAAGACAGATCCCTGATCGCCCTTCAAGGACCTGCCGCTGAACGTGTTCTTGGCACTCTTGCCGATGGGGTGGAGCGCATGGCGTTTATGTCTTCTGAAATTATCAGCATTGATGGCATTGAGTGCTGGATTTCGAGATCAGGATATACGGGCGAGGATGGCTTTGAAATTTCCGTTCGCGATGACGAAGCCGTATCACTTGCTCAAAAATTGCTCGCGAATGATGACGTCTTGGCCTGCGGTCTGGGTGCTAGAGACTCTCTTCGTCTTGAAGGTGGGCTTTGCCTTTATGGAAATGACATTGATGAAACAACCAGCCCCATTGAGGCAGGCTTAATCTGGTCGATCTCAAAGCGACGCCGCGCGGAAGGTGGATTTCCGGGTGCGGCTAGAATTCAGTCAGAAATTGCGAACGGTCCCAGTCGCAAACGTGTTGGCATCAAACCGGATGGCAGAGCGCCTGCACGCGACGGTGTCGAGATACAAGACACATCCGGCAATGCGATCGGCACCATAACATCTGGCGGCTTTGGCCCGAGTATCGCAGCACCAATTGCCATGGGCTATGTGCCAACTGACCATGCCGCCATCGGCACGAAACTCAATCTCATTGTACGAGGGAAAGCACTGCCTGCAACCGTGGTGGCTCTTCCCTTCGTTCCCAATAATTTTAAACGCTAGAAACAAACCTCAGGAGAAATTTGATGACGACGAAATACACCGAAGACCATGAATGGATAACTGTTGAGGGTGATGTCGCGACATTCGGCATTACAGATCATGCACAAGAACAATTGGGCGAATTGGTGTTTGTTGAATTGCCGCAAGTGGGCGCTCAACTGGCGAAAGGTGGCGATGCTGCTGTGGTTGAATCAGTCAAAGCAGCAAGCGATGTTTATGCGCCTGTTTCTGGTGAGGTTGTTGAAACCAACACCGCGCTTGATGGCGAACCGACAAAGGTCAATGAGGACCCTGAAGGTTCTGGCTGGATGGTCAAAATCAAACTGTCAGATGCAAATGAATTAGACGGCATGCTTGATAAAGATGCTTATTCAAACCTTATTGGCTAAAATTTGGAGATCGAAATGGCTTTACGGCGCGAACGCTTAATGGACCTGCAATCAGGTGCCAATTTTATCCCTCGTCACATCGGTCCGCGAGATGATGATATTGCATCCATGCTGAAGGTGGTGGGTGCTAGCTCACTGGATGATATGATTGAAAAAGTCATTCCCGCAGACATTAGGATGGAAGGCTCACTTGAACTTCCTGAAGCCAGAAGTGAGCGGAACACACTTTCAGATTTGCGCCGTACTGCCAGTAAGAACCAACTGTTCACGTCGATGATTGGCATGGGCTATTACGGTTGCATCACGCCTAAGGTGGTGTTGCGTCGGCTGCTTGAAAGTCCGGGCTGGTACACGGCCTATACGCCTTATCAAGCAGAGGTCAGTCAGGGCCGTCTTGAAGCGCTGATGAATTTTCAGCAAATGGTAAGCGACCTAACTGGGCTTGATCTTGCCAACGCCTCTTTGCTTGATGAGGGCACAGCGGTTGCAGAAGCAATTTCTATGGCAAGGCGTGTCTCTAAGAGTTCAAAAGAGAATGTCTTTTTGGATGCAGATACGCATCCGCAGACGATTGCGGTGGTTCAAACCCGCGCCGAAGCGTTGGGCCTTAACGTGATTGTCGGTGCACCTGAGAAGGACTTGAATGCAGATGATGTGTTTTGTGCTGTTTTCTCTTATCCAGCCTCCAGCGGTCAGGTCAGCGATTTTTCAGCCCTTACCGACGCTTTAAAGGGTGCTGGAGCAATTTCGATTTTTGCAACTGACCTGCTGGCGCTCGCCCTCCTGAAGTCTCCAGGTGAGCTTGGGGCGGATATTGCTGTTGGTTCATCGCAGCGTTTCGGTGTGCCGATGGGGTACGGCGGACCGCACGCCGCGTTTTTTGCCACACGCGACCAATACAAGCGATCAATCCCCGGACGCATCATCGGCGTTTCTGTTGATGCCAACGGTAACTCTGCCTATAGAATGGCCCTGCAAACCCGTGAGCAGCACATACGGCGCGATAAAGCGACAAGTAACATTTGTACCGCACAAGTCCTACTTGCCGTCATCGCAGGTATGTTCGCCGTTTATCACGGTCCAGACGGCCTTCGTCAAATTGCCGGAAGAGCGCATCGCTATGCAGAAATCTGCGCCCATGAGATCAAACGTCTTGGTTATGATGTGATCAATGATTGTTTCTTCGACACGATCACTGTTCATGTTCCTGGCCGTGCTCACGCCATTATTGCAAAGGCGCGGGAAAAGAGAATAAATCTGCGTCTCATTGACGGTGATCATTTGGGCATATCCACGGACGAGACAACCAGACGCTCTGAAGTCGAAAAATTATTGTCATGTTTTAACAGCAAGGCATTAAATGGGCGCACACTCGATCAGGCCGATGATGAAGTTGTTGAGTGCATTCCCGATAATTTGCTGCGCACGTCTGAATTCATGGCGCATCCTGTGTTTCAGCTTTATCACAGTGAGACGGAGCTGCTTCGTTATCTGCGTCGATTGCAAGAAAAGGATATAGCCCTAGACCGCTCGATGATCCCGCTTGGTTCGTGCACCATGAAATTAAACAGCACCACTGAGATGATCCCGATTACATGGCCTGAGTTTTCTCACATCCATCCTTTTGCTCCGTTAGAACAAGCCCAAGGCTATCAACTACTGTTTGAAGAAACCGAAGAAATGCTGTGTGAAATTACAGGCTTTGATGCGATTTCTTTGCAACCGAATGCAGGTAGTCAGGGTGAGTATTCAGGCTTGCTTGCCATAAGGGCTTGGCACTTGGCGAATGGCGACCAAAATCGCAATATCTGCTTGATACCGACATCAGCGCACGGCACAAACCCCGCGTCCGCCGTTATGGTCGGAATGAAAGTTGTGGCTGTTAGATGTGACGATGAGGGAAATGTCGATGTCGACGACCTCAAAGCAAAAGCTGTTGAGCACAAAGAAAACCTTGCCGCACTGATGATCACATACCCATCCACTCATGGTGTGTTTGAAGCAGCTGTTCGCGAGATTTGCGACATCATCCATGACAATGGCGGGCAGGTCTATCTAGATGGCGCGAACCTCAACGCCTTGGTTGGTATTGTTCAACCGGGGAAAATTGGCGCGGATGTTTGCCACATGAACTTGCACAAAACCTTCTGTATTCCTCATGGCGGGGGCGGGCCGGGTGTTGGTCCAATTGGTGTTGGCGCTCACCTCGCAAAGTTCCTGCCGGATCACGAGGTCGTATCTGGTGTTAATCCGGCTGCTGCAGGCCATCAGACAATCGGGCAGGTGTCAGCCGCACCGTGGGGCTCAGCCTCCATCTTGCCAATCTCATGGTCTTACATTGCGATGATGGGAAGCGATGGGTTGAAGCGGGCCACACAGATTGCAATTCTCAATGCCAATTATATTGCAGCCCGACTGCGGGATTATTTTCCGGTGCTTTATTCAGGGCCGAGTGGTTATGTAGCCCACGAATGCATCCTTGATATGCGCAGTTTGAAAGAGACCCTTGGGATTACGGTTGAAGATGTTGCAAAGCGCCTTGTCGATTATGGCTACCATGCACCGACAATGTCTTTTCCAGTTGTTGAAACCATGATGGTTGAACCGACGGAATCTGAGAGCAAACAGGAAATTGACCAGTTTTGTGACGCAATGATTTCGATCTCTCAAGAAATCGATGAAATCAGAGCAGGTGCAGTAAGCGCTGAAAACAGTGTGCTCACCAATGCCCCGCATACTCAGGAATTGCTGATGGGGGATTGGGACAGACCTTATTCCAAGCAGCAGGCGTTTTTCCCATTGTCTTATGTGCAGGCAGACAAATATTGGCCACCCGTCGCGCGGATTGATAATGTCTATGGTGACCGAAATCTGGTTTGCGCATGCCCGCCAATGGAGGATTATTTGGAGGCTGCGGAATAACCCGCGCTCGTGGATCTTTGGTTTGGTGCTTTTTTGTTGGTCTTAAAAAAGGAAACCTCTAACGGTTTTCCCTTTTTACTGGCCGCGTTAAATTGACTTTCTCTGGCAAAAAGACAAGAAATTAAGGGCCGTAGGCCAACTCCAATTCCAATGGAAACAATGATGTCACTTCGTAAAAACCCAAAAGACTTACGCTCGCGCGCATGGTTTAACGACCCTGACGACCCAGAAATGACGGCGCTTTATTTGGAGCGCTATCTAAACTACGGCCTGACGCGAGAAGAGCTGCAATCTGGAAAACCGATCATAGGCATCGCGCAGACGGGAAGTGACCTTAGTCCCTGTAACCGCCATCACATCGAACTGACCAAGCGCGTGCGCGACGGGATCATAAGTGCTGGTGGTACGGTGATGGAAATTCCCGTCCATCCGATCCAAGAAACGGGTAAGCGACCGACGGCAATGTTAGATCGCAATCTTGCCTATCTCGGCTTGGTGGAAGCGCTTTTTGGATATCCAATTGATGGTGTTGTGCTCAATATTGGGTGCGATAAGACGACACCCGCTTTGTTGATGGCGGCCGCAACGGTCAATATTCCGGCCATTGCTTTTTCAGTCGGCCCCATGCTCAACGGCTGGTTTAATGGCAAGCGTTCCGGTTCTGGAAGTGCGGTTTGGCATGCTCGCAATATGAAGGCCAAAGGAGAAATCGACGACGAAGGTTTCATGGATATCGTTTGTCGCGCAGCACCCTCTGTCGGTTATTGTAACACCATGGGTACCGCCTCTACGATGAACTCATTGGCTGAAGCTCTTGGTATGCAATTGCCCGGTTCAGCCGCCATCCCAGCGCCCTATCGCGAGCGCGGGCAAATGGCCTATGCGACCGGCCAACGTATCGTCGACATGATTTGGGAAGACCTCAAACCGTCTGACATTATGACGTCGGAGTCCTTTGAAAACGCCATCGTGGTGAATTCTGCTTTAGGAGGTTCCACCAATGCGCCAATTCACCTTAATGCGATTGCTCGCCATCTTGGCTTGGAACTGAGTACCGAAAATTGGCAACAGGTCGGTTATGACATCCCACTGCTTACGAACATGCAGCCAGCAGGCGAATATTTGGGTGAGGATTTTCATCGGGCAGGGGGCGTTCCAGCGGTCATTGGTGAATTAATTGAAGCAGACCTCTTGCCGCATCCTGAGGCAAAAACGGCCAATGGCGCGAGTATTGGGGAGAACAATGCTAATGAGCGTTCGCTCAATCATGATGTGATCGCCAAAGTAGACGACCCCATCCTGAACGCGGCAGGGTTTCTCAGTCTCAAAGGCAATCTGTTTGACAGCGCGATCATGAAAACGAGCGTGATTTCTGATGAGTTCCGCAGACGTTATCTCGAAAACCCGCAGGACCGAAATGCTTTCGAAGGGCGGGCAATTGTTTTTGATGGTCCTGAAAGTTTCCATGAGACCATAGATAATCCCGAGCTAAATATTGATGAAAACAGCATTTTGATTATGCGAGGAACGGGTCCAAAAGGCTATCCGGGTGCTGCAGAAGTCGTGAATATGCGGCCGCCTGATTATCTCTTGAAACAAGGCATTTCAGCCTTGCCGTGTATTGGCGATGGCCGCCAATCTGGTACGTCTGGTTCTCCGTCAATTCTCAATGCTTCTCCAGAAGCAGCAACTGGGGGCGGGCTGGCGCTTTTACAAACAGGTGATCGCTTGCGTGTTGATCTAAACACCAGCTCTGTGAATGTTTTATTGAGCGATGAGGAGCTTCAAGCGCGCGCTGAGAAACTCGCAGCTGAGGGCGGCTATCCAATTCCTGAAAATCAAACACCATGGCAACAATATTCAGGCGAGCTTGTAGGCCCGTTGTCGGACGGCATGGTTTTAAAAGATGCGCCCAATTATCGCGATATAGCAGCCAAACACAAACCAAGGCATAACCACTAGTTTATGGCTATTGGCGTGTTTGGATCTATAGAACAGAGGACAGCTATTAAATGCGTTTTATTACCAACTCAAATCGATACGCTCTAACCATTGGGCTGACAGGCGTTTTGATTTTAATTTCCATTTTGTTTTTCATGGCCATCAATTTCGATGTTTTCACTCAACGGGCTCTTGATCGAGCCTTTGCTGAAAATGGTTTGGCTGAAACAATCCAAAACATCACCTTACTCATCAGCGCAGTTTGTTTTTTCGTTTTCGCAAAGAAAGTCGATCAAGCCCATAAGCCTGTCTTATATTTTTTAAGCGCGCTGAGCATATTGCTGTTTTCTCGCGAGTTTGCGCTGGAGTTATCAGATACGTCGCAAGACCAAGCGGCTGTATTGGATACCTTAAAGTCTGTCTTTAGAGTTGTCATAATCCTTGCGCTTGTTGTGTGCCTTTTTAAAATTCTCAAATCTTGGAATGTGTTCAAAGGCTCATTTAAGCTCTATCTAATGTCGGCTTCGGCGCTTGCATGCTATAGCGCATTGGCGTTTATTCTATCGGCTTGGCCCTTTGATAGAATAAAGGATTTGGTCGCCAACCCCACCTATTTTGAAGAATTTCTGGAAGTGAACGGCTACCTTATGTGGTGCCTATGTTCTTGTATTTTGCATCGGGATATTAACAGCATTTCCAGCTTAAAATGGTCCAGTTTTCGGGAAGCAGGTCAAATGTGAGCTGCCAGCGGTTCCATGGTAATAAACTCGCGGATTTCCTTTGAGTTGGGGCCGAGGGTTATCGGGTTTTTGACGCCCGGCAACACGCAGACATCGAAAAGCTCGGCAATGGCACCATCCAGCCGCACCCAATGGGCGACATCGCCAGTTCGTAGCGAAACAATCTGCACACCGCACCACGCGTCGGCGTCTTTTTCCTCA
>CAZKKW010000054.1:0-14258 GCA_964553335.1 uncultured Hyphomicrobiales bacterium | reverse complement strand
GTTTTTTCCGCGACCACAACCTCAAGCAAACGCATGATATGGGCGGGAGAAAAGAAATGCAGGCCGACCACGTCTTCAGGTCGTGAGGTGCACGACGCAATCTCGTTAACGTCAAGATAAGACGTGTTCGTTGCCAATATCGCGCCAGATTTTGCGATTTTGTCGAGTTTTGAAAAAATGTCCTTCTTCACGTTCATTTCTTCAAAAACGGCCTCAACAATCAAATCAACATCACTTAGCGCTTCAAGTTCACTCTTGAGGGTTAGCTTGTTGGCGAGAATATCATCGCGGGTGGATTCAAGCATTTTGCCGCGTTTGACGGCACCATCCAGATTGCTAGTGATCGTTGCACGGGTGCGCTCGATGGCTTCATCATCGCGCTCAATGAGGGTGAGGGGGAAGCCTGCCATCAACATGGATGTGCCAATGCCGGATCCCATTGTGCCACCGCCAATGATGCCGACGCTTTCGATTGCGCGCGGCTCGGCTTTTGCTTCTGGAATTTTCTGCACAGCACGTTCAGCAAAAAAGGCATGCTGTAGGCCAGCGCTTTGCGGGTTCTTCATGCACTCCATAAACAGCGCTCGCTCAGCCGGAATGCCTTCATCAATCGGTTTGGTTGAAAGCGCTACAGCGTCGATGCATTTTTGAGGTGAAAATAGGAAGGGCGATTTCGCGGTGATTTTCTTGCGCCATTCTGCCAGCGCTGCGTCATTTGGTTCAACGGTTAGTTCGCCCGTTCGCCGCGTTGATAATTTGCCAGATAGAACATCTTTGGCGCTTTCTATAGCAACTTCGCGCGGATCACCTTCTACAACACGGTCAACAAGGCCGAGCTTGCCCGCTTCATCCGCACCAATATGACGACCAGAGGTGATCATTTCTAAGGCTGCAGGAATGCCGACAAGCCGCGGGGTGCGCTGTGTGCCGCCGGCACCCGGTAACAAGCCTAAGGCGACTTCAGGCAAACCGACCTTGCTGCCCTTAATCGCGATGCGCGCATGAGTGCCAAGCGCCACTTCCAGACCGCCGCCTAAAGTTGTGCCATGAAGAACTGAGATAACGGGCGTCTTCGTGTGTTCAATTTCAGTGCATAGATCAGGCAAAAATGGTTCTTTGAGCGGTTTGCCAAATTCTGTGATGTCAGCACCAGCAATAAACGTTCTGCCTTTGCCGTAAATTGCAATCGCTGCGATGGCGCTATCCGCATCAAGTTCGTGAAGGGCTGCTTGGATACCCTGTCTGAGCGCTGTGCTCGCTGCATTGACGGGTGGATTGTTTAAGGCAATCAAACCGATAGCATCGACGCGTTCAATTTCTACTACAGACATGCTTATTCCAATTTGCTGAGTTAGTCCGAATTTTTCTCATGTAAGGCTATCTCATTTATGAAATGGGAAACAAGCTTATGTTTCAATATTTTGCCTGTCGTAGCGGCAGGGTAGTGATCAACGAAGATTATTCGTTGTGGAATTTTATAACCTACCAACTTTTCACGAAGCCAGTTTTTGATTTGAGGCTCGGATACTTCTTCGCGAAGCTGGACGAAGGCGATGATTTCTTCGTCTGCCTGATATTTGCGCCCAATGACGGAGGCTTGAGAGATTGCGGGGTGCTTGGTCAGCATCGCCTCAACCTCTGGTGGATAGACATTAAAGCCAGCGCGGATGATCAACTCTTTGCTTCGCCCTACAATGTGCAAGGAGCCGTCAGCGTCCATCTTGGCAAGGTCGCCGGTTTTGAAATAGCCATCAGCGGTGAGGGCGGTTTTGGTGAGTTCCGGCGCGCGGTAGTAACCATTCATGACATTGTCGCCGTGAACCCAAACCTCGCCTATGCCTTCTTCGTTCGGATTGTCTATTTTCAAGGTCACGCCTTCAAGAGCAGGGCCAACGCTCGAATCATCGCGGTGGATGGCGCGGTCGGTTGTGCAAACGCCCGCGGCTGTTTCGGAGATACCGTAGCCATTGTTGAGATTGAGGCCGAAAATCTTCTCAACATTTTTCTTAAGTGCGGGGTCAAGGGGTGCGCCACCTGATGAGATGACTTTCAATGAGCGTGCATTCAAGGGTCTATTTGAAGCTGCTAGATGATCGACAATAGCGGCAAACATTTGCGGCACACCTTGAAACACCGTGACGCCATTTTCCAAAGCATCAACAACTTTTTCAACGTCAAATCGTTTCATAATTTGGAGTGTTGCGCCCGCTACCATCGTTTGTAGGAACACTGTTGCAAGCCCAAAAATATGGGTGCCGGGTAATACAAGTAAGACACGATCTTCAGAGGTGACATTGTTTGCTTTACAAGATGCGGATGCATTGAACAGCAAGTTCTTGTGGCTCAGCATAACGGCCTTTGGCTTGCTGGTTGTGCCGGTCGTATAGAGTAGGGCGGCGGTTTGATTGTTGCTGGCGTCAACGGGCTCCTGCGTGGCGTCCCTTAGATTAGATAAAACAACATTTCCACATGGCAATTCTGCAACTTTTTTACCACCAAGGCGAGCAGCATGGGCTTGGGCTTTGTCAGAAACGTCCGTTGTAAAAAGCGCGAATCGGGCATCGCAATGGGTGAGAATCGCATCGACTTCTTCGCTACTTTGACGTGCGTTCACCAGCACAACCCATGCGTTGAGTGCGCTGCAGGCGAATGTTGTTGCGACATATAGTGTACAGTTCTCGGTGATCAGTGCCAGTCGATCTCCTTCGCGCAAGCCATGAGAGGAGAGCAACCCAATCAATTTTTCTACTTGGTTAGACAGTGAATCATAGGTTATGGACTTCCCGTCAAACTCTATGATTGCCAAAGTTTCAGTTGATGTATTTTCTAGTAAGTTATGGATGCGCAAAGTATTTTTTCAGTTGGTTAACTAATTTATCTATCTATATTATCACGTTCAATATTTCATTAAAGTGATAATTTTTTATCCATTTTATTAGCAATTGGAAGAAATTATGTGTTCATAGGCTTGAAAGTTGGTTGATGTGAGGCGTAATCAGCAACATTCTAAAATTAATATATATATATAGTCGATTTTATGTTGTTCATCACCGTGAAAAACATTGATGATTACATGATGATTAAGTAAGGATTTGTGCAAATACATCTAATTACAACCCTGACTTGCTAGAAGATGATTTTACACGATGATATGTTTCGCCTCGGAATACAAATCACCTGTGAGGATGCGATGGAAGCACAATGTGATGAGAAGAATGTAAGTCAATGTAATGAGAAGAATGTAAGTAATGAAATAGTTGAAACAGTTTGTGACATCGTGTCAGCCTATGTTTCAAATAATACGGTACCCTCCCCAGAATTAGTTACTTTGATAGAGGATGTCCACTCAGCTGTGGTATCCATGACGGGGGCTGCCAGTGAGAATTTTTCAGCAGACTTTGATGCGAGTCTCACGCCAGCTGTTCCGGTAAAACAATCTGTTCAGTCAGGTTATTTGACGTGTTTAGAATGTGGTCAGCGCTTTAAATCGCTGAAGAAGCATTTGCGTACTACTCATGACCTCTCTCCTGAGGAATACAAAACCAAATGGGCATTGCCGAGTGACTATCCAATGGTTTGCCCTGACTATGCAAAACGTCGGTCATCACTTGCCAAGGAAATTGGTTTAGGGAAACGTTAGCTTAGCTCTGCCGTTTAAGCTTTTCTTTTGACCGTGGCGATAGACTTGTTGGTCTCCAACTTGCCAGATTACCACGGTTCTAAGCTCAAAGAATTTCGATTTCACCTCTATTGATAATATTGGCGTGATAAAGACGCGTGCAATATTGTTGCTGCTATGAATATGTTGCATTTGCACAAATAAATGATGTGCATTGCTCCGTACGGCAATTATAATCTCTAAAATTGGGATACTATGGGCTTGGGAGAGCTTTGCCGACTATTTGACAGGGGAGAGATCAATGCTCAAAGGAATGATGATGAACCGTCCGCTAAAGATTGCGGACATGTTGACCTTTGCTGAGGATACTCATCCAAACTCTGAGATTGTCTCTTCTACTGTTGAAGGCGGCATACATAAGGCGACTTACCGCCAAACCGCTGCTCGGGCACGTCGTCTTGCTAAAGCATTGCTTGCCAATGGCATTAAAGCGGGTGATCGCGTGGCGACACTTGCATGGAATGGGTATCGTCACTTTGAGCTTTATTATGCGATTGGCGGCATTGGCGCTGTATGTCACACGCTGAACCCGCGTCTTTCTGCGGAGCAAATGTCTTATATCATCGGCCATGCGGGTGATACGCTGTTATGCGTTGATCTTACCTTTGTGCCGCTGGTTGAAAAATTGATGCCGCTGTTTCCAAAGAACTTGCGCTATATGGTTATGACAGATCAGGCGCATATGCCTGAGACATCGTTACCAAACCCTATTTGCTACGAGGAATTGCTGGCCAGTGAAGATGATCAGTTCGAATGGGCCGATTTTCCTGAGGATACGGCGGCGAACCTTTGCTACACATCTGGCACAACAGGAAACCCAAAGGGCGCGCTTTATACACACCGCTCAACCGTGCTTCATGCCTTGATGGTTGGGGTATCCCTTCAAACATCATTGCAATCGGGAAAACGCATTTTGCCTGTTGTTCCGCTTTTCCACGTTAATGCTTGGGGCTTGCCTTATGCAGCACCACTTACGGGAGCATCCCTTATTTTCCCAGGGCCGAAACTCGATGGGCCAAGTGTTTATGACTTGATGGATAGCGAAGACGTTTTTTCAGCATGGGGCGTTCCAACGGTTTGGATTGGTCTTTTGGCTGAAATTGAAAAACGCGGACGCAAGCCGAACGGGTTTGGCGAAGTTATCATCGGCGGCTCTGCGGCACCGCGCCCGATGATTGAAGCATTTGAGAGCATGGATGTGAGCGTTTGCCATGCTTGGGGTATGACCGAGATGAGTCCTGTCGGCACTGTCGGCACCTTGCCACCTGATTTGGAGAAATTGCCGCTAAAAGAGCGTGTTGATCTTAAAACCAGCCAGGGGCGTCGTACATACGGTGTTGAGCTTAAAATTGTCGACGAAGACGGTAACCGCTTGCCGCATGACGGTGTGGCTTCCGGTGAGCTGTTCACGCGTGGCAATACGATTGTATCGGGCTACTTTAACGATGAAGAGGCATCTCAAGGCGTGTTTGATGATGAAGGCTGGTTTACAACCGGTGATGTTGCGTCAATTGATCCTGACGGGTTCTTGCGCATTACCGACCGTGCCAAAGATTTGATTAAATCTGGTGGCGAGTGGATCAGTTCAATTGACGTTGAAAATATGGCGATGAGCCATGCGGATATCTTGAATTGCGCTGTTATTGGCTTGCCACATCCCAAATGGGATGAACGACCCGTTTTGGTTGTCGTGCCGCAACCTGATGTGGAGCCAGATAAGCAAAGCATTTTGGACCTTTGTGCCAAATCTCTTGCCAAATGGCAGGTGCCTGATGATGTGATCATCGTGGATGAATTGCCGTTGACGGCGACGGGTAAGGTTTCCAAACGGACACTTCGTGCACAATTTGCAGATTATAAGTTACCGGAATAAGCGCACCCAATGGCTAAACAATATCGCCAACATCGTTTCACCGTGCCTGATGGCATGTGTGACATGCTTCTCATTCGTCATGGCGAATCCATGCCCTATGTTGAAGGTATCCCGCATCCGCAAAAGGATGGGCAATCTGACCCGCATTTGCATCCAATGGGGCATAAGCAGGCGGTCGCGGTGGGTGAGCGCCTTAAGAACACGCATTTTGATGCGCTTTATGTGACCACGCTTACTCGCACACACCAAACGGCCGCACCGCTTGCAAAGGCTCTTGGCATGACGCCCATGGTGGAGAAGGATTTGCGGGAAATTTATCTCGGCGACTGGGATAGCGGCCTGTTCCGCATTAAAATGGAAGAGCGTGATCCGCTCTATTTGAAAGCCATTGAACAGCAAGAATGGGGTTTGGTGCCGGGTGCTGAAAGCTCGGCTGAACTGCAAGACCGCGTTAAAGCCGGATTGCTGCGTATTGCGGCTAAGCATCCAAACCAGCATGTGGCGGTATTTGTTCATGGTGGGGTGATTGGTGCTGCGATGGCTGTTGCGACAGGGTCGCGGTCTTTTGCTTTTATCGGTGCTGAAAACGGTTCCATCAGTCGTCTTGCCGTGGGTGCGGATCGTATGATTGTACGAACCTTCAACGACACCAGCCATTTGCAACACTTGGTGGACGAAGACGAAAACTAGTCGATCATCACCACGATTTTGCCTTGAGCTTTTCTTGCTTCAAATAATTCAAGCGCCTTACCAGCTTCTTCAAGCGGGAAGCGTGCGCTGATTTTTGGTTTGATGGCACCGTCTTCATAAAGCTTCAGCAATGTTTTTGTCTGTTCGCGAAAGCGTTCAGGTTTTTCAGCGATAAATTTTGCCCAGTTCACGCCGCAAATATTGAGGTTTTTTAACAGCGGAAGGTTGAGTGGGATTTTCGGGATGCCTGCGGTAAAGCCCAGCACGACATGACGACCTTCAAAGTTGAGGGAGCGAAGGGCTGGTTCTGCGTAATTGCCACCAACAGGGTCATACACGATATCAACACCCTTAGCACCTGCCAGCTCTTTGATGCTGGCGGATAAGGCGCGTTGCCCGTCTTTCTCTAAATTTTTCGGGTAGATTAGTGTTTTATCAGCTCCCAAGTCTCGGCAAAAAACAGCTTTGTCTTCGGATGAAACAGCAGCAAGAACGCGGGCATTAGCATGTTTTGCAAGTTCTATCGCAGCCGTTCCAATACCACCTGACGCACCAAGTACCAGCACTGTTTCACCCTCGTTCAAGCCCCCGCAATCATGAAGCCCATAATAGTTCGTACCGTAGGTGAGAATAAAGCTCGATGCGTCATCAAAGGGCATGACGTCAGGTATTTTGAAAGTCATTGAGGCTTTTGCGCAGACATGGCTTGAAAACGCGCCAAACAGGGTGAGTGCCAAAACACGGTCGCCGACTTCAAAGCCATCCACACTGTCGCCAATTGCTTCAACGATGCCTGCAAGCTCACCACCGGGCGCGAAAGGGCGGGGCGGTTTGATTTGATAAAGGTCACGACCAATCAATGTATCTGGAAAATTGACGCCTGCTGCATGAACACGGATTAATACTTCGCCAGAATGCGGTGTCGGGATGGATAGCTCGGTTAATTGCAATGTTTCTGGGCCACCAACGGCGTGGCTCATCATGGCTTTTAATGCTTTTGGGGGCATCAATAACTCTCCGATGCAAAATGGCTTCGTGAATGTGTAGATTGTATAGGCGCATTAGCCTAGGCTAAACAAGAGTGCATGAGAGGGAGAAGGTTTTATGCGGCCAGTAGATTTGTTTTCACTTAAAGGCAAAACGGCTTTGGTGACAGGTGGCGCGACAGGCATTGGACGGATGGCGGCTGAAGGGTTTTTGGCGGCTGGTGCAAATGTTCTGATTGCAAGCCGCAAGGGTGAGCTTTGTGAAAGCGTTGCCAAAGAGCTGAATGCGCTTGGGCATGCGGGTAAGGCTGAAGGTTTTGCTGGTGATGTTGGCAGTGAAGAGGGGGTTGATGCGCTGAAAGATGCGATTGGCGAACGCACTGACCGTCTCCACATTCTCATGAACAATGCAGGAGCCACATGGGGCGCACCGCTTGGTGAGTTTCCCTATAAGGCGTGGGACCGAATTTTCTCCGTCAATGTCGCGGGCATGTTTCATCTCACCCAATCATTGTTGCCGCTCTTACAAAAAGCATCGAGCCAAGAAGACCCCGCGCGGGTTGTGAATGTTGGTTCCGTAATGGGGGAAGTTGCAATGGGCGATGGCGCTTATAGTTATTCAGCCTCCAAAGCCGCGGTTCATCATATGACGCAGATTTTGGCGAAAGAATTGGCAGAACAAAACATTACAGTGAATGCCTTAGCACCTGGTCCATTCGTCTCTAACATGACGGCGTTTGCAACAGCTAAACCAGATGTTCGCGACAAGGTCGGCGCACAGGTGCCGCTTTCGCGTGTTGGTAATGCCAGTGATATTGCCGGTTGTTTGCAGTTTTTATGCGGGGCGGGTGGCTCATATGTAACGGGCGCGATCATTCCTGTTTCAGGTGGCATTAATGTTCAAACCGGTCCTGCGATATTTGAAGAAGCCTTGTCATGAGTGTTCCGGTTTTATCGGCAGCAGACTTGGCGGGCCGTATTGGCGAAGAGCTCGGTGCGTCAAGCTGGTATCTGCTTGACCAAGCCCGCGTTGATGCTTTTGCCAAAATTTCAGATGATGAGCAATTCATCCACATGGATCCAAAGCGTGCCCGTGATGAAACCCCCTTTGATGGCACAATCGCGCATGGGTTTCTTACAATGTCTCTGCTTTCAGCGATGGCTTACGAAGTGATGCCATTTATGACGGGTGATAAGGGGATGAGCATCAATTATGGCTTTAACAAGCTGCGTTTTATATCGCCCGTGCCAGTGGGTTCGCGGGTTCGGGGGCGTTTCACGTTGCTTTCTTTTGATCAATCAAAAAGTGATTATAGCGATATAATTTTAACGGCTACGGTGGAAATCGAGGGCCAATCTAAACCTGCCATGGTGGCTGAGTGGATCAACCGCCAATATATCAACAAGTGACCCACCATTAGGGAAGAGGAAAAACCATGCGTAGTGCAGTTATCGTATCAACAGCAAGAACGCCAATTGGCAAAGCCTATCGCGGGGCGTTCAACAACACCACGCCGCAAGAGCTTGCAGCTCACGCAATTTCCAATGCCGTGGAGCGAGCAGGGATTGAGGGGGATACGGTTGAAGATGTGATCATGGGAGCAGCCCTCCAGCAAGGCCACACCTGCACCAATATCGCCCGCCAAGCAGCCATCAGAGCAGGATTGCCTGCAACCGTTGCGGGCATGTCGTTAGATCGCCAATGCGCCTCCGGCATGATGGCCATTGCAGCCGCCGCAAAGCAAGTGGTGAGTGATAATCAAGACATCGTCGTTGGTGGCGGCGTTGAATCTGTGAGCCTCGTGCAAACTGCTGAGATGCGTGCGAAGTCTGATCCGTGGCTTAAAGCCAATAAGCCTGACATGTATATGTCGATGCTGGAGACTGCTGAGACAGTGGCGGATCGCTATAATATCAGCCGTGAGGCGCAAGACGAATACGCCCTGCAATCACAGCAACGCACGGCTTCTGCGCAAGAAGCGGGTAAGTTGGATGATGAGATTGTGCCGCTTGCAACGACCATGCTGGTGCAAGATCGTGAGACCAAAGAAATTTCTGAAAAGCAGGTGACGCTTGCAAAAGACGAGGGCAACCGTCCAAGCACTGCGCTTGAAAACCTTGCCGGTCTCAATCCTGTTTTTAAAGATGGGCTGGTCATCAAAGAGGGTGGATTTATTACCGCTGGTAATGCGAGCCAATTGTCAGACGGCGCGTCGGCGGCCGTGGTGATGGAAGAAAGCCTTGCGGAAAAACGCGGGCTTCAACCCTTGGGCCGCTATGTTGGTGTGGTTGCCTCTGGTTGTGAGCCAGATGAAATGGGCATTGGCCCGATCTATGCCGTGCCAGCGCTGCTTGAAAAGCACAACCTCAAAATGGATGATATCGGCCTTTGGGAACTCAACGAGGCGTTTGCCGTGCAGGTGCTTTATTGTCGTGACAAGCTTGGTATTCCCAACGATATTTTGAATGTGAATGGTGGTGCGATCTCGATCGGCCATCCTTATGGCATGTCGGGTGCTCGCATGGTCGGTCATGCTTTGATTGAGGGCAAACGGCGTGGTGCGAAATATGTGGTTTCGACCATGTGTGTCGGTGGTGGCATGGGCGCTGCTGGCCTCTTTGAGGTACTTTAACTTACCATGTCCGATGCGGCACCAAATTTGGATAGTGCAGCCGTTACGGCCTATGTGCGCAAGCACATGGACGGGTTTGGTGATGTGACGAATGTCACCAAGTTTGAGACCGGACAATCAAACCCGACTTATCTGCTTGAGACCACGGCAAAGAACTTTGTCTTGCGTCGCAAGCCGATGGGGGAGTTGCTAAAGTCTGCCCATGCTGTTGACCGTGAGTTTCGTGTCCAAAGCGCCTTGGCAGATAGCGCTGTGCCCGTCGCTAAAATGCATGTGCTGTCAGATGATGACAGTGTGATTGGTTCGCAGTTTTATATTATGGATCATGTGGACGGGCGCACGTTTGATGTGCCGGATCTGCCTGATCTTGCGGTTGAAGAACGCAAACCTGTTCTGTCTGAAATGGCCCGCGTTCTGGCAGCCCTTCATGATGTTGATATTGATGCAGTGGGGCTTTCTGAATACGGCCCGTCGGGTAATTATTATGTCCGGCAAATTTCACGATGGTCAAAGCAATACATTGCCTCAAAAACGCAAGAGCTTGAGGCGATGGATCGGCTGATGGCAGCCCTTGATGAGCATATACCCGAAGACGACGGCTTGCGCACGCTGGTGCATGGCGATTACCGCATCGACAATATGATTTTTGATAAGGACAGCGAGAAATGCCTCGCGGTTTTAGACTGGGAAATTTCAACCCTTGGCCATCCTTACGCAGACCTTGCCGGTGTGATTATGCAATGGCAAATGCCAACTGGAAATTTGGGCCGCGGGCTTGCAGGTGTTGACCGCGCGGCGAATGGTCTGTTGAGTGATCAAGAATTCATCGATCTTTATTGCGCCCATCGGGGGATAGAGAAAATTGAGAACTTTGGTTTTTACCTCGGTTTTTGTTTCTTCCGCATGGCAGCCGTATTAGAAGGGGTGAAACGGCGCGCACTTGATGGCAATGCGTCCAATCCGAAAAAGGCGCTGGAGCTTGGTGCCCATGTGCCAGCCTTCGCAGCGGGCGGTTTAAAGGCGCTTGGTTATGAGTGAGGGGCGCTATCAAGATAAGGTTGTGATGATCACAGGTGCTGCTGGCGGCTTTGGCGCTGAAGCGGCCAAACGCTTTGCGGCAGAAGGGGCACTGCTTGCGCTTTCTGATATTGATGAGGATGCGCTTGAGGCGCTGGGCGAGCAACTTCGAACTGTTGGCGTAGGTGTCCTCACGCAAAAGCTCGATGTCACCGAAGAAGAGCAGATGGAAGACCATGTTGCCGCCTGTCTTTCCAAATTCGGCAAGTTGGATGTGGCTATCAATAACGCTGGCATTGCCCATGAGATGGCACCCATCACAGCGCTTGATGTTGAAACCTATGAACAGGCAATGGCTGTGAATGCGCGGTCGGTGTTCTTAGGCTTGAAGCATCAATTGCCACCAATGATTGAGCAGGGCGCGGGCGCGATCCTCAATGTGTCTTCTGCTGCTGGTCTGGTTGGCGCTGGATATATGTCTGCTTATGCCGCCTCCAAACATGCGGTTATCGGCCTCACCAAAGCTGCCGCTGACGAAGTGGCGCGAAAAGGGGTGCGGGTGAATGCGCTTTGTCCTTCATTCGCCGACACGCCTTTGTTTTCTGAAATCGCTGATAAATTTGGCGAAAACCGTGGCATTGATCGCGATCACGCGTATCAGCAAATTTCCTCACGTGTGCCAATGCGACGGGTTGCTGAAAGCGGCGAGATCGTGCAGGCGATGTTATGGATTTGCGACGAAGAAAATAGCTTCATGACGGGCCAAGCCATTTCAATCGACGGTGGGTTGACCGCAATTTGACTTTACTTCAGGAGATACGCGCCGTGGCGACCTATCCAGATATTATTGAAGACCCTTATGAATACCAATCCCTGCTTGGTTTTGAGATGGTTGAATGGACAGAAACTTTGGTCCGCATTCAAGCCGAGATGAAGCCGAAGCTCACCAATCGCTACGGCTTGCCCCATGGTGGTGTGCATGCCTCGCTGCTTGATACCGCGATGGGATATTGTGGTTGTTTTACGGGCGACCCTGATAACAAGAAGTTCGCAATGACGCTCTCCATGACAGTGAATTATCTATCGCGTCCCAAGGGCAAAATGCTGATTGCGGAAGGCGTGAAAACTGGCGGTGGCAGGAAAGTGTTTTTTGCTGAAGGCAAGGTGTTTGATGAGACGGGCGAATTGATCGCGACAGGCAGCGGATCATTCCGTTATCGCACGGGCAGTGCGGGCTAGAGATTAAACCGCGTCGAAATCCAAGACAACCTTTTTGCTGAGTGCGCGAAGTTGGCAGGCGAGCACAAAGCCGTCATTGGTTTCCCATTCTTCGAGGGAGAAGTTCTGGACCATCTCAGCCTCGCCCTCCACCAGCTTGCAGCGGCATGTGGCGCACATGCCGTTGGCGCAGGAGTAGGGTAGGTCGAGGCCAGATTGGGCGGCGGCTTCTAGCAAAGGCTGTTCTTTCGCGAGCGGGAATTTGCGGCGCGAACCATCAAGCACGATTTCAATTTCTGCGTCACTTGCCTTGGTCGCCTTTTGCGCGGACCCTGCGGTGCGTAGCGGCGTTGATGGGGTGAAGAGTTCGAATTTAATGCGAGCTTTTTCAACGCCCAATTCTTCAAGGGCAGAGGACGCTGCTTTGATCATCGGCTCCGGTCCGCAAACATAAATTGCATCGTAACTCAATGGATCAATCAACCCGCGCGTTGCCATCGTTTGGAGTTTTTCTGCATCCAGCCGACCGTTAAACAGGTCCACGTCCTGCGCCTCTTCGTCCATCACATGGGTCATGAGGAAGCGGGTGAGGTACTGGTCTTTTAAATCATCAAACGATGACTTGAACATCACGCTGTCGGTGTTGCGGTTGGCATAGCAAAGGGTGACGCGGCTGTCTCGCTCGCCTTCCAATACAGAGCGGGCGATGGAATGGATCGGCGTCACGCCAGAACCGGCAGCTAGCAACAGATAATTGTGCGTGCCGCCAATGGGTGCCATGAAACGGCCTTGCGGTGTCATCACCGAGAGTGTGTCGCCCGCTTTCAAGGTTTGCGCGAAGGATGAGAAGGCACCATCTTCAATCCGCTTTACACCAACGCTCAAATGCTCTGCGCCAAGGGGCGATGAGATGGAATAGGAGCGTCTTGTGTCTTCGTCATTGATTTGTGCGCGCAAGGTCAAATATTGACCAGGGATGAAGATGAAATCTTCTTTCAATTCTTCAGGGATGACAAAGCTGATAACCACGCTATCAGCAGTGTCTTGATCAACAGATGCGATTTCAAGCGTGTGGAAGCGGGGTGTTTTACTGCTCATTTTACCGCCCTAAATGCACTTGAAATAGTCAAACGGTTCCGCACAACTGGTGCAGCGGTAAAGTGCTTTGCAGGCGGTGGAGCCGAACTCTGAGACCTTTTCAGTCTCTGTTGATTGGCAGCGCGGGCAGGTGACTGTGGTCTCACCAAACAATGCACGTTTTGAGTTCTCGCTTTTGACAGGCGGCGCGATACCGTAGGCCGTAAGCTTTTCGCGTCCTTGATCTGTTATCCAGTCCGTTGTCCATGCAGGCGAAATAACGCGGTTGATGATGGGGTCGAAACCTGCCTCCCTCAAAGCGGTCTCAACAGTCAATTCAATGGCGAGAACGGCTGGGCAACCTGAGTAGGTGGGCGTGAGATCAACGACGGCGCGGCCTTGGCTGTCAATTTGAACACCGCGCAAGATGCCAAGGTCTTCGATGGTCACAATCGGAATTTCAGGATCAAGCACGCTTGCTGCCACAGCATAAGCACGGCGCTCGGTTGCTTTGTCATCAAAGGAGAGGGCGGTGCTTACCATGAAAGCCCCGGATACGTGCGTTGCAGATATTGAAGGTCGGCCAACAAAAAGCCCATGTCCTCGGTGTGCTGTCCTTTGCGCCCACCTGTTTGAGCGGGGGCAAGATCAGGAACGGGTAGGAGAGCTTCAGCAAAAATCGGTGCGATACGGTCTAACCATCTTTGTTGCAAGCTTGCTGGATCTGGTAAAATATTGGTTTGGGCGAGAGCTTGTGTCACCTCGTTGCTTTCAAAAAACTCAGGTAGATAAGGGGCGAGTTCTTCCAGTGCTTCTTGCGTGCGGCGCGTGCTTTCTTCGGTGCCATCACCAAGGCGGATCACCCATTCACCGCTATGGCGAATATGATACGCAGTTTCTTTGATCGCCTTGCCAGCGATGCCGCGCAGGGTTTCATCGCTTGAGGTGAGCACTTCCTGCCAATAGGCTTCCATAAAGCAGGCAAAGAATAGTTGCCGCAACATAGTATGGGCGAAATCACCATTTGGGCGTTCGCAGATTAAGAGGTTTTGATACTCTCGCTCTAGCCGTAAATACGCCAGTTG
>CAZKKW010000053.1:12493-14259 GCA_964553335.1 uncultured Hyphomicrobiales bacterium | reverse complement strand
AGCTTGATACCAGAATTCTCTAACACACGCGCGCGCACGGTTTCGCCGAGGGTTTCAAGGTCGGTGGCTGTTGCGCTGCCCGTGTTGATCATGAAATTGCAGTGCATCTCGCTCATTTGAGCGCCGCCCACCATCAAGCCACGACAGCCAGCGCTATCCACTTCTTTCCATGCACTGGTGCCCTCAGGGTTTTTGAAGGTTGAACCGCCCGTCTTTTCTTTCACGGGTTGAACGGTTTCGCGGTGGTGTTGCACGGCGTCCATTTGTTCTTGTATTGCGGCTTTATCCGCAGGTGTGCCTTGGTAGACAGCTTCGGTAAATATCAAATCTGCCGCCGCGTCCGAATGACGGTAGGCATAGCCCATATCGGCGTTGCTCAAGACATGACGCTCTCCCTTGCGGTCAATCGCCACGATCTCTTTAATGCAGTCCTTCGTCTCGGTGCCATTGGCCCCCGCGTTCATGCGAAGCGCCCCACCAATGCCGCCCGGTATGCCGTGATAAAACGCAAAACCATCAAGTCCGCATTCAAGGGCGAAGGCTGCAACACGCTTGTCTTGGCTTGCAGCACCCACACGAATGGAGGTGTCGCCATCGCGCTCCATGCCGCCAAAACCTTTGGCAGAAAGGCGGATAACCACGCCTTCAATACCGCCATCACGCACCAGCAAATTAGAACCAACGCCAATCACCATAACGGGGATTTCTAGCGGCAAGTTCGTCAAAAATAGTTGGAGGTCTTCTTCGTCGGCAGGCTGAAACAAGAGTTGCGCCGGACCACCAACGCGGAACCATGTAACCTTGCTCAAATCAGCATTCGCACTTAAGCGACCACGTATTTGGGAAACCCACGGCTCAAGCTCAGGCAATAAATCGGCAAAAGCCATGTGCGTCTCCCTTTAGCCGTCGCCAAGTGCGGCAAGCTCATCCGGCAGCGCGTTCGCCCATGCAGAAATATTGCCCGCACCAAGACACATCACATAATCACCAGCAGAAGCCTCTTCTGCAACGATGCTAGCCAGATCAGATGGCCCTTCGGTGACGACAACATTACGGTGCCCACGCTGGCGCAGGCCATCAGCGAGACTGTCACGGTCCGCGCCTTCAATGTGGGTTTCACCCGCTTCATAAACGGGGGCAACAATCACCGTGTCGGCATCATTGAAACAGGTACAAAAATCATCAAACAGGCTTTGAAGGCGCGTATAGCGGTGCGGTTGCACCACGGCGACGACCTTGCCTTGTGCTGCAGAACGCGCTGCTTTCAAGACGCTTGCAATTTCAACAGGGTGATGGCCGTAATCATCGAATACCTCAACACCTTTCCAAGAGCCCGTATGGGTAAAGCGACGCTTCACACCGGAGAAGTTGGCGAGACCGTCGCGGATTTGATCACTCTCAATACCAAGGGCGGAAGCAACCGCAATCGCAGCCGTTGCATTGGACACATTGTGGTGGCCGGGCATGGGCAAAAGAAGGTTCGAAATTTCTTCCACATCATCTGTGCGGCGATTATGGATGACCACGCTAAAGCGGGTCGAGCCACCTTCTGCGCGAATATCTTCAAACCGCACATCCGCCTGTGGATTTTCACCATAAGTAATAATACGACGATCTTCGATTTGACCAACAAGGCGCTGCACCTCTGGGTGATCAATACACATGACCGCAAAACCATAAAACGGCACATTTTCAACAAACCGCTGAAACGCTTCTTTGACCGCATCAAAGGTGCCGTAGTGATCAAGGTGTTCTGGATCCATATT
>CAZKKW010000053.1:0-12393 GCA_964553335.1 uncultured Hyphomicrobiales bacterium | reverse complement strand
CTTCTTTGACCGCATCAAAGGTGCCGTAGTGATCAAGGTGTTCTGGATCCATATTGGTAACAATCGCCACATCAGCCGGCAGCTTCACGAAGGTGCCATCAGATTCGTCAGCTTCCACCACCATCCAGTCACCATCACCCATGCGGGCATTGGTGCCATAAGCATTGATGATGCCACCGTTGATAACCGTCGGGTCTTTCTGGCCTGCTTCTAAAAGCGCTGCGACCATAGATGTCGTCGTCGTTTTCCCGTGCGTTCCACCAACGGCAATGGCTGATTGAAAGCGCATCAGTTCCGCCAACATTTCAGCACGGCGCACAACAGGCAGCACCCGCTCACGTGCTGCCATCAGCTCAGGGTTTTCGGCCTTAATCGCAGAAGAAACCACAATCACTTCAGCCTCACCCAAATTATCTGCACTATGGCCAATATTCACCGTGATGCCTTTTTTGCGAAGCCGCTGCACGTTCGCGCTGTCAGACATATCTGACCCTTGAACGGTATAGCCCAACGTTTGCAGCACTTCGGCAATGCCGCTCATGCCAATACCGCCAATACCGACAAAATGAATCGGTCCAATATTTTGAGGCATTTTCATGGGTGTTATGTCTCCAAAGTTTGATCAACGAGTTCTTGGGTCAATTCTTGTCGATTGGCAAGGGCATCTGCCGCATTGGCCAACCGTTCAGCCGCATCTGGGCGGCCTTGTTCTTTAGCGTTACGCGCTGCTGTTTCAAGCAAAGAGGCATCTTCCATCATACGCTGTAATTCACCTGCTAGCCACTCAGCGCTAAAACCATCCTGCTTCTTCACCCAGCCACCGCCATTTTCAACCAATGCGGCGGCATTGGCTGCTTGGTCATGATCAAGCGCATGAGGATAAGGCACGAGAATGGCAGGGCGACCGATCACGGCAAGTTCCGCTGTGGTTGAAGCGCCTGAGCGGCAAATCACCAAATGACTATCGCCAATATGCTCAACAAGATTTTCAAAGAAAGGGGCGACCTGTGCAGGAACACTCATCATCTCATAAGCCGTTTTAACAGCATCTTGGTCTTCTGTTCTGGCTTGTTGCACTACCTTTAAACGTCTGCGCAAAGGCTCAGGCAATTGTGCGATGGCTTTTAAAACTACCGTTGAGAATACCTGCGCCCCTTGGCTCCCTCCAAACACCGTCAAACAAAAGGTGTCATCTTTGCTGGATGGGGCATAGGTCTTTTCAGCTGCAACAAGCGCATCGTCACGCACAGGGTTCCCCGTGTAGAAGAACCTCCAAGGTGTCTTGCCTACAAGGGGAAGCCCAAGCGCGACCGCCATTACCTTGTCGCTCAAAAACTTATTCGCCCGACCCAAAACCGCATTCGCTTCATGGATCATCGTTGGATAACCCTTGGTCGATGCTGCAAGCAGGGGTGGCACCGTTGGGTAGCCCCCAAATCCAATCACCACAGAAGGTTGCAACTCATTCATGAGGCGACGAGCTGCCAAATAACCCGATGCTAAGGAAAATAACGCCTTCACTATTTGAAACGGATTTCGGCCAGACGGCGTTGCAGACGTAATGGAATGACGCGCAACACACGGAAAGTCAGCGGCAAAACGCTCTGTTCGCGCATCAGATACAAGATGCACATCATATCCACGACGCGTCAATTCACTGGCGAGCGCATGGGCAGGGAAAAGATGGCCACCCGTTCCACCAGCGCAAACAAGGGCACGTTTTGGTTTTAAATCCGTATTCGCCATTTAATAAATCGCTCAAGCAGGTTGCTGGTTCGCGCCGATATCAGGCACATGCGGCGTCATAGTCATCCGTGATTGCTTCGGCCTTTTACGCGCCAGACCTAGCACCATCCCCATAGCAATCGCAACGGATATCAACGAAGAACCGCCATATGAAATAAACGGCAAAGTCATGCCTTTGGTCGGCGCCAGTTGCAGGTTGACCATCATGTTAATACCAGCCTGCATTCCAAACATAATGATCAAGCCACCAACAGCCAAACGGACAAATGTATTTTCTTGGCGAAATCCTAAATAAAGCCCTCGCATCACAAGCAGCAAAAAGAACAAGGTGAGCAGCAAACAAGCGATAATGCCGAATTCCTCGCCAATAATGGCAAAAATGAAATCTGTGTGGCTGTCCGGCACGCCGCGTTTAACAATGCCCTCACCCGGCCCACGCCCAAACAAACCACCAGAGAAAAATGCCTCCAGCGCCTTATCAACTTGATAAGTATCCCCGCTTTCAGGGTTTAAAAACCGATCAATTCGTCCTGTTACGTGAGGAACAAACAAATAGGCAGCTGTCATACCGCCCATGCTCAATCCGCCGAGAACAGCAATCCATAGCCACGATAAGCCTGCCATAAAAAACATCACGCACCATGTAAGAGTAATCAACGCGGTCTGGCCAATATCAGGCTGAGCCACTAGCAAAGCACCAAAAACAGCAAGCAATAAAATAGCAAAAACATTGCCTGGAATATCTGGGCGTTTTGCATTTTCAGCAAACAACCAAGCCACCAAAATGATGAAGGCCGGCTTGACGATTTCAGAAGGTTGTACTGAGAAGCCAAACAGAAAAATCCATCGGCGAGAACCTTTAACAACGTCACCTGCAAACAGGGTGTAGATCAGCAGAATAAGCCCGCTAATAAACATCAACATCGCCAGCCGCCTGATCAACTTCGTATTCAAGAAAGAAACAAACAACAGCATAATCAAAGCCAGCATCACAAAAATCGCATGGCGCTTCACGAAGAAATAGCTTTCAAGTCCCAATTGCTCTGCAATGGACGGGCTTGCCGCAAATGACAATATGAGACCAACAAACATCAAGGCGATCAAACCAAAAAGCATTGGCTTGTCTATGGTCCACCACCAGTTCGCAATCGGTGATCGGTCTGCCCTTGATACCATATGCATCACTCCCCATTCTTTGCTGCAATAGTTCAGTTATCTGCTTCGCAGGTCTAATTCAATTCACGTTTGACAAAAGACTTAAATGCATCCCCACGCACCTCGAAGCTGGAGAATTGATCCCAGCTTGCACAGGCGGGCGCGAGAAGCACCGCCACTGTTTCATTTGCTTCTATCGACCTTGCCGCAGACATTGCTACCGCATCACGCGTCGCCACTTCTAAAGTCTCACTCATTGAATAAGGCACAACTCCAGCCAAAGTATGCCCAAAGCTTTCTGCGGCCTCTCCAATTAAGAAAGCATGAACTATTTTAGGAAAGAACTCGTTAAGACTTTGTATACCGCCCTCTTTTGGTAATCCGCCCAAAATCCAATAAATCTTATCAAAGCTTGCAAGCGCTTTTGCCGCCGCGTCTGCATTGGTTGCTTTGCTGTCATTGACGAAGAAAATACCGTTACGTTCAGCCACTTGTTCTAAGCGGTGCGGCAGTCCGCCAAAACTGTCCAAGCCCTGTTGGATGGAGTCATCATCAAGTCCCATTTTATGGCACACGGCATAGGCAATGGCGGCGTTTTGTAAATTATGTCCGCCGCGCAAACTGGTAATGCCTGCCACCTTAGCAACAGATGCATCACCCTTAAAAATCTCACTGCCACAGGCACTAACCGCCGCATCACCGCTCAGCGAAACACGGGTGAGAGAAACATTGTTTGCCTCACATTGGTCTGCAATTTTGGTTGATAGCGGATCATCAACCCCAACAACCGCATGTTCCGCCCCAACAACAAGACGCGCCTTTACATCGGCATAATGTTTCACCGTACCATGGCGGTCCAAGTGATCTGGACTGATATTGAGATGAACCCCGATACTCGGCTTCAAACTTGGCGCAAGGTCAATTTGGTAAGACGAACATTCAACCACATAGCATTTATCAGCCGCCAGTGGATCGAGGGTCAAAACAGCACGGCCAATGTTGCCGCCCATCTGCACGTCATAACCTGAGACCGTGAGCATATGAGAAAGCAACGCGGTGGTGGTCGACTTGCCGTTTGTGCCTGTAATCGCAATAAACGGACAATCAGGCGCAACAAGCAAACGTTCGCGGTTAAACAGTTCTACATCGCCGATAACAGCAACGCCCGCTGCTTGTGCTTTCTTCACGCTCCAATGCGGTTCAGGATGAGTAAGCGGAATACCCGGTGAAAGCACCAGCGCCTCAAAGCCCTCAAAATCGACGTCGCGCAAGTCTTCGCAGTCAATACCCGCCTCGCGTGCCTTTAAAACCTGCGCTTCATTATCATCGAAAGCCAGCACCTTCGCGCCACCAGCTTTTAACGCTTCAGCCGTTGCCAGACCAGACCCACCAAGCCCCAGCACCAAAACGGACTTTCCGTGCATATGGGTGACAGGGATCATCCGTTCTACCGTAGCTTCAAGGTTGTTAAACCGATGAGGGCAAGAATGAAGGCGATAATCCAGAAACGAATAACCACTTGCGGCTCAGTCCAACCCTTTTTCTCAAAATGGTGATGGATCGGCGCCATGCGGAACACACGTTTTCCGGTGGTCTTAAATGAAATCACCTGGATGATGACAGACAGCGCCTCAAGCACAAACAATCCGCCGATAATCACCAGAACAATCTCATGCTTTGTCGCAACGGCAATCGTACCAAGCGCACCACCAAGACCGAGAGAACCCGTGTCGCCCATAAAGATCGCAGCAGGCGGCGCATTATACCAAAGGAAGCCAAGACCAGCGCCAATAATGGCCCCACAAATAATCGCAAGTTCGCCCGTACCAGACACATTGTGAATTTGCAGATAGTCAGCAAACACGGCGTTACCAGAAAGATAAGCGATGAAACCGAAAGACCCCATAGCGATCATAACAGGCACAATAGCAAGACCATCCAAGCCATCCGTCAAGTTCACCGCATTACCGGTGCCAACGATGACGAAAGCTGCAAATGGAATGAAGAAATAGCCAAGGTTCAACACCAAGTCTTTAAGAAACGGGAAGGTTAAGCTTGTCGCATATTGAGGATCTGTATTGGTGGAGATGAACCAACAGGCAAGCCCCGCCACGACAAATTCCAGCGCCAAGCGCAATTTACCCGGAAAACCTTTATGGCTTTGTCTGCTCACTTTCAAATAGTCATCATAAAAACCAATCGCACCAAAGCCGAGTGTTACAAACAATACCATTTGCACGTAGACATTCGTCAAATCTGCCCACAGCAGAGTTGATACGAACAAGCCCGACAAGATCATCAATCCGCCCATTGTGGGCGTGCCTGCTTTTGCGATGATATGGCTTTCAGGTCCATCATCGCGAATTGGTTGGCCCTTGCCCTGTTTTGCTCGAAGCATTTTGATCATTGAAGGACCAAAAATGAACATGAACAACATGGCGGTTACAGTCGCCATACCACCTCTAAAGGTGATGTAACGAAAGACATTGAACGCTGGGATTGAATCGGCGAGATCAGCAAGAAGAAAAAGCATCGGACTCTTTGAGTTCGTGTGGATTTAAACGCATAAAACTAGACGCGGGAACTACTTGGGAAACGGGACATCAATTTATCAACAATTGGCCCCATTCGACTCCCTAAAGACCCTTTGACCATAAGCACGTCCCCTTTTGCAACCGTGTCGAGCAAGCTTTCTTCAAGACCATCGGACGTTGCAGCATATTTCCCCCGCATTTTTTCAGGAATCGCCTCAAAAAGCGCTTTCATATGCGGTCCACTGAGGAAAGCAAGGTCTATATTCTCAGTATCAAGAGCATCATGAAGACCCGCATGGAGCGCGTCACTCTCCTCGCCAAGTTCCAACATATCACCAAGTACAGCGATCCGGCGCCCGTCTTCACCGCATTGTGCCGCACCAAGCAAGCCAATCGCAGCACGCATAGAGGCAGGGTTGGCGTTATAACTTTCGTCAAGAATGGTGATCGTCCCACCATCAACATCAAGTGTCAGACGCGCACCACGACCACGACCAGCTTCGATGGCAGAAAGGGTTTGCAACCCTGCTTCAAGATCAGCCTCAGTTAAGTGAAGGGCAGCACAAACAGCCAATGAATTTTGAACGATATGACGGCCCGGTTGGCTCAATCTGTAAGCGACCTCGTGGCCAAACACCGAGGCACGAACGCTGGTGCCCTCTTCATCTAGCTCAGCATTGATCAAGCGCACATCAGCGCCCTCGCCTTCGCCAAATGTCACGATGTTGACGCCTTGCTCATTGGCCAGATTTTTCAAAAACTCAAAGTGCCGATTATCCAAATTGAGAACAGCCGTTCCGCCAGACGCGATGCCTGTAAATATCTCAGCCTTAGCGCGGGCAATTTCTTGCTCGTTCTCAAAAAATTCCAAATGAACCGGTTCAACCGTGGTGATGATTGCCACATCGGGCTGCACCATATCGACCAAGGGAACAATTTCTCCTGGATGGTTCATACCAATTTCGTAAATGCCAAAATCGATATCCAATGGTGTACGCGAAAGCGTCAACGGTACGCCCCAGTGATTGTTAAACGAGGCAACAGAAGCATGGGTTTTGCCGTTGGCTGAAAACACATGACGCATCATTTCCTTTGTGCCTGTTTTGCCAACGCTCCCCGTAATCGCAATCACCTTGCCTGCATGTCGGGCGCGGGCAGCTCGGCCAAGCTCTTCCATACCCACCAATACATCATCAACAACCATGAGGCGCTTAGGATCTACGGAAAGTTCAGATAACTTATCTTTTGCAACCACAGCAAAAGCGGCACCGTCAGCAAGTGCCTTTTCAACAAAAGCATGGCCATCAAAACGGTCGCCTTTAATCGCGAAAAAGAGGGCATCATTGTCAACTGTGCGGCTATCTATGGAGACTGATCCAATAGACTGATCGCTTGCACCCGCAAACTCAGCCTTCATGGCCTTTGCTGCATCGCCACTTGTCCATAAATTCGTCACAGCCATTTGCCCCATCACTTCTCGTTTCGCTTTGAATATCAAGTCGACGTATTTAATGCCCGAGCAACCACTTCGTGATCACTAAAGGGGAATGTTTGATCTTTGATAATTTGTCCAGTTTCATGGCCCTTGCCAGCAATCACGATGACATCACCAGGTTCGGCCTGTTCAAGCGCCGAGAAAATCGCCTGCTCGCGATCGCCAATTTCAAGCGCATCAGGCACCGCTTCCATAATCATGGCGCGGACCAATTTCGGGTCTTCACTACGAGGATTGTCGTCAGTAACAATGGTCTTATCAGCAAGCTTTGCGGAAATTTCACCCATCAACGCGCGCTTACCGTGATCACGATCACCGCCACAGCCAAACACGCAAGTGAGATTATTGTCAGCATAAGGACGCAGCGCTTCTAACACATTTTCGAGCGCTTCAACCTTGTGGGCGTAGTCAATAAACACCAAAGCACCGGTGCTCGTCTCCCCAACATATTCGAGCCGACCAGATTCACCTTTTAATCTTTCAAGGGCTTCAACAATAACGCCAGCCGAAACGCCTGTTGAATAAGCCATACCAGCTGCAACAAGGGCATTGGACACTTGAAAACGACCGACGAGAGGCAGCAACACATCGTGCGCCTCTTCGCCAAATTTAAGCGTCATCTTTTGAGCAAAGCCCGCACGTTCTAACTTTGTAAGTTCGATACCACTAGCATTTTCACCAACGCTCAATAAGGTCAACTGCGAAGCGCGCGCTCGCTCAGCAGCCTCAGCACCAAAGGGGCTTTCAGGCTCCACCACAAAGTCAGCACCTTTTGGCAAAAGGCGTTCAACCAACCCCATTTTAGCGTCAAAATATTCCTCAACTGTCGGGTGATAATCCATGTGATCGCGGCCAAGATTGGTAAAACCACCTGTCGAAATTTTCACCCCATCCAAGCGATATTGATCAATTCCATGACTGGATGCCTCAATCACCAAATGAGTAACACCCGCGTTTGCCAAGCGATCAATGGTTTTATGCAAAGCCACTGGATCAGGTGTGGTCAAACTGCCGTAAACATTTTCAACATCACTCACCACGCCAACCGTGCCAACACTGGCCGCTTGAAAGCCTGCATGTTTCCAAATTTGGCGAAGGAAAGCAGCGACCGATGTCTTACCAGCGGTTCCTGTCACAGCAGCAATCACCTCTGGTTGGGCTGGATAAAGTCGCGCTGCAATTTGCGCAAGTTCACGACGTGGATTTGAAACAGCAAGGACTGGAACAGACGCCTCAAGCGAACCATTTTCATCGACTAATATTGCAACAGCACCGGCCTCAATTGCTTGGCTCACAAACCGTGTGCCATCAAGGTTCACACCTTTTAGGGCTGCGAAAATGAAGCCCGGTTCCACCTGTCGACTGTCGGCGGTGATCCCGCTTACTAAAATCGTTTTTTCATCTTGGGAGAGAGAAACATTAGATGACAAAAGCGCACTCAAGGAGCATGCTACGCCCTCTTTCATTTGCTCATCATTATCATCAGCCATTAAGATCGCCCTTAGTCCAATCCTCTCTTCGTGTAAGACTGATTTCCAGTCTAAACACAAGGGAATTTGGGCAAAACCCTAATTACGGTAGTCAATTTCTGTTAATACTGAGGCCTCATCTGGCAAACGCGGAGAAACGCCTAAGGTCGTTGCCACCCGGCGAATGATTGCAGCCGTTGTTGGAGCGGCGTTCAAACCGGCTGTCGCAGAATGTTCACCCTCTAACGGTTTTGGCTCATCAATCATCACCAGCATGACATAACGCGGGTCATTGATCGGGAAAGCTGATAAAAAAGAATTCAATTTCTTTTTAGATGAATAGCGGCCATCGATCACTTTCTCCGCGGTCCCCGTTTTACCACCAACAGCATAACCTTCCACTTCCGCGCGTCGGCCTGATCCTTTTTCAACATTCAAACGGAAAAGATAACGCATATTGTGGCTTGTTTCTTCAGACACAACACGTGTGCCAATCTCATTTGCTTCTTCAACACTGCGAGGCCGGAACGTTGGCGGAATAAGCTTTCCACCGTTGATCAAAGCTGATGCTGCAGACAATGTCTGCAAGGGCGTTACAGAAAGTCCGTGCCCATAAGAAATTGTCATAGACGACAATTTCTTCCAAACTTTCGGCGATAATGGCTTCCCAATTTCCGGCAATTCATGTGCGGCAGGTGCTAACAGACCGAGACGTTCTAAGAATTCCTTATGGGCATCAGTGCCAACAGCCTGAGCCATTTTTGCAGTGCCGATGTTTGATGAATAGATAAACACTTCTGGCACGCTCAAAACACGCCGCTTGGCATGAAAATCCCGAATTTTGAAACCGCCATGCTTGATTGGATTTCTGGCATCAAACCTGTCATGCATCGACACTTTTCCACTATCCAAAGCCATTGCAGTGGTGATCGCCTTAAATGTTGATCCCATTTCAAACACACCAGCAGTCGCCCGGTTTAGGGCACCTTTTGAAAACGTCTTTTGGAAGTTGTTCGGGTCATAATCAGGTAGCGACGACATAGCGACGACTTCGCCGGTATTCGCATCCATAATCATACCAATAGCGGCAATGGCTCTGTATTTCTTCATTGCTTTTTTAAGTTCATCACGCACCACATGCTGAACCCGCATATCAATGGAAAGCGCCACTGGCTCCATGCGTTCGTTTGACCCAAAGCCAACAGCACGCAGATCATCCAACCAATGATCATCAACGAATTTCTCAAATCCAGCGATGCCTTGATTGTCAATATCAACATGACCGACCAAATGAGAGGCCATTGGGCCACCAGGATAAAACCGCCGCGTTTCACGGTCAAATTGAAGACCGGGAATACCAAGGTCAAAAACCTGCGCCCGTTGTGACGGGGTTAATTCCCGCTTGATCCAAACAAATTTTCCCTTGCCACGCAAACGACGTAACAGTTTCTTACGATCAAGGTCAGGCAAGACTGTAGCCAACTTATCAAGCGCTTCTTCTGGATAAGTGATCTTCTGCGGATTAGCATGAAGAGAATAAGTGTTGAGATCTTTTGCCAACACATCGCCGTTACGGTCCACCAAGTCAGGCCGCGCAATCATCAGTTTATTTTCAGCAATTTTTGCGGCCACTTCCACGTTATTAGCGCTTGCAATAGCAAGAGTCGTAAGACGGGCCGCGATGGCGCTATAAACCGCGAAAAACACAAAAGCAACCAACACGATCCGCGTCTTGGTTAAATCACGTCGTTGCTTTTTGGCCCCATCAATTTCAATCGAACCATTGGCTGCTGCTTTTTGCGCAAAGTGCTCTCTGAATATTGTACCTGGCGTTTGCATGTATTTGCTTCCGATTAAAGTCTGGTGACTTCGTTGTGTGGTTTATTGAATGTTTGTGTCTGAACCGCCAGCATAACCGCCAAGCTGATCTTCTTTTTGAAAAGGACTGAGGTCGATTGGTCGACTTGGCAATTCTTCAAGGGAAATCACCTGCTCAACTTTAAGCGGCTCAAGCTGCAACTCATTTGCATGAACTTCCGTCAGCTCCTGCAAAAGGGCAGGCTGGGTCAAAACACTGACACTGGCTTCAAGCCCTTCAATCGTTTCTTTTTCCCGTGTTATTTGCCGCTCAAGCTTCACAACTTTTTCTGCAGCAACTTCAGCACGACGCTTAATTTCAAAGGTGTAGGCGGCACCTGCAACCATCAACCCAACCAAAACTAAATTCAACAAACGACGCATCAAATAACCCCTTATAAGAGCGAATACTGTGAAAGTGGCGCAACACCCACCGCCGCCATATCAAGCGGACGGGAGGCACCATCAAGACGAATAGCCGCTCTTAACTTGGCAGAGCGGGCACGGGCATTACGAGAAATTTCATCGGCAGAAGGTGTGTGCACACGACGATTGGAAAGCGAGAAGGTTGGCGCTTCCACTTCAACCGCTGGCATATGACGCGAACCGCCACCAGACACCTTACTGCGATCAGCCAAAAACTTTTTGACAATCCGATCTTCCAGCGAATGAAACGCCACAACAACCAAACTACCGCCCTCAGCCAAAACCGCTTCAGCTGCCTTAAGTGCGCGCGCGAGTTCTTGCAGCTCACGGTTTACGAAAATTCTGAGCGCTTGGAAGGTGCGCGTTGCAGGATGAATTTTATCATCATGGCGCTTACCAACCGCATGCTCTGCAATGGCTGCAAGCTTTGCGGTTGTATCAATCGGCGCATCTTCTCGAGCGGTAACAATGGCATGCGCCACATAGCCCGCTTTTTTCTCTTCACCAAGCACGCTGATCACGCGCTGCAAATCTGACTTTGAAAACGTGTTGACCACATCAGCAGCACTAAGGCCCGCCTGCTCCATGCGCATATCAAGCGGCCCGTCTTCGCGGAATGAAAAGCCGCGATCTGCCTGATCAAGTTGCATGGAAGAAACACCAACATCAAGCACCACGCCATCAACATGATCAAAACCAAGATCGCGTACATGCTGATCAAGATCGCCAAAGCGCCCTTCAACCAAGGTCAATCGACCTTCGCTCTCTTCAACAAGCGCTTGGCCTGCCGCAATTGCATTAGGGTCACGATCAATTGCAATCACCTCAGCACCCGCCTCAAGCAATGCGCGGGTATAGCCACCATTGCCAAAAGTGCCATCAACAATCCGCAAGCCCTTCAAGTCGCCAACCTCTTTGAGATAAGCAACAACTTCGCCCAACATGACAGGGATATGCGGCTGCTCATTACTCACGAAAGCTGCCCTCCTGCCCGCACATCACGGATGCGCGAACGAACGCCGCTCATGTATTCGTCAAAAGCTTCTGGTTGCCATAGGTGGAAAGACGCACCGCGACCAGCAAACGTCACCTCACCTTTAATTTTCGCATGCTCAACAATTGCGTCGGTCAAAATAATCCGACCATCGCCGTCAATTTTAAGCGCATGATTGTCTGCATAAATATGGGTCGCCCAATCATCATATTCCGGCGAGAACGGATCCATCTTCTCAAGCCGTGCTTCCAGCTGCGCCAAAAGGGAAGCCCCTCCAGCAATCACTGAATGCGTTTCTAATGAAAGTTGCGCGTAAATCTGATCGTCCCCCGAACGCTGCAGGATCGTACGAAATTGCGGCGGCACAGACACGCGCCCCTTCCCGTCGACCTTCTTTGTATAATTGGAAACAAACCGTTCCATTACGCACACAACACACTGTTAAAACTCAACACCCCAACCACTGAATGAGAATTAAGACCTAGACAGCATTTCTGGGAATATATGGAATAACATGGAATTAGTTGGGCGTCAACGGAATCAAGGCAAATGAAGATTGGCGTCCACATACTAAAAATGCAGGAAATTACTTAATAATCGATTGAATCTGAAGGGTATTTTAGGGGGAAGCAGCCCTGTGAAAGGGAAAAACTAATTTCGGTAAAAAGTGTCAGTTGGTCTGTAAGCCGGGTTTTGTATGGCCTGTTGTTGCCAACA
>CAZKKW010000052.1:0-14582 GCA_964553335.1 uncultured Hyphomicrobiales bacterium | reverse complement strand
TTGAAGGCCGGTCATCCAACGCTGATGAATATTGGCAGAGTGTTGAGGCCTTTTTGAAGAAACATTTCTAGGGAGAATTTTCGATGAAATTGACGCGAAGAAATTTCATTATCGCATCTGCTGGTTTTGCCTTTACCGCCCTCGCAGCTGGGTTAGCTCATGCCAAAGGGCGTATCTTCAACTCAGGTGGCAAAGCTATTCGTGGGTACGATACGGTTGCCTATTTCAAGGTTGGCAAACCAGTAAAAGGCAAGAGCAAGTTTTCAACCAAATGGCAAGGCGCGACATGGCGGTTTGCATCCCAAGAAAACTTGGACGCTTTCAAAAAATCACCAAAGAAATTTGCCCCCGTTTATGGCGGCTACTGCTCATGGGCAATGTCACAAGGACGTGTCGCCACCACAGTGCCGGAAGCTTGGGATATTGTGGGTGGTAAGCTCTATCTGAATTTCAGCCTCGGTATCCGCAAGAAATGGCGCACTGATATACGCGGCCACATCAAACAGGCAAACCGTCATTGGCCCAAAGTATCCAAGACGCTTTAAACGAAAACGGGCGCTCTTAATTAAAAGAGCGCCCGTTTTTAATTCTCATCACCAACTGTTTAAACGGCGATCTTCACCGCATTTTCGTCGCGTTCTTCTTTGATCAATTCCGCAACGAGGAATGCCAATTCAAGCGCTTGGTGCGCGTTAAGGCGTGGGTCGCAATGGGTGTGATAGCGGTCTTGCAAGTCTGTATCAGAAATGGCGCGTGCGCCACCTGTACATTCAGTCACGTTCTTACCTGTCATCTCCACATGAATGCCGCCTGCGTGGGTGCCTTCTGCTTTGTGGATAGCGAAGAAGTCTTTGACTTCAGACAAGATGTCATCAAACGGACGGGTTTTATAACCCGTGCTCGCTTTGACTGTGTTGCCGTGCATTGGATCACAAGACCAAACCACCGTGCGGCCAGACTTTTTAACGGCTTGCACGAGCGCTGGCAGATGGTTTGCCACTTTGCCCGCACCAAAGCGCGCGATAAGCGTGATGCGCCCTGCTTCATCTTCTGGGTTCAGCGTTTCAATCAATCGCACCAACTCATCAGGATCAAGCGACGGGCCGCATTTCAGACCGATTGGGTTTTTGATGCCACGGAAGTATTCAACATGAGCATGATCTGGTTGGCGCGTACGATCACCGATCCAAAGCATATGGCCTGATGTTGCGTAATAATCACCTGACGTTGAATCAACCCGTGTGAAGGCCTCTTCATAGTTCAACAAAAGCGCTTCGTGGCTGGTGAAGAAATTAGTTGAGCGAAGCTGTGGCGCTGTATCAGAATCAATACCAACAGCTTTCATGAATTGAAGCGCTTCGCTGATTTTATCCGCAACATCTTTGAAACGATCAGACTGCTCGCCCTCAACAAAGTTCAACATCCAACCATGAATGTGCTCAAGGTTGGCGTATCCACCCTGCGCAAAGGCACGAAGAAGGTTCAACGTTGCCGCAGACTGGCGATAGGCCATCACCAAACGCTCTGGGTCTGGCACGCGGGATGCTTCGTTAAAGTCGATATTGTTGATGATGTCGCCGCGATAGCTTGGCAGTTCAACACCGTCGATGGTTTCTGTTGGGGCAGAGCGTGGTTTTGCAAATTGTCCCGCAATGCGGCCAACTTTAACAACGGGCTTGCCTGCGCCATAAGTCAGCACGACAGCCATTTGCAAGAATACGCGGAAGAAATCGCGCACATTGTCTGGGTGGTGTTCAGCAAATGCTTCGGCACAATCCCCGCCTTGAAGCAAAAATGCCTCACCGCGCGCAACCTTGCCCAGTCTCTCTTTTAGCTGACGTGCTTCACCTGCAAATACGAGTGGTGGATAGCCTGCAAGACGGCCCTCATAGTCTTTCAATCGGGCTTGGTCTGGATAATCTGGCACTTGAAGGATTGGTTTATCTCTCCAAGATGATGGCGTCCACTTGCTACTCATTGGTCTAACTCTTTTATCTTTCTAGCTTTTTTAAAAAGCCAAGTAATGCTCACGCAGGCGTTATATACAACTCAGCCCGCTATTTCCAGCATACATGGTATGCTTTTAGCTTGGCGTCAATCAATTCAGTCTCATGGGCGCTTAATTTGATCGCTCTAGGGTAAATTGGTTGGCTGCGATCATTCAAAATAGGCACGTGCCAGCCATCCGTGGTTTCAAAAAACGCCTCAAGGGCTGCTTGCCCAAAACGATGGATGACGCCTTGTAAAACGCAATCAATGTAAGAAAGGCAAATCGGGGATTTTATACTGCCCCATTCGCTGTGCTCTTTCCGTGCTTGATAAACATAGGAAGACTGATTGACGCCTGACTGAGTTTCAACATCAACTTTGAACCGCTGATACCGCACCTCGCGTTGGTCAAGGCTTGCGAGATTTTCGACTGGTTCTTCCACCAACACCCCAGCAATCGAGCAGGTGGGATCACGTCGGACGCTTAAAGCGCATATATTGTGCTTTGCGCCCCATGACAGGCTCAACTCCCCTGTCACCCGCCATTCGCGCCGCCACCCGTGCAAAACAGCATTTTGTGCCCTGAGAGCAGGAGGCCGGGTTTGGTCATTGATGAGTGAGCCGTAGCCGAAATAATGGAATGTCTCACTCATCTTGTCTTCAACGCTGTAAATTGCCGCTATTTGCGGATTTGCTTGGTTGGTGAGCGCATGGTCACTAATTCTTCTGCCGCGGTTGGGTGCACGGCCATGGTGTTATCAAAATCAGCCTTGGTCGCGCCCATTTTCATGGCAACGCCCACAAGTTGAGACATTTCACCAGAATCAGGGCCAACAATGTGACAACCAAGCACCTTGTCGCTTGCAGCATCCACAATAAGCTTCATCAACATCTTCTCATCACGGCCTGGAAGAATATTCTTCATTGGACGGAAGGATGAGCTGTAAATATCAATGTCACCATATTCTGCTTCGGCTTCTTCTTGGCTGAGGCCAACAGTCCCAATTTCAGGCTGCGAGAAGACTGCTGTTGCAATGCCTGAATGATCAACGGTGATGTCTTTGCCACCATAGACCGTATCAGCAAAAGCATGGCCTTCACGGATGGCAACAGGCGTTAGGTTGACGCGGTCTGTTACATCACCAACCGCGTAAATGCTATCCACGTTAGTTTTTGAATATGAATCCACCTCAATGGCGCCGCCTTTGTTGAGCTTCACGCCTGCCTTATCAAGGCCAAGACCTTCAATCGCGGGCACACGCCCAAGGGCTAGCATTGCTTGATCAACAACCATGCTTTTGCCATCTGTTGTGGAAATGTGCAGGCCGTCAGCTTGCTTATCGACCGCCTCAATGCTGTCATTCAAGATGATGTTGACGCCCTTCTTGGTCATTTCATCAAACAAGAATTGACGCACTTCATTATCGAAACCGCGAAGAATTTGTTCGCCGCGATAAATCAGGTGAGTTTCTGCACCAAGACCATTGAAAATGCTGGCAAATTCTACAGCGATGTAACCGCCACCCGATACAATCACCCGCTTTGGCATCTCGTCCAGATGGAACACTTCATTAGAGGAGATTGTATGCTCAATCCCTTTGATCCCAGAAGGCATACGCGGTGTGCCGCCGGTTGCAACCAGAATACGCTCTGCAGTGATTGTTTTACCAAGGCCAACAAGATCGACTGTATGGGCATCGACGAGTTCAGCGCGGCTATCAAAAATTTCAACGCCAGCGCCTGCGAGATTTTTAATATAAATCCCGTTCAAGCGGTCAATCTCAGCGTCTTTATTGGCAATCAACTTCTTCCAATCAAAACTGCTTTCAGGTTTTGACCAGCCATAGCCTTCTGCGTCTTCAAAATATTCTGGAAAGTGCGAGGCGTAGACCATCAGCTTTTTAGGCACACAACCGCGAATGACACAGGTACCGCCGACACGATATTCCTCTGCAATAGCAACCTTTGCGCCGTGGGTGGAAGCGATACGAGCCGCTCTTACGCCACCAGAACCTGCTCCGATCACAAAGAGATCGTAGTCATAATCAGCCATTGCATTATTCCTTGTCTTAAAAACCCTACTGTTGGGGCTTTCTTGTTAAAATTTTCGCTCAAGCCGAGCTTTGCGAACACTATAAACAGAGTTTAGAGTTGATGCCCCTGCTTTTTGAGATTTTCTGTGACCGCTTGCATCATTTCTATGCCCATTTGCTGACCCCATTCGCGGGCAATGTCGAGACCTGTTGCAATCAACTCTGTATTAGCCTTCGCAAGCTTCGTGCCTGTTGGCGTTGCAAAAAAAGCTGATATATCGCGCAATTCTTGAAGACTAAAGCGCTCCGCCCAGCTTCTAGCAATCAACAAATCAAGCTCACCCTGACGTTCTACCAATGTGAGAGCCACCTCGTCTACCGCGCGTTCAATTTGCTTTTTCAACTTAGGAGAACGTTCAACCAGCCGCGCCTTTACCCGCCGTGCAAGATTGGGCAGCACTTCGCCATAGGCCCTTGAGGTTCTGGTTATGAAAACTGTCTCAAAGGCAACGTTCAAATGCCGCTGTTCTATTTCTGGCTTTTTGGGTTGCTTTGCGTTTTCGTTAGCATCTTGAGCCACGGCACTATTCGTCGCAGCAATAAACATTAACACCAACAAAATAGCGAAATATCGAAACACCAACCCGTCCTTTGAACTTATCCAATCAGCGACGAAGCACCTTAACCCCATCCGGCGATGAAACAACGGCTGCTTGTGCAATATTGAGGAAGAAACCGTGCTCAACAAGACCCGGCACGTTGGTTAAACGCGCAACAAGACTGGCTGGGTTTTTAATAAGCCCCATTTTTGCATCAAAGATGAAATTACCACTGTCGGTTACAGCACGGCCGCCATCACGTTCGCGCAAGATCAACTCGCCACTCAAGCCTTCAGCCTTAAACGCTGCTTCCAGCCCATCTTTGGTTGCTTGAAGGCCGAAGGGTACGACTTCGAGCGGGATTGGAAACGCGCCCAATGTTTCAACCACCTTGCTGTCATCAGCAATCACCAACATGCTTGATGAAGCGCGCGCGACGATTTTCTCACGTAAATGCGCCCCGCCCCCGCCTTTAACCAGACTCAGCTCTGGTCCAATTTCATCCGCGCCATCAATGGTGAGGTCAAGCTTTGGTGTTTCATCAAGCGTTGTGAGGGGAATATTGTGCTCTTTGGCAAGTTTTGCGGTTGCCTCAGAGGTTGGCACACAGACGATTTCAAGACCGTCTGCCACAGCCGCACCGATCAGATAAACCAACTCATTGGCGGTCGAGCCCGTACCAAGACCCAGCTTCATGCTGGGCTTCACCCAATCCATTGCCGCTTCTGCGGCCATTTTCTTAAGGTTCACACCCATCACTTAACGCGCTCTATCCAACTATTTGTCGAGGCCAGACATCAGCATGTATTTCATCTCGATGAACTCATCGACACCATGATGCGAGCCTTCACGCCCTATGCCAGATTCCTTCACGCCGCCAAATGGTGTTTCGGCTGACGCCAAGATACCAACATTAATCGCGACCATGCCGTATTCCAATTCTTCCGCAACACGCCATACACGACCAATATCGCGGGAGTAGAAATAGGCGGCCAAGCCAGCAGATACATCATTTGCTAGGCCAATCACCTGCTCTTCTGTGTCAAATTTATAAACAGGCGCCAGTGGGCCGAATGTTTCTTCCGTGCTCACGCGCATGTCGCGGGTTGCATTGGCAACAATCGTTGGTTCAAAGAATGTGCCGCCAAGGTCATGGCGATTACCGCCTGTTAGCAATTCGCCGCCTTTATCGAGCGCGTCTTGCACGTGACTTTCGACCTTCTTCACCGCATTTTCGTTGATAAGCGGTCCTTGTGTCACGCCTGCCTCAGTACCATCGCCAACTTTCAAGTTTTCAACGGCGACTTTCAATTTTGCCAAATACTCATCATAAATTCCGGCTTGGGCGTAGATGCGGTTGGCACAAACACAGGTTTGGCCTGCATTACGGAACTTTGAAGCAATCGTGCCTTCAACAGCCGCGTCAATATCAGCATCATCAAATACGATAAACGGCGCATTGCCGCCGAGTTCCATGCCGACGCGCTTCACGGTGCCTGCGGCCTGTTGCATCAAGAGCTTGCCGACAGCCGTAGAGCCGGTAAAGCCAACAAAGCGCACGGTTTGATTTTCGCACATTTCCTTGCCGATGGCAGGTGCATCACCTGTGATGATGTTCAAAACACCTGAAGGAATACCTGCACGTTCTGCAAGGGCAGCAAGCGCCAATGCTGTCAGCGGTGTATCTGGTGCCGGTTTGATGACAGCCGTACAGCCAACTGCCAAAGCCGGAGACACCTTGCGGGTAATCATCGCGGCTGGAAAATTCCAAGGGGTGATCGCTGTAACAACGCCGATTGGCTGCTTGGTTACGAGAACACGGCTATCGGGTTTAAAAGTCGGGATTGTCTCGCCATAGATGCGGCGGGCTTCTTCGGCGTAAAATTCGACGAAGGATGCAGCATAACCGATTTCGCCCTTGGCCTCTGCTAGGGGTTTGCCCTGCTCTGATGTCATGATCATCGCCAAATCATCGACGTTTTCCATGATCAAATCATACCACTTGCGCAAAATAAGGCCGCGCTCTTTGGCAAGCATTTTGCTCCATGTCTTAAACGCTGCATGGGCATCATCAATAGCGGTGCGGGTTTCAGCGCCCCCAAGGTTTGGCACTTTGCCGATCTCGTCACCGTTTGCGGGATTAGTTACAACGTCAACACCATCGCCCACCCATGCGCCGTTAATGTAACACTTGTCTTTCAATAGGCTTGGATCGTTAAGTTGCATTTTCTCACTCCTGCAATGATTATTCTTAATTCCCCCTATCACGGGGATTGCCACTGAGCCAAGAAAAATACGGGGGGATGTACAAAGAAACTTGCGGGGGGCACTCCCTTGCTATAGCCCGAAAGCCAAAGCTTGCTAACCAAAGGTCGCCTCATGCCTGCCTCAGCTCCCCTAGATAAGTCTATCGTCGTCTTCGATCTCGACGGCACGCTTGTTGATAGTGGCCGCGACTTGATCGCCACATTGAACCGTGTAATTGCCACTGATGGCCTTCCAGCCATCGCAGATGAACATGTTGGGCATCTCGTAGGCCAAGGCTCATTAAAGATGCTGGATAAAGCCTATCAACATTATGAGCGACCGCTTGAAGGTGACCTTAAAAAGCGGCTGCACAAAATGTTCTTGGAAAGTTATGAGGCGAACATAGCCGTTCACACCATTCCGTTTGAAGGGGTTATCGACACGCTTGAAGCGCTGAAAGCAGATGGTTGGATTTTGGCTGTATGCACCAACAAATATGAGGGCATGTCGAAGAAGCTGCTTAAAATTCTCGATATGGATCACTATTTCGCAGGGATTTGCGGTTCAGACACCTACCCCGTTAGAAAACCAGACCCTAAGCACCTATGGGCGACCATTGAAGATTGTGGCGGGGCTTTCAACCGCGCGATTATGGTGGGCGACAGTGCGACGGACGTTAACACGGCAAAAGCAGCCAGCATTCCCGTAATTGGCGTGCCGTTTGGTTATACGGATATTCCTATGAAAGACTTGGAACCAACCCGCTTAGTTGAGCATTACCGCGATATGAGAGCCGCAATCGATTCCATCGCGGCTGATTTCACATAAAAAAACGGCCCCATAAGGGACCGTTTAAATTCTTAGATAATCGGTTTGTGCGATTAAGCAGCTTTACCGATGCAAAAATGACCGTGGCGAATATCTTTGATGTTCATTGCCAAACGACGGGCCATTGATGTTGTCCAATAGTAACCGTAGTCACGCTCGCATTTGTCTTCAAAGCCGCAGCGTTTGAACATGTCTTCCCAGCCCTTTTCAGAGTGGAAGCACACACCAACGCCGGCTGTATTTGCGCGGCTCTTAATTGCCTTAATAATCAATGGATTACGGCAAGCGGTTAGTTCATAAACCAAACGCGATGGCGTATCGCTACCAATCATGCTGTTATACATGTTTTCGCCAATCGAAATGACGCCACGATCAGACAAGATGTTGCCGAAACGCGTGATCATTTCTTCTTGGTTCTTCAACGTGTCTTTGTAGTTGTCTGCCACAAGGTGATGGAGCAACCAGTTTACAGAGATAATGTCGAACTTTTGGCCGGCGAGGATTTCATCCGCTTTCATCACATTGCCTTTGACAAGTGTTTTGCGGTCGTCTTCCACGTTACGCTCAAGAAGGTAATCAGAGATATCAAGCAGTGTTACTTCTGCATTTGGCATGTTGCGCAACACCCAATCTGAGAAGGTGCCATTACCACCACCAGCGTCTAGAACACGGATTGTATCTTGACCTGGAAAAAGTTGCTTATAACGCGCGAGCTTTTCTTTGTACTCAAGCGGCGTGTGATATTCGACGTCAAACGCCGCATTTTGGTCCTCATCGAGGAATTCAAGATTGTCTGTGGTTTCAGCGATTGCCATGCCCAGTTCCCATATAAAATAATCATACCCAGCAATGGTTTTACCAAAGGCGTCTTGACCCTATGTTTAGAAACACGGTTAATTTTTACCTAACCTTTGACGGCCACCTTGTCTGACTCTACAGCCTTTAACGCCACCACAGATTCATTGTCGTCTCTGTCGTTTTTAAAATGATTGAGCAGGCGAGCAAGTGGCATTGGCTTTGCAAATAAATACCCCTGCCCAACCATGCACCCTGCCTCATATAACTTGCGGGCTTCTTCTTCATTTTCGACACCTTCCGCAACCGTGCTGTAATTCATCGCTTTCGCCATCGCGATAATGGTTTCAACAATGACTCTCGAATCTTGTTCATGGCACATGGTGGACGTGAAGGAACGGTCGATTTTGAAAACATCAAACGATGCACGCCGCAATTGTGAGAGATTTGAATACCCTGTGCCGAAATCATCAATAGCAAACCGAACGCCGTCTTCTTGTAATGGCGCTATTTGAGCAGCACATGCATCTGGATCAGAAAGGGCTACGGTTTCAGTTACCTCAAGCTCCAACGCGGATGGCGGCAATTTTGCATCGGCCAATGCCGTTCTCACCTCCTCCACAAAGTTCGCGTCCTCTATCTGCACAGCAGACACATTAACTGCAATCGGTATATTGAAGCCACGACTATACCAATGAGACGCTGCAAGAATTGAACGCTTTAAGACCCAAAGGCCAAGTTCAATGATCAAGCGGCTTTCCTCAGCAATCGGAATAAACTCAGACGGCATAACCATACCGCGATCTGGATGCTGCCATCGCACCAAAGCCTCGACCCCCACCACGCGGCGGGTTTTCAAATCAACTTTGGGCTGAAAGACAAGAGAGAGCGCATTGGTCTTCAACGCTTTACGCAAGTCTGCTTCAAGCACCATGCGTGTTTGTGCCCTCTTTTCCATACATTCAGAGAAGAACCGATAAGAAACGCCAAGTTCTCGTTTGGCATGGTACATGGCAAGGTCTGCCGAACGCAGAATATCACTTAGCGTTTCGCCATCTCGCGGGCAAATTGCAACACCAATGCTAATGCTTACCACAATGGAATAGTCATTCACCCAAATTGGTTCATGCATGGCGCACATCAAGGCTTCTATTATAAGCTCGACATCGCTGGTACGCTCCACATTGTGCAATAAAATGGTGAATTCATCGCCACCATATCGACTTAATATAGCTGCGCTCGGTGCTTCTTCGCCATTACCGTTGGGCGATGGTTCAATTTCTGATTGATTAAGATCATAGATGACTTTCTCCAAACGCTTTGCCACCTCAACCATCAAATGGTCTCCCGCATCATGACCCAATGTGTCATTAACCCGACCGAAGTCGTCTATATCCAAAAAACAAATAGCAAATTTTGTACCGGCACTTTGTTGCTCAAAAAGGGCTGATTCAATATGGCGGTTGAAGAGCGTGCGATTAGAAAGGCCTGTAAGGCTGTCATGATAAGCAAGTGTTTTAATACGGTTGATACTATCGCCAAGCTGGCCCGCCATCTTCATGAAGGCATGGCTTAAACTTGATATCTCACGAAAACAACTGTGCTCAATTTCAATATCAAGATCGCCTTCTGCGATGCGTTCGCTCGCCAGTTTCAGTTCATCAAGCGGCCGAATGACCCGTTTGATCATGAAAACTACCAATAGAATAATAATAAGAAACATCGGCAAAATGGTGAGTAGTTTACGCTTCAAGATGCTTGGCAGCAATTGCCAACTGCCTTCCATTTGCCAACCAATATAAAGCACCCCTGCCTGTTTCTCACCAACCACAATCGGGATGGAGATATGATAAGCTTGTCCTGTGAATTCAGACGATTGTATAAACTGTGCCGGTTCATCAGCCAAAAGCCCTTTGACCAAGGCCTCACTTTCCGATTTAAAATAAGAAAGCTTTAGCTCTTCCACGAGTGTCGACGTGACCACAATATAATTCACATTTGGCCGTTGTGACATGTCTTCGAGCAATCCAGACAGATCATGGATTGAATGATTTATTACATGCGAGCTGATTGAACGCGCAAGCAATTGACTGAAACTGCTTGCTTGCGACATGCGAATTGCGTGGTTTTTATGGAGCTCCGAGCGCGTGTCTATCCATACCGCTAAAAAGACACAGCTAATCACAATCACACAGACCAACAAAACAAACTGGACTTTGAGGCTTTTAAATACATTTATGAAGCGAAAAGCGCGCGTGCTTTGCTGTTTATCGGCACTAATTTGTGGGATAGAGGCGTGCGGAAGAGCTTTTTGAACCATTGGTATCGTCCATCAAAAAGCCACCTTGAATAGAATAAATGCACTGTAGGGCACATAATCCTAACATAAGTTTTATAACCTAGAGAAAATTTGCCCGAATCTATAAATTGGGACAATATGAGAACGCACCCCGAAAAATGTTCTACTTTTGTTCTTTACATATAGTACTAAGTGGATATAAATGTGCACGATCTGGAACAAAAATCGTACAGAAATTTTTATCTGGGGGAGTAGCGCAACAATGCGCGAGTCAGATACTGTTTCTTAACTTTCTTAATGGCGAAAATTCCCTATGAGCGCAGAAAAATTTCAGGACCTATTTTCCGATATCCCAACGGATATTACTGATTTACCGGCAGCAACACCGGCGACGCCTAAAGCTGCGCCAGAGAAAGTGGCTGACGCGGCCCCTTCTGCTGAGCCCAAAAGCGCCCCGCAAACCAAAGCACCTGCCCCAAAAGCGGCCAAGCCCAAAGCAGCGCCTGCTTCGAGCACATCGAAAACAGGCGGTGAAGGCGAATATACGGCCGCTGACATCGAAGTTTTGGAAGGGCTGGAACCCGTTCGCCGTCGTCCGGGCATGTATATTGGTGGCACAGACGAAAAAGCGCTACATCACCTATTTGCCGAAGTTATCGACAACTCAATGGATGAGGCCGTCGCGGGTCACGCAAGCTGGATTGAAGTTGAGCTTCATGATGATGGCTCTCTCTCCATCACTGATAACGGTCGCGGCATTCCAATCGACCCGCATCCAAAATTCAAAGACAAGTCTGCGCTCGAAGTCATCATGACCACGCTTCATGCGGGTGGTAAGTTTGATTCCAACGTTTATGAAACCTCAGGCGGTTTGCATGGTGTTGGTATTTCCGTTGTTAATGCGCTTTCTGACCGCTTGGTCGTTGAAGTTGCCCGTAACAAAACCCTCTACCGACAAACCTTCTCGCGCGGTATTGCTGAGGGCGGCATCGAAAACCTAGGTCCGGTGCATAACCGCCGTGGCACCAAGGTGTTGTTCCATCCTGATGCTGAGATATTTGGACCACGCGCTAAGTTCTCGCCCGCAACCCTCATGCGGATGACGCGATCTAAAGCCTATTTGTTTGGCGGTGTTGAAATTCGTTGGACCTGTGCGCCCGAACGATTGGGCGACAATGACCCAACACCTCAAAAAGCAACCTTTCACTTCCCCGGCGGTTTGGCAGACTTCTTGTCAGAAAAGCTTGGCAGCGAGAAGAAAGTGATCGACGAACCATTCGCAGGCAAAACGCCTAAAGTAAGCGGTCATGGCGCTGTTGAATGGGCTGTTGCTTGGTTTGCAGGTGACGGCTATGTCAATTCCTACTGCAACACCATCCCAACACCTGAAGGCGGCACCCATGAGACCGGCCTTCGCACCACATTGCTTCGAGGGTTAAAAAACTACGCAGAACTAACTGGCAATAAAAAGGGTTCTCTCATCACCAGTGATGACATTATGACCTCAAGTGCTGCCATGCTCTCCGTCTTCGTGCGCGAACCTGAGTTCGTTGGCCAGACCAAAGATAAGCTCGCCACGACAGAAGCAAGCCGCATCGTTGAAAACGCTGTACGCGACCAATTCGACCATTGGCTCACAGGCTCCCCTAATCAAGCAAACAGATTGTTGGAATGGGTGATTGATCGGGCTGAAGAACGGTTGAAACGTCGCCAAGAGCGCGAAATCAACCGCAAGTCAGCCGTTCGCAAACTTCGTCTTCCTGGCAAACTTGCAGACTGTAGCCAAAACTCTGCGGCTGGCTCTGAAATCTTCATCGTGGAGGGCGATTCTGCGGGTGGTTCTGCCAAGCAAGGCCGCAACCGGAAGAACCAAGCGATCCTGCCCCTGCGCGGTAAAATCTTGAACGTTGCCAATGCGGGCCGCGACAAGCTTGCAAGCAACCAACAGCTCACTGACCTCATGCAAGCGCTGGGTTGTGGCACAGGCTCCAGATACCGCGAAGAAGACCTTCGTTATGAGCGCGTCATTATCATGACCGATGCGGACGTGGATGGGGCGCACATCGCCTCACTGCTCATCACCTTCTTCTTCCAAGAAACGCCGGACCTTGTGCGCAATGGCCACTTGTTCATGGCGGTCCCTCCCCTTTACCGCATCAGCCAAGGCGGAAAAACGCTTTATGCCCGCGATGACATGCATAAAGACGAATTGCTGGAAAAAGAATTCAATGGTCGTGGCAAAATAGACATTGGTCGCTTTAAGGGTCTTGGCGAAATGCTGCCAGCCCAACTTAAAGAAACCACCATGGACCCAAGCAAACGCACCTTACTGCGTGTTGAAATCGTTGACCATGCTGATGGCGAAACAGCCGACGCCGTCAATCGCCTCATGGGCAACAAACCAGAAGCGCGCTTCAACTTCATTCAGGAAAACGCTGAATTCGTTGATGATCTTGATATTTAACAACGTCGTTTTAAATCATTAGTACATTTGAATTTCTAACTGTTATTTTCTGCATCTTTCTGCAGGCAATAGAATAAGTGCGCTTGTCATTACTACTCACACGCGCAAGTATAGCTTACGACTAAACGCACACAACGATTTAGGGAGATACGATGTCTTTAAGAAAAACACTTTATGCCGGCGCTTTTGTTGGCTCAATGTTCGCTTTTGGCTCACAAGCACATGCTGCTTGCGGCGAGGTTTCAATCACCGAAATGGACTGGGATTCAGCACGGGTTGTAACCGCAGTATCCAAATTCATATTGGAACAAGGATATGGCTGCAAACTCACGATTGTCCCATCAGCAAGCACGCCTGCCCTCGCATCTGTCTCTGAGACGGGTGAACCTGATATTCTAACCGAAATTTGGACAAACGCAGCGCCTGCTTACGAGCCATTGATCAAAGACAAAAAGATCGAAGAGCTTGTTGAAGTTCTCTCAGACGGAGGCGTTGAGGGTTGGTGGGTTCCAAACTATCTGCTTGAGAAGCACCCAGAACTCGCAACGATTGACGGCATTATCAAAAATCCAGAACTTGTTGGTGGTCGTTTCCACAACTGCCCTGTTGGTTGGACATGCCAAGTCGTCAACACCAATATGGCGCTTGGTGCCAAGTTGAAGGAAAACGGCATCGAGAACTTCATCCACGGTTCGGGTGAAACACTGGCCGCCTCTATCGGTTCAGCATTCGCTGCGAAAGCACCTTGGTTCGGCTACTACTGGGCACCAACATCAATCCTTGGTAAATACCCAATGACACTGGTCGATCTGGGCGAACACAACGCAGAAGGTCATGCCTGCAACAGCAAGGAAGATTGCGCAACGCCATTTGTTGGGGCCTATCCAAAAAGCATCGTGACGACGGTTGTATCTGCTTCATTTGGCAAGTCACACCCAGACATCAAAGAGTTTATGAGCAAAGTAAGCTTTACCAATGAGCAAATGGGGACAATTCTCGCATGGAAGGAAGACAACAAAGCTTCCGCCGATGAAGCCGCCGCTCACTACCTTACAACCTATTCGGATGTTTGGAAAAACTGGTTGAACGACGATGCATCAAAAAAACTGGGTGCACTGTTTAATCTATAAGTGAACAACCCTGACTGTTTTGCCGATAACGTGCTTCTTTGTAGTAAGGCAGTCAGGTTCACCTATTTCTGACAAGACCTAAACAGCTGAATAAAAAAACAAATTGAACCAATTTGATCAGTTGTTTGTTTTTTTTGAACCCATTTCAATATTTCGCTTTGCAACCATCAAAACCTTTGTTATATCGCCTTCACGCAA
>CAZKKW010000051.1:5715-14988 GCA_964553335.1 uncultured Hyphomicrobiales bacterium | reverse complement strand
GCTCCTGCTTTTATCGCGTCAGTTGTCTTGTCGGCACTCATAATCTTCTCCATCGGCCCTAGCTTAACGGCTTTCCTAGCGTTGTTGAGCGAAAATTCCAAGCTCTATCATGCGACAAAACGGCAATAAAAAAGGCCCCCTTTGGGAGCCTATTTGCCGCACAGTACCTATCCGAGACGCTTAGACTGCGTCTCCGGCACTGTGCTTCATCACCACGAGTAGAATTTTGGTCATCATCTCAACCTAAATTTATCACTATTAGAATGAGTAAGCGGGCAACTGATATGTGTCAAGAGGTAAGGTGGTTTGGAATAGCTAGGGCAAGCAAAGAAATCCTTGCATGGCCGCTACCATCCTCGTTAGATAGCTTCGTTGCCCGTTCCACTTTTATGAATGTCTGTCATGTCCCAATCAACTAAAACCAACCGCCGTATCGTCCTTGCAGAACGTCCGCATGGGTTGCCCAATGCAGACACATTGCGGTTAGAAGAGGTCGATATCCCCTCGCCTACTGATGGTGAGATGTTGCTGCGCACCTGTTACCTATCGCTCGACCCTTACATGCGCGGGCGAATGAATGATGCGAAGTCTTACGCTGAGCCTGTCAAAATTGATGAAGTGATGACGGGCCAAGTGGTCGCGCAAGTGGTGGCCTCCAACCTAGATGGCTATGAAACGGGCGATTACGTTTTAAGCGGCAGTGGTTGGCAGGACTATGCGGTCTCCAATGGCACTGAGGTGATAAACCTTGGCAAGTCACCAGAAAACCCAAGCTGGGCTTTGGGCATTATGGGTATGCCGGGTTTTACAGCCCACGCTGGCCTTTTGAACATTGGTGAACCCAAAGAAGGCGAGACCGTTGTGGTGGCGGCTGCCAGTGGCCCCGTTGGTGCAACCGTTGGGCAGATTGCGAAGATCAAAGGATGCCGTGTTGTGGGTATCGCAGGTGGTGCAGAAAAATGCGCCCATGTGGTCGATAATCTCGGCTTTGATGTTTGTCTCGATCACAAAGCTGACGACTTTGCAGCCCAGCTCAAAGCCGCCTGCCCTGACGGGATTGATGTCTATTGGGAAAATGTCGGCGGCAAAGTTCTGTTTGCAGTCCTTCCCCTCCTCAACGCCTTCGCCCGCATTCCTGTTTGTGGCGTCGTGGCTTGGTACAATTTAACAGGCCTTCCAGAAGGTCCAGATTTCAGCCCCGCCATTATGGGCGCAATCCTTCGTATGAAGGTCAAAATGCAAGGCTTCATCATCTTCGATAATTTCGGCAAGGATGACTACAAAGCCTTCGTCAAAGATATGTCGGCTTGGCTGAAAGAAGGCAAGGTCACCTACAAAGAGCAGGTGGTAAACGGGCTTGAAAATGCACCATCAGCATTCAATGATCTGTTGCTCGGTAAAAGTTTTGGCAAAATGGTGATCAAGGTCGATTGATTTTGGTTTTAATAGCTATACGCTCAAACAATGCGAGCGCATAAACTCATAGTCTGGCATTACTTCAGCCTCAATAGCTGAAAGATGCTCAGGCAAGGACGGCAAGGGGCTCGTCTCAGCAGGCGCAAAGCCTGTCGATTTCCAAACCACATCATACCAATGCTTCGCCCAAACCCCGTCTTCCTCTCGCTCGCCCGCCTCCCATGACAACATGGCAGGATCGAACGGGATACCAACCGCATCACACAAGGCTTCAAGCATTTCTCGCGGGTTGCGGCGAATATCTGACGCCTCCACAACAATCGGCGTACCGCCGCCATCGATAACCCTATCCATCAATGCACGTTGCTGCGGAAAGCCTATATCGAGGGCTGACACCGTCTCCATCTTCACCACATAACTTGCCAAAACACGCGCAGGTTCGCGCAACAAGAATACGTTCGTCACTTGATCCAACCAATCAAGCGGAAAGCCTTCAATCATGTGATGACACATGTGTTTTTGATAAGAGATCGGCATGTCACTCACACCAAGGCAATGCGTCACCACATCAGCAGGGTTGATCAAACCATCATCGATAATCTCTTGATAAAGCGGATGCTTCAAACCCGTGGCACTTAGATAGGCCGCATAAAACGGTTCGTCCATCGCACTGCAATCATTTCGCGCACCAAAAGACCGCATCATTGCAGTTGATAGATTGCGTGGACCTGACCACATGGCTATGATTTTCGTCACAACGGAGACTTTCTTCAAAAATGACTGACAACCACACTACGCATTCTTCTGAGGAAGACCAACGAAATCGCGATATCAAAATATTTGTCAACGGCGATATTGTCCACCGCGATGAGGCGAAGGTTTCCGTCTACGATTCTGGATTTCTACTGGGCGACGGAATGTGGGAAGGCATGCGGCTGTATAATGGGCGCTGGGCGTTCTTTGATGACCACATGGACCGGCTTTATGAAAGCTGTAAAGCCGTTAGTCTTGATATCGGCATGAGCCGTGCAGAAATGGCTGACGCGCTGCAACGTCTTACTGATTCTAATGGCATGACCACCGATGTTCATTGCCGCCTCATGGTGACGCGCGGCACCAAGGTGAAGCCCTTTCAACATCCAAGCCTTTCACAAACTGGCCCGACAGTCGTCATTATTATGGAGCATTCAAAACCAATTGAAGCCTTGCATAAAACGGGCATTCGTCTGGCAACCGTGCCACAAGTGCGCGGCCTACCCATGAGCCAAGATGCAAAATATAATTCGCATTCAAAATTGAACTGCGTGATTGCTTGCTTGCAGGCAGAACAAGCAGGGGCTGATGAAGGGCTGATGCTTGACCCGCATGGCTTTGTGAACACCACCAATGCCTGCAATTTCTTCATTGTGCGCAAGGGCGAGGTTTGGACGTCTACCGGTGATTACTGCATGAACGGTGTCACCCGTCAGAAGATCATCGACCTATGCCGCGCCAACGACATTCCCGTGCTTGAACGCAACTATTCACTGTTTGATACGTATGGCGCTGATGAAGCGTTTTTAACCGGCACCTTTGGCGCACAAACGCCTGTCGCAGAAATTGACGGCAAGCCAATTGGCAATAAGAAAGGCGCTGGACCAATGACCCAGCGCCTTCAAGCACTCTATAAAGAACTCATTACAAAAGAGTGCCAAGCTTAAAAAGCGAGACCTTAGTGGCGAATGGAAACGCGGAAGTTCTTGCGTCCATTTGCTTGTACAAGATTAAACAATGCACGGGCATTGCCAGGTGCCAAGCGAATGCAACCGTGTGACGCAGGGCGACCCAAACGGCTTACTTTATTAGTTCCGTGGATTGCATAACCGCGATAAAAGAAGATCGAATTCGGCATTGGCGCACCGTGATATTTACGCGAATAATACTTGCGGTGCATGCGTGTCACACCCCAACGACCAGTTGGTGTGCGGAAACCTTGTTTACCGGATGAAATCTTGAATGTGTACTTTAGTTTGCCGCCCTTATAGACGTGCATTTTCTGCTGTGACAAATCTACCTTTGCTTCCACACGGGCCGCAAAAGCAGGTGTAATAAATAGGCTCAACATTAGAGCCAAACTCGTAATAATTACTCTCATTACTCTACCCTTTGACGATGTTAAAAAATCAATCCACCGCAAGGGAAAGTATGCACAGATTTACTAACTATACAATAGGTAAGAATTACTAGAATAAAAGAACTTATATTTGGAATGTATTGATCCGCTCCCAACTATTATCCATTTGATTACGCATCCATGTCATTTGCCGCTTCGCATAACGCCTAGACTCTTGTTTTGCATTGTCTATTGCATCTTCTATTGAACGTTCGCCCGACAAATGATCAATAAACTGCGGCACGCCGATCGCTTTCATCGCAGGCAGAGACGTATCAAGTTTAAGAGCTTGTAATGCCTCAACTTCCTCAAGCCCACCAGCAGCCACCATGCCGTCAAAACGTTCTTCGATGCGTTGATAAAGGGCTGCACGATCAGGCAAGGCAACGATCTTTCTGCAAGTTGCTGCATCCAAAAGTGGGTTAGATTGAGCCTCCGATTGATAATCACGAATAGAGCGCCCCGAAACTTTGACGATCTCCAATGCACGCAAAATGCGTTGGCTATCCAAAGGTTTCAAATTTTCAGCCGTTTGCGGGTCTAACGTTGCAAGATATGCGTGGAGCGCTGCCGCCCCTTCCTGTTCCAACTGATCACGCAGCTCTGTGCGCACATCATCTGGTACGGTCGGCATCACAGCAAAACCTTCAGTCAGCGCTTTAAAATAAAGCCCTGTACCGCCGACGATGATCGGCAGTTTTTTTTCAGGTAGAGTACTGAGTTCTGCCCCAATATCATCAAGCCAACGCCCCGTATTATAAGCCTCGCTTGCTGCCACAAACCCATAAAGCTTATGCGGCATTAAAGCTTCATCATCTGCCGATGGTCTCGCCGATATAATATGCAATTCGCGATAGACCTGCATGCTGTCAGCATTCAAAATAACAGGCTCACGACCCGCCTTTAATGCTGCATTGGCCAAACTTAGTGCCAAGGAGGACTTGCCGCTCGCGGTCGGTCCGGCTATCAAAACGGCACGTTCTTCTCCCAACTCTCCCAAAACAAGCAAATCCCATGTCTCAACAAACTCACGTCATCACCCTCATATCACATCCTGACCAGCGGCAAATAACAGATCGCACAATAAACGCCCTTGCCGACCATTTAGGCCGCAAGGTTGATGTGCAGCAGCTCGCAGAAGGCGTGGCCTGTGATATTGCGGTGAATGAAGAGGAAGCAACTCACGCCGCATTGATTGCCCCTCAACTGGATCAACAACGCATCGACATGGCTATTCAATTCATAAAAGGACGGCAAAAATCTGTCCTCATTGCCGACATGGACAGCACCATGATCGAGCAAGAGTGTATTGATGAACTCGCGGATGCTGTCGGCATTAAAGATAAAGTCTCTGACATTACGGCCCGTGCCATGCGCGGGGAGATTGAATTTGATCCTGCCCTACGTGAACGAGTTGGCCTTTTAAAAGGTCTTGACCTCAGCATCATTGACGAGGTGGTGCGCGATAAAATCACCCTTCGCACAGGCGGTCGTGAACTGGTTCAAACCATGAAAGCGAATGGCGGCTACACAGCGCTTGTATCCGGCGGCTTTACGATGTTCACCGCACGCATTGCCGCAATGTTAGGCTTTGACGAAAATCGCGCCAACACATTGGGAGTTGACGGCAATCAACTCTCAGGCACCGTTGCTGATCCCATTCTTGGATCAGCTGCAAAGGTGACAGCACTTGAAGAAATTTGCGCCATGAAAGGCCTCGCGCCAAGCGACGTTATGGCGATTGGTGATGGTGCTAATGATCTTGGTATGATTGAGCTTGCTGGCTCAGGCGTTGCGGTTCACGCAAAACCAAAGGTCGCGGCAGCAGCTGATATGGCAATCAACCATGGCGATCTGACCGCCCTGTTATACCTTCAAGGGTATAGCAAGGACGACTTCATTCGCTAAAGCTAGTCATCAAGGCGGACGGCAACGAGACGCAGTTCGCCTGCTTTATTTTCAAGCAAGAACAAAGCAGCGCGGCGGTCTGCTTCTTTGAGGGCTGCAAGACGCGCTTTAACATCCTCAGGCTTTTTAATCTCTGATTGGCTCAGTTCGCGAACAACATCGCCAACTGCAACGCCTTTTTCTTCTGCTTGAGACCCTGATTGGACAGCCGAAATAACGACACCTTCAACAGTCTTTGCAATTTTCAGCTTTTCACGCAAACCATCATCAAGTTGTTCAAAGCTCATGCCAAGCTGAAGAACCACGCCATCTTCTGGCTTTGCTTCTTTCGGCTTTTCATCCGTCTTGCCATCATCAGCAGAAGTAACGTTTTCGTCTTCTTCCAAGCGACCAAGGTTGACCTTTAACTCCACCTCTTTGCCATCACGGAAAACGGTGACTTCCACTTCCTTGCCGACAGGCGTGTCAGCCACCATGCGCGGAAGGTCCCGCATAACGCGGACATTGCGGCCATCAAATTTGATGACAACGTCACCTGATAACAGACCCGCTTTTTCAGCAGGGCCAGCAGCTGTAACAGCAGAAACCATCGCACCGCGTGCTTTTCCAAGGGCAATGCTTTCAGCAAGCTCGTCCGTTACATGCAAAATATTGACACCCAACCAACCACGACGGGTTTCACCAAACTCTAGGAGCTGGGAAACAACCGAGCGCGCTGTATCACTTGGTACGGCAAAACCAATACCAACAGAACCGCCACCTGAAGGGGAGAAGATCGCGGTATTAACACCAATCACATCGCCGTTCTTATCAAACAGTGGTCCACCCGAGTTACCTTGGTTGATCGCAGCATCCGTCTGGATGTAATTATCATAAGGGCCAGATTGAATATCACGGTTGCGGGCTGAGATGATGCCGACAGACACAGAGCTGTTGAGGCCAAACGGATTACCAATCACCATAACCCAATCACCAACGCGGGCGTCATCTGAAGAACCAAGTTTTACATATGGCAGCGGTTTGTCGGCTTTTACACGCAGCACAGCCAAATCAGTTTTAGCGTCAGTCCCCACCAATTCCGCGTTCAGTTTGCTGCCGTCGTTGAAATCAATAATGATTTCAGAAGCGCCTTCAATCACATGATTATTGGTGACGATCACACCCTCAGGATCAATCACAAAACCAGACCCTTGCCCACGTGCACGACGACCGCGGCCACCCTCACCTTCTTGTTGCTGTTGCTTGAAGAAATCATCGAAAAATTCTTCAAAAGGAGAACCATCCGGTGCTGAGGGCAGGTCTGGCGCTGGACTTGGTCTGGTGTTACGCCGTGGTCTTGTTCCGCTGTTGCCTTGAACAATAGAAATATTCACCACTGCATCCAGAACATTTTCTGCAAGATCTGCGACGGACGCTGGTCCATCATGCGCTTTTGCAAACGATATGGAGCCTGCAATCATCAAAGCGATCGCAACAAAAAGGCTGATCAATTGTGCGTAAAGGCGGTTGTTTTTGCGAACTGCACGGACACGGACCAAAGGGGGTACTCCATATTAGAATTCTTTGAATCTAACATGAGCTTAAACAGCAAACAGATCAATGTCCTATAACGGGTATTTGATAAAAAAATATTTTATTTGGCTCAAAATGGTCAAATAGTTCAAGGCCAATTAGCTGCGAACCAACCAGACGATAAACACACCAATGGCAAGAGCGATAACGCCGCCAGTTCTTAAAGACGACGATGGCGCAGTCAACAACTGCGCCATCATTGCTTTCATCTGGTCAGGAAAGAGAGCATAAAAAATTCCCTCTAACGCCAAGGCAATCGCGATGCCAACAACTAAATCCGTCATCGCGATACCCTTTTAATGTCTTACTTTTTAGCGCCGCCATCATCTTGGAAGAAGCGGAAGAATTCTGAGTCTGGAGACAGAACAAGCGTTGTGCCTGTGTCTTGTAGCGCTTTTTCATAAGCACTCATTGAGCGGTAAAACTCAAAGAACTCAGGGTCACGACCAAAGGCTTCAGCAAATAGACGGTTGCGTTCAGCATCGCCCTCACCACGGAGGATTTCTGCGTCACGGTTTGCCTCAGCTACAATCTCAATAGCTTGACGGTCAGCAACCGCTTTAATGCGTTGCTCAGCCTCACGACCACGCGCACGCAGTCTTTCAGCTTCTGCCAAACGTTCTGCCGACATACGAGCAAATGTTTGATCAGAAACTTCTGGGGTCAAATCAGTACGACGAACGCGAACATCAACAACTTTCATGCCGAATGAATTCACCTGACCAAATAGAAGGTCACGAACTTCCGCCATCATCGCATTACGTTCTTCAGACAATGCTGCCTCAAAACCGCGACGACCATAAACGTCACGAAGACCATCGTTCAAACGGGTACGAAGCAAGCTCTCAGCTTGAAGAATGTTACCCGCAGCCCGCTCTCTAAACAGGCGAAGGTCATCGATGCGGTACACAACGAAAGCGTCCACAACGTAGAACTTACCACCAGAAACTTGAAGTGTGATGTCTTCAAGGTCCAAGCGAAGCAAACGGTCTTCAAGAACCTGCACCGTATCAACGATGTTGGTTGGTACTTTGAAATAAAGACCCGGTTCTTTGATCTGGCGTTTGATTTCACCAAAGCGAAGCACAAGAGCTTGTTCCCGCTCATTCACCACGAAGACAGATGAGTAGATAATGAAAGCGATAATCAGAAAACCGCCAAGGATTAAAGGGAGACGATTAGCCATGATTACTGACCTCCTGTATTCGCGCCACGGGCACGTTTTTCAATTTCTGGAAGCGGAAGATAAGGAACGACACCTTGGCCACCTGCACCTTCACTGCCCAAAATAACTTTGTTTGAACTACGAAGCACACGCTCCATTGTTTCAAGGAACAAACGCTTGCGCGTTACATCAGGTGCCTTTGCGTATTCGTCATAGACAGAGACGAAACGTGCTGCTTCACCGGTTGCTTCTTCAACAATGCGCTTCTTGTAACCAGCAGCCGTCTCACGTGCTTGCGCGGCATCACCACGGGCTGCACCCAGTTTTTGGTTTGAATAGCGATTGGCTTCTTCAACAAAACGATCTTCGTCTTGCTCAGCCCGCTGCACTTCGTCAAACGCGTCAGCAACTTCACGCGGCGGTGCCACGTTTTCGATTGTGATCCGGTTGATTTGAATACCAGTGCCATAGCTCTCAAGAGTTGATTGCGTAATCGCACGTACTTCCTCAGAAATCGACGCACGATTGTCACGGAAGATGTCTTGCGCCGGACGACGTCCAACAATCTCACGCATCGCGCTTTCAGCAACTTTCGTCACCATTTCTTGCGGGTCTTGTACATTGAACAAAAAAGCACCTGCATCATTGACCTGCCAAAGAGCGGCAAATTCAACTTCAACCATATTCTGGTCGCCTGAAAGCATAAGACCAGCAGCAGCTGTTCCGCCACGTGCCGATGTGCCGCCAATCGTGATGCGGTTTTCCGTCACTTGAACAGTCTCAACAGATTCAACTGGCCAGAAATGGAAGTGAAGACCCTGTCCTGAAATTTCTTGCTTTGGCTTACCAAAAACAAGCTCTACGCCGAGCTGGTTTGGCTGGATGGTGTAAAATGATTGCATCAACCACAAACCAAAAGCCGCGATAAGAATGATACCGCCAAGCATGAAGTTGGATGCACCACCGCCGCCGGGTAATACTTGTTTCAACTGGTCTTGACCTTTGCGAAGCATCTCTTCGAGGTCAGGTGGTGGGTTGTTCCCATTACCACCGCCGCCGC